>CAZUNT010000098.1:0-25073 GCA_964622215.1 uncultured Caldilineaceae bacterium
GTTGGGGCAGACGGCTTTGCGGCCGATGCCGGCAGCGCCTCGCGGATAGCCAAGAACCTGTTGGGGGTGGCTTAGACCGATTAATGAAAGGTAAATCCAAAGATGGCTAAGTTCTATCCAGAGTTGACTTCGACTCTCGAAAAATTTATCGCCGCCCAACAACTGTTCTTTGTCGCTACCGCGCCTACGCAGGGACGAATTAATCTCTCTCCCAAAGGGATGGACACGTTTCGCTGCCTTGATCATAAAACAGTCGCTTATCTTGACGTCATTGGCAGCGGCAACGAAACCTCCGCTCATGTCATCGAAAATGGTCGGATGACGATTATGTTTTGCAGCTTTGGCAAAAAACCGTTGATCCTGCGCCTCTTCGGCCACGGCCAGGTAGTCCGCCCCAGAGATGCAGCCTGGGCCGAGCTGTATGCCAGGTTTGAGCCGAGGCCAAATGCCCGCCAGATATTTGTCCTGGCTATAGATTCGGTCCAGACTTCCTGCGGCTTTGGAGTGCCGCAGTACGAATTCAAAGCCAGGCGCAATAATATGGCCCAATGGGTAGAAAAGCAGGGACAGGCCGGTCTGATTAAGTACCAACGTAGGTATAACCAAACCAGTATTGACGGTCTGCCGACGAAGCTATTCGAAGATTGAACTTAACTATTCGCATCCCCACGTGCCGCAGCCCGATTGTTAATCACAGTCGGGCTGTTTTTTGCAGTTTGAGTGGGAGACCATTATAATAATTTTTATCAAACTAATGATAAAAATTAGGTGGGTGTAGTGAGCGCGGCAAACGCTGTAAGTCAATGAAGCAAGATTATCGGTACATTGAGCAAATAAAGAAAATTCTTAGCCAGGAAGAGGGGACGGTGGTCAAAAATTGGGGCGGCAAACTGCCGATCGCCCTGGTTTGGCCCAACAGTTATCGGGTGGGTATGAGCAGCCTGGCTCTGCACACCCTCTACCGGCTTTTTAATGATGAACCCGATGTGGTCTGCGAACGGGTCTTTTTTAGTTTCCAGCAAATCCCGCAACGCGACGAGCCGCTGTTATCGCTGGAGTCGCAGCGCCCCCTGGACGAGTTTGCCGCCGTAGCTTTTACCATTTCCTACGAAATGGATTATTTCAACGTGGTGCATATGCTGCGCCAGGCCGGTTTTCCCCTGTTTGCCCAGGATCGAGACGAAAACTGGCCGCTGCTGATTGCCGGCGGCCCGGCGGTCTACACCAACCCGGAGCCGCTGGCCGATATTTTTGATGTCTTTGCCATTGGCGAAGGGGAGGGGATTGTGCCGCCGCTGCTGGACGCCTTATGGGAAATCCAGGCTGCGCCACGAGCCGAAGCCTACCAACGACTGAACCAGATGGACGGTATGTACGTTCCCTCGCTCAGTTACGATAAGCCGGTGGCGCGGGTTTGGGTCAAAGATATTGAGACGCGGCCCACCGTGACCCAGATTTACACCCCCAACACCGAATTTGGCGACCGCACCCTGATTGAGATTGCGCGCGGCTGCGGCCGGGGCTGCCGCTTCTGCCTGGCCGGGTATGTTTACCGGCCAATGCGGGAGATGCACCTGGATACGATTCTGACTGCCGCCCGGCATGGCCTTAAACACCGCGACCGGGTTGGGCTGGTCAGTGCGGCGGTGAGCGACCATAGCTGGATTGATCAGATTGCGATCGAGCTGCGTAAAATAGGCGCCCGGTTGACCGCCTCCTCCATGCGGGTGGATCCGCTTAGCGAACCGTTGATCAAGGGGTTGGCTGAGAGCGGCAACCAAACCTTAACCATTGCCCCGGAAGCGGGCAGCGTGCGGATGCGCAAAGTTATCAACAAACCCCAGGCCGATGCCCAAATTCTGCATGCCGTAGAACTGGCAGCCAAGTATAATTTCCCTCAGCTCAAGATGTATTTTATGGTTGGCCAGCCGACAGAAACGGAAGAAGATGTGGAGGCCATTGCCCAAATGGCCCTGGCGGCGCGGCAAATCTTCCCCCGTAACCTTGCCATCAACGCCACCCCCTATGTGCCCAAAGCCCACACGGCTTTCCAATGGACGGCCATGATGCCGGTTGAAATTATCGGAGCGCGGATCAATTATCTGCAAAATCGCCTCAATCCCAACGGTGTAACCGTACGCAGTGACAGCCCGGCCTGGGCCGCCGTAGAAGGAGTGCTGGCGCGGGGCGACCGGCGGCTCGGCAAAGTTTTGGCTCGCATGCGCAAAGTTAATCTGCGGGAGTGGCAGCGGGCGCTGGAGGCCGAAGGCTTGAGCCAGGATGATTACCTGCGTGAGCGCCAACTCGACGAGCGGCTGCCCTGGGAAGTGGTGACTCCCGGCGTCAGCAAAGCCTTTTTTACCTGGGATTTGCGCCGGGCGCTGCGCAATAACCTCACTCAAGCCTGCCCCCCGGCGGGCTGCCTCAAGTGCAACGCCTGTGATCAGGAGTGGGCCTTGCGCCCCAACTACCAGGACACGCTCGGCCCCAACCTGGGCGCGTATGGGGATAATTTTATCCCGCTAGAGATATGAGCTGAACTCCTCCTCTCTCCACTCAAATAGTAACTACTCAGCCGACCCTATGTCTCAGTAGCCCTGACCGCCGACCGTTGACCGCTGACCGCCGAAAAGACAGGGTATAGGGCGAATTATGGCGGTCGGCAGTTTGCGGTCTGCGGTCAGGAATACTCAATTTGGGGTAGCCTGAGTAGTAACCTCAAATAAAAGCTAACCTCTTGAAAAGGAAGAAATTTTATGATACCATAGTTAAAACGTTTTAATTCCTCCGGGGGAGGATCGGTTGTATGCCTGTAACTATTATTGATGTGGCCAAATTAGCCAATGTATCGCCGGGGACTGTTTCTAATGCGCTGTCCGGTAAACGTCCTGTGGCTGAGGCAACCCGTGAGCGTATTTTCAAAATTATAGAAGAGTTGGGTTATGAGCCTAATTTATTGGCCCGGAGCCTGGTTAATCAAAAAAGTTGTATCATCTCGATTGTGATTAAAGAATTTAAGGATTTAGGTTATTACGGTTACTCGTCTACGCTGACCGGGATTCAACAACAAGCTGATGAGCTGGGGTATTCATTAATGCTTCACTTCATTGACGATTCTAGCGAGAGTAGTGTCCAGGCCGTTTTGAGTGAAATCGTCGCCCATCAGGTGGCGGGTATTATTTGGGCTGTCCACGAGTTTGGGGGGAATCGAAATTGGCTAAAAACCGTGCCCCTGGAAAAATACCCGCCGGTCGTGTTTTTACACATGCATCCGGTAGCCAACCTGACAATCGTAACTATTGATAATCGCGCCGGTGCAAAAATGGCTGTTGAACATCTCATCGCGCAGGGCTGCCAAACGATTGGCCTGATTGCCGGCCCGTTAGACTGGTGGGAAGTGCAAGAACGGGTTGAGGGTTGGCGGGAAGGTCTGGAAAAGGCAGGATTGGCTGCCTCTAATAGCTTGGTGGTCGAAGGTGATTGGTTAGCGGATAGCGGCCAATTGGGTATGCAGGTGTTGCTTGAACGTCATCCCGATCTGGATGCAGTTTTTGCTTGCAACGATATGATGGCTTTGGGAGCGCTTCACACCGCCCATGCCAGGGGTGTCGTTGTGCCAGAAAATTTACGGGTCGTTGGATTTGATAACGTGCCCGAGGCAGCTTCTTTTTGGCCGCCCTTGACTTCAGTTAAACAGGGGCTAAAGCGTTTAGGCTCAGTGGCTATGCAGAAATTACATGGGATAATCGAAGCGAGAGAAAACAAACAAGTTTCCCTGAAACCTACCCAGACGGTTCTCCGGCCCGAGATGGTTGTTCGCGCCAGCTCGCTCTATCAATAATTTTTTGACAGGTTAAAACGTTTTAATTATAATGGGGGCGATTAAAACGTTTTAATCATCGCTCCTTTTCATTAGTAACAGCAGAAAGAGGTTTAATCATGAAAGTCCATAAATCTACTTTTGCCCTTTTCTTTGGAAATCGAGGTTTTTTCCCAGCCTCTTTGATTGCCCAGGCCAGGGAGGATCTCCCCCGGCTTTTACGGGCGTGGGGACACGAGGTCATCATGTTGGATGAGGGCGCCACCCGTTACGGGGCAGTGGAAACCCGCGAGGAGGGCCAGCGGTTTGCCAATTTTTTGCGGGATAACTACGGCAAATTTGATGGGGTCATTCTCAGTTTGCCCAACTTTGGCGATGAGTTCGGAGCAGCGACGGCGCTCAAAGAGGCCGGGGTCCCCATTTTGATTCAAGCTTATCCTGATGAGTTGGATAAGATGGGACCGGCGCTCAGGCGAGACTCGTTTTGTGGAAAGTTGTCCATTATGGATGTCTTCCAACAATTTGGGATCAAGTTTACTGCCCTTAAGCCTCACGTGGTCGATCCCCAGAGCGACAAATTTAAGGACAACGTGGATTATTTTGACCGGGTTTGCCGGGTGGTGAAAGGCTTGCAGGGAATGACGGTAGGGGCGATTGGCGCTCGCACTACCCCTTTCAAGACGGTTCGTATTGACGAGGTCACGCTGCAACGGCATGGGATTACAGTGGAAACACTGGATTTGGCCGAGGTGATTGCCCGGGTTAAAGCGTCATCCTCGGATAGCCCCGCCTACCAGGCTAAAGCCGATTTCTTCAAAGAGTATGCCTCGTGGACCGGGGTGCCGGCCCAAGCCTTTGACCACCTAATCAAGTTAGGGGTGGTGCTGGATGAAATTATCCAGAGTTACCAGATGGATGCGATTGCCATTCGCTGTTGGTCGGAACTTCAGCAGCAATTAGGAATTTCGCCCTGTGTCTTGTTGGGCGCGCTGAACAATAACATGCTGCCGGCGGCCTGTGAGGTTGACCTGGGCAGCGCCATCAGTATGTATCTGTTGAGCCTGGTTTCGGGTGAACCGCCGGTTTGTTTAGATTGGAATAACAATTACGCCGACGAGTCCGACAAGTGCATTTTATTCCACTGTGGCCCGGCGCCCAGAGCCATTATGCAGGATCAGGGACAGATAGTTGACCATGCCATCCTGGAAAATTCTCTCGGCAAGGGCTGTAGTTATGGCCCCCATGTGGGCCGAATTATGCCCATGGGGTTTACATTTGCCAATCTACTGACCCTGGATGGCGCTATCAATGTTTATCTGGGCCAGGGACGTTTTACCGGCGATCCTATTCCCGCCGACTTTTTTGGTGTGGCCGGGGTGGCGGAGGTCAATCATCTGGAAGATGTGTTGGGGTACATCGGCCGCAAAGGTCACCGTCATCATGTTAACCTGGCCCGCGGCCGGTTTCAGGCCCCCCTCCAGGAAGCGTTGGGGCGTTATCTTGGTTATCAGGTGGATTTACCTCAGCAGGTGGCTAAATGAAACGTTCGGAAATCAATGCCATCATCCGTGAGGCGGATGCTTTTATTAAACAACGAGGCTTTTATCTGCCCCCATTTGCCTACTGGACCCCGGCGGATTGGGCGGCCAAGGGCGAAGAGGTACGCGAGATCGTCGATCGCCAACTCGGCTGGGATATTACCGATTTTGGCCAGGGTGATTACGAAAAGGTTGGCCTGTTCATCTTTACCATTCGCAACGGCAGCCCGGAGAATCTGAAAACAGGCCAGGGTAAAATCTATGCCGAGAAGATGTTGATTGTTGACGTCGACCAGGTCACGCCGTTTCATTTTCACTGGCGCAAAGTCGAAGATATTATCAACCGGGGCGGCGGCAAACTGGTGATCCAGTTATACAATTCAACCCCAGATGAAGGGTTAGCCGATACCGATGTCACCGTCAGCCTGGACGGGGTCAAGTGCACTCTCAAGGCGGGGGATACAGTAACGTTGAGTCCGGGCGAGAGTATCACCCTGCCCACCGGTCTCTACCACAAATTCTGGGGCGCCGAAAGCCGGGTGTTGGTGGGCGAAGTTTCAGTAGTGAATGACGACAACACCGATAATCGCTTTTACGAACCGGTTGGGCGTTTTCCCCAGATTGAGGAAGACGAAGAGCCACTGTATTTGCTGTGTACGGATTATCCCAAATATTATCGAACAGGAGCGTAACAGATGTTGAGTAGCGCTGATATTGTCAGCAATGCCCTTAAAGCCGGTGTGTTCATTCCGGCTTTTAATGTGCCTTACCTGCCGATGGTCAAACCGGTCATCCAGGCCGTGGTTGATCAGGACTGCTTCGCCTTTATCGAAGTGGCCCGGCTGGAGTTTCTGAAATTTGAAGCCAAAAGTATGACGGCTGTGATGGAGGAGTTTACCAGGTGGAATCAACCCAACTATGTCCGGCTTCACCTGGATCACGTGCCGGTCATTGATGAGGATAAAATTGAAGTGGATTATCTGTCGATTATTCAGGAGGCAATTAGCCTGGGCTATCATTCGGTCATGGTGGATGGCTCGCGCCTGGATTTAGAGGGCAACATTCGAGCCACCCGGCGAGTGGTCGAAGTGGCCCACCAGGCCGGTATCCCCTGCGAGGCCGAGTTAGGCGCAGTGTTGGGCCATGAAGCCGGCCCGCTGCCCCCCTATGAAGAACTTTTTGAGTCGGGTAAAGGTTTTACCGAGGTCAAACAGGCCGAACGTTTTGCCCGGGAAACTCAGTGCGACTGGCTTTCGGTGGCCATCGGCAATATCCATGGGGCGATTTCGGGCGTAGCCAAAGATCAAAAAAAGATCGAGGCCAAATTAAATCTTGAGCACCTGGAGAAGCTGCATCAAGCTGCTGGCGGTATTCCCTTTGTCCTGCATGGCGGTTCGGGGGTAAAACGAGAATATTTACTGGCGGCGATCAAAAAGGGCATTGCCAAGGTCAATGTTGGCACCGAAATCCGGCAAGCCTATGAGCCGGCGTTACAAGCTTCAGGGGATGTGGCCGAAGCTCAACAGGCGGTGTATGAACGCACTTGCTGGCTCCTCCGAGATTATTTCAACCTGGCCGGGACAAGAATGAGGGTAACCGGTTAAACCGCAAGACGAAAATGGAGTCAAAAAGCATAGCTTTTTGACTCCGGAAAGCTATTTTCTTAGTATTTTCGAGCCTTCGGCACACCACCGATAACGAAAACGTTTTTCGGCGGTCAGCGGTCAGCCGTCGGCGGTCGTTTACAAAGGAGAAATGATGACAACCCAACCACTGGTGGCCGGAATAGATGTTGGCACCTCAAACATTAAAGCAGTCATCTTTGAGCCGGATGGGCGGATTGTGGCCGAAGCGAGCGTCTCCACCCCCACCTATTATCCCCACCCCTCGTGGGCTTATTATAAGCCCGAAGAAATGTGGCAGTGCGCTGCCAGAGCCTTGCGCCAAGCCACCGGACAAGTTGACGACCCGAGCCGGATTGTCAGCGTGGCTGCGGCCAGCATGGGGGAAGCGGGAGTGCCGTTGGACGCTCACGGTCAACCCACCTACGACATCATTGCCTGGTTTGACCAGCGCACGCAGCCCCAAGTGGAGTGGCTGGAACGCACCATAGGGCGAGAGTGTCTGTTTGCAATAACGGGTTTATCGTTACACCATATCTTCGGGGCGTGTAAGCTCCTCTGGATCAAAGAAAACGAGCCGGAAGTTTTTAGCCGCACGGTGCGGTGGCTCCATATGGCCGATTATATGGCCTATCGCCTGTCCGGTGTACCGGCTACCGAATATTCGCTGGCCTCGCGCACCCTGGCCCTGGACCTGGCCCGTTTGCAGTGGCACACAGATTTGATCCGAGAAATTGGACTTTCGCCTGACCTCTTCGCGCCGCTCCAGCCCAGCGGCGTCCGGCTTGGGCCGGTTACCGCGGAGGCGGCCGCCCTCACCGGCTTGCCTCTCACCGCTCAGGTTGCTACCGGCGGTCATGATCATGTTTGCGGGGCCTTGGCTATTGGGGTGACAGAGCCAGGCTCGGTGCTTAGTTCGATGGGTACGGCTGAGGCCATTTTTCTCTCCCTGAAACAGCCGCTAACCGACCCGGTAATGGGTAATCAGGGGTACACCCAGGGCGCTCACGTGGCGGCCGGCCACTATTATGTGCTGAGTGGGCTGTTCACCGCCGGGGGGAGCGTGGACTGGTGGCGCGAAATTCTGGGTAAAGAGATTGATTACGGTACGCTGATTGCCGAGGCCGAACAGGTTTCTCCCGGCAGCCTGGGTGTTGGCTTCTTGTCGCATTTGCGCCAGGCTAATCCCCCTTATGACGATCCCAAAGGGCGCGGCGCGTTCATCGGCCTCAGTACCGATGCCAAGCGGGGAACGCTTTTTCGGGCTATCCTGGAAGGGTTGGCTTATGAGTCTCGGCATACCCTGGAGTCACTCCTGGCTTATCCTGGAGTAGAACCGATTCGCAAAGTCTATGTCACCGGCGGTAGTACCCGTAACCCCCTTCTGATGCGTATCAAGGCGACTGTGCTAAACCAGACTATTACCGTGGCCAAAGTAGCGGAGGCCACCAGCCTGGGCGCGGCCATTCTGGGGGGCTTGGGGGCGGGAGTTTATGCCGATGTCCCTGCGGCGCTGGCCCAACAGCGTCGCGACCAAAGCCTGGTTGAACCGACGGCCGCTGAGGTAGCCTGGTACGAGGCCTACTACCGTCAGGTCTACCGGCAACTTTACCTCACTCTGCGTTCCTTACATCATATGGTTCATCAATTACAAAATTAAACCTAATCCCCTCATCATTTTTGATAGGAACCAGGCAGGTTACGGCCATAACCTGATGCCATTTTTGTGTCAGCCTCGCCCGCTGCTTGGGAGCACGTTTGAATCACTGAGAACGCTGCTGTCAACGAATGGGTAACGAATAAACGAATGGGAACGGCGAAAATTCGTTTATTCGTTCCATATTCGTTGACAGTTTTGCTCTCAGAATTGATTTGACAAAAGTGAAACCATATGATAAAGTACGGCTGTCTATACGGCTGTTTAATAAACGTCTATATATATTTACAACATACACCAAGAAGTCTATACTTTTACATAATCCAATATTTGATGGAATAACTTTTTTTGGTCGGGTGATGAAGGTTGAAATAAGAAATAAGAGGGATGAGGACATGGTGGCTGTTTTGACCAAAACTGAAGGAGTTGCCCTGTACATTCAGGTTAGAGAGTCTTTGCGTGAGCAGATTGAGAAAGGGTTATTGGAACCCGGTCAAAAACTCCCCTCGGAAGATGAGTTGGCAACGCAATTTGGCGTGAGCCGGATGACAGTTCGGCAGGGTATCACCGATTTGATTGACGAGGGGGTCCTGTACCGGCGTCGTGGCGTTGGTACATTTGTAGCCCAGTTTCACGTTGAGCGTGACCACAATAGACTCACCAACTTTTTCGACACGGCCAGAGCCGAAGGGTTTGAAGCCGAAATTCAAATCCTGGCCCGGGAGGTTGTCCCCGCCAAGTTGATGGTGGCCAAGGCGCTGGCGCTGTATGAAACCGAACCCGTGATTCGTATTCAAACGCTGCGCCTGGCCAACGGGGTCCCGCTGACAATTTATGATGAATACGTTCCCTATAAGCTCTGCCATGAACTGCTCCAGAAAGATTTAAGCTCCCAACCCGCCTGGCTATATCTTGAAAGTTACGGTTACAAAGTTAAACGTGCCGTGCAAAAAATCGAAGCTCGACTGGCCGATGCAGAAATGGCCGGTTTGCTAGAGATCGAAGAAGGCACCCCCATCCTGTATAAACAGCGTATCGTTCTGGCCGAGGATGGCACGCCGGTTGAATTTATCCTGTGTTACAATCGTGGCGACAGATACTCGGTAAAGATGACCCTGGTACGCTGAAATTGCTTCTCTGTCCGGTTTGAAAACAACTGAACCAGCTTAATAAGATCGATTTTTAGATAACCAATGGAGGTCTTGGAATATGTCAATCGTCTCATTACCTGAAATAATGGGGCCGGCTTTTGAACAGCGTTATGGCGTTGCTGCTTTTAATGCCGTAGATGACATAACCATGGCCGGTCTGATTAAGGCGGCTGAGGAGTCTCGGTCGCCCTTAATTATCCAATTTTCGGTCAGTACCGTAAAGTTTTGGGGCGCTGAGGTGATTAAGGGTACGTTTACCAGTATGGCCAAGCAGGTTGCCGCCCCGATCACTTTACACCTCGACCACTGCCCCGACCCCAAAATTGCCCAAACCTGCCTGGAGTTGGGCTGGAATTCTGTTCTGTTCGATGGATCCGGCTTAAGCCACGAGGAGAACTTCCAAAAAACACGTGAAATCGTCAAGCTGGCCAAACAGTATGGGGCCAGTGTGGAAGGTGAATTGGTGACAGTAGGTGGGGTTGAAGATGGCGTGGGCAGCGACGAGGAAGGAGAACTGCCGCCGCTCGACAAGGAGGTTGAATTCATCCGAGAGACCGGCATCTATTGCTATGCTCCCCCTATTGGCACCGCCCATGGTTTTTATAAGGCTACACCGGCCATTCGCTACGACCGCATGCAGCAGCTTGTTGAAGCGATCAAGACGCCGATGGTGCTGCACGGCGGCAGCGGCCTTACCGACGATGTTTTTAAACGGTTAATCTCGTTGGGCGCGGCCAAAGTTAACATTTCAACCGACCTAAAAAAGACCTATGCCGATGGGGTCCGCACTTACCTGGAAGCGCACCCCGGCGAATATAACCCTCTCAAGCTTATTGGCGCAGTGCGGGGTGACGTGGTTAAGATGGCGCAAACCTATTTTAAGATTTTTGGGAGCGAGGGTAAAGCATGACCAGGGCACTCATCTTTGATTGCGATGGGGTACTGGCCGACACCGAACGCGACGGACATCTGGTTGCTTTTAATCAAATGTGGCGTGAACAAGGCGTTAACTGGCAGTGGAACCTGGCCCAGTATGCCGAAAAGGTCAAAATTGGCGGCGGTAAGGAGCGTATGGCCAGTTTGGGCCAGGATGAGAACTTTCGGACCGTTTACAAAGTACCAGGCTCGGAAGAGGCGTGGTGGAATATCGTAACGGGCTGGCACAAACGCAAGAGCGAAATTTATAAAGAATTGATTGCTTCCGGGGCTATCCCTGGCCGGCCTGGGGTAAAGCGGCTGGCCGAAGAGGCCCTGGCTCAGGGCTGGAGACTGGCCGTTTGCTCAACCTCGGCTCTCTCTTCGGTGCAGGCAGTGCTCTTTCACGTGATGGGTGAAGAAACTGCCGGCAAGTTTGCCGGGATTTTTGCCGGCGATATGGTTAAAGCCAAAAAGCCTGCCCCCGATGTTTACATCTTGGCTGCGGAGAAATTAAACCTTGACCCGGCCAATTGTGTGGTGGTTGAAGACTCACGCAACGGTATGCTGGCCGCCACGGCGGCCAGGATGACCTGCATTATTACTTACAATGAACTCACCCAAAGCGAAGATTTTAGTGAGGCCGCCATTGTGCTTTCAAGCCTGGGCGACCCTGATGGTGAACAAGCAATGGTCATTCAAAATCGGACTGAAGCCAAACCGGCCGGCTATTTCAGTGTGGACGATTTAGAAAAGGTTTTAGCCGGCAGCCAGGGGTAACGTTTTTATAGTCTAGTCAAAAAATCTATTGGTCAAGTTTAAAAATCAATTGTGAGGGAGGCGCTATCGAAATCGATCTATCCACCAATCTGTTTCTAATTTATGGCTCCACCAAAACAATCGAATTAGATTTTACCATCTATTAATGAATATTCCACAAAGGAGAGGGGTATGGCTCATACCAGTCTTGAAACCACTGAATTCATTATTCGGACTATAGGCGAAGTGGCGCTTGAAAACCGAAAATATTTTTCTGAACTTGACGGCGTTGTTGGTGATGGCGATTTTGGCATTTCTTTAGCTACGGGCTTTGAAGCCGTGACCGTCACCAAGTGGGACAGCCTCAATCGGACCAATCCTGGAAACTTTCTCAAAGACGTAGCCCAGACGTTTATGGGGAGCGTTGGAGGAGTGACGGGTAGCATTTGGGGTACAGCTTTTTTGCGAGCGGGGATTAAAGCGGGTGATAAACAGGACTTGACCTCCGCAGACCTAATGGAAATGCTCCGGTCGGCGATTGAAGGGATGAAGAAACGCGGCAAATCTGACCTGGGCGACAAGACCCTGCTTGACGCCTTCGTCCCCGCTACCGACGAGTTTGAAAAAACGCTCCAAAATGGAGGGACTACCCTGGATGCCCTCAAAAGCGCCGCTCAGATCGCTCGCCAAAAGAGCGAAGAAACCAAACCCTGGGTGGCTAAATGCGGCCGGGCTTCATACACCGGCGACCGCAGCAGGGATACTTATGATGCCGGCTCAGTTGCCATCGCCGTGATGGCCGAAAAACTGGTTGAAGCTTGGGAAGCTTATTCAAAATAGGTATTACAAAATGTAAAGGTCGGGACCAAGCCCGACCTTTACAAGGAATAAATCGAACACGAATCGGTAATGCTGTAGCCGCAGCATTTCCAAACAGCTTATAGGTTATCTATTGCCAGCGACAACAGATATTAGCCGCAACTGCTTCGTGCTTTTTTATATAGTAGCACATTTTGGCCTATTTAGCCAAGTAAACTGCGGCGCCTGTCAGTTTCAGATCTTAGGCTCTGGCGGGGTATCTTCTCAATAATTCGGGGTAGGGGTACGGCCTTGCGCCTACCCCACCGGGCGACCGCAAGGGTGCGCCCCTACATATTGAAAAGATACTTCGGTCTGGCCTCATATCTCGGAATACCTCGCTGGTTCTAATTTATATCACAGGAGGTAGTTAGAATGATAGAAAGTCCAGTTGAACGTTTGATGAAAGTCCACCCTGATTTAGAGGTGTGGTGGGATTCCTCGCCTCTGATCTACGAGAAGTGGACCCAGAAGATGTTGGATTCTGCCGAGGCGTCCAAACGGCCGGTGCTAGAAGAACAACTGCAGCGCCTTTATAACCCGCAAGACCCGGCAAAAAGTCTTGTTCGTGGTTGTACCACCAACCCTCCCCTCTCGTTGACCGCGGTCAAGAGCGATCCGAAGTTCTGGAACGAGTGGATTGACGACCTGACCCAGTCTAATCCTGACCTCGACCCAAGAGAGCTGGCCTGGCTTACCTACAAGGAAGTTGTGAAACGTGGCGCAGAGATGATGCTGCCCATCTGGCAGGCGTCGAAGGGCCGCTATGGTTGGATTTCAGGCCAGCTTGACCCGCGCTTGTTCACCGAGACAGACATCATGATTGCCCAGGCCGATGAGTTAAGGGGGCTGCAGCCAAATGTAATGATTAAAGTGCCGGGCAGCACTCAGGGTATTGATGTGCTCAGAGCACTGGCCGCCAAAGGCATCTCCACCAACACCACCACCTGCTTTACCCTGCCTCAGATTGTAGAGTCGGCCAGAGCCACTCGGGAAGGACTGCATCTGGTCCAGAAAGGCTCTTACTACACCTCAGAGACGGTTGATCTAAGTAAATGGCGGGCGGTCATTACCATGATGATTGGACGGCTGACCGAAAATGAGGCCTTGGAGGTCCAAGCCCGCCGGCGGGGGATTGAGCTGACCTGGCAGGATAAACATTGGTTCGGTATCGCCGTCTTCCAACGCGCCTACCGCCTGCTCAAGGAAGACGCCTACCCCAGCAAGATGCTGGCCTGCTCAATGCGGCAGGGTCCCCTGGTGACCGGCAAATCAAAGTTCTGGGATGTGGAGAAACTGGCCGGCGATATCGTCTATACCTGCCCGCCGTATGTGTTGGAGCCGATGTTCGAGATCGGCGATGACCTCATTTTTGAGGATATCGAGACAGTGCAAGTTCCGCCCAGAGTCCTGGATAAATTTATGCAAATCCCCTATGCTATTCAATCCTATGATCCAAACGGAATGTGGTTAGAACAGTTTAACGACCACCCGGCCACGGTGTCCACCGTAGCCCTCTTCTCGAAGGCAATGACCGGCCTGGAAGAGTATGTGGCCCAGCGTGTCGCCGCAGTCAGGGGGTAAATGGGTAATGGCTTAAGAGCAAGTCATTCCGGATCAGGTTGGGTTCTTCCCCATTTAGGGGTGGTAGGTCTCACCAAAAGAGACCCATAAAAAATTTTATCATATTATAGCTAAAGGAGATTAATTCGATGAAGAAGTTAATGAATGAAGCTAAAAGTTTTGTGGCCGAGATGATGAAGGGGATTGAGTTGGCCAACCCCGGTAAGATCAAGTATGTGCCGGAGTACAACCTGGTTATGCGGGCCGACGCCCCCAATCCCAACAAGGTGTCCATCGTCCAGGGTTCCGGCTCCGGCCACGAGCCGGCGCATATTATGGCGGTGGGTAAAGGTATGCTCGACGGGGCTTGCCCCGGCGATGTCTTCGCCGCCCCGCCGATGGGCAACGTGGTCGCCTCCTCCAAACTGCTGGCCTCGCCCAAGGGCATTTTGCATATCGTCAACAACTACACCGGAGACCGGATGTCGTTTGAAACGGCGGCTGAAATGCTGGAGGCTGAAGACGTTTTGGTCAAGACGATCTATGTGGATGACGACGTGGCGGTGCTGAACAGCACCTGGACGGTGGGTCGGCGGGGAGTGGCCGGCAACTTTTTTGTGATCAAAGCGGTGGGGGCGGCCTCGGAAGAGGGGGCCTCGCTGGATGAACTGGTTGAACTGGGCAAAAAGGTCAACTCGGTGACCCGGTCGATGGGAATGGCTTTGACGGGCTGCACGCCGCCGGCCAAGGGTGAACCAATCTTCACCCTGCAAGAGGATGAGATGGAGATGGGGGTGGGCATCCACGGTGAACCGGGCCGCTCCCGCAAGAAGTTGGTCAGCGCCAATGAGATTGTCGACGAGATGCTCCAGGCCATATTGACCGACCGCAAACCCATCTTCGACGAGAAAGGCCAGCAGACGGGTACGGCGGACCCGGTTTTTAAGAGTGGGGATGAAGTGGCCTTTATGGTTAATGGCCTGGGGGGCACGCCCATTTCGGAGTTGTACCTGGTGTATGGCTATGCCCACAAGAAGTTGGAGGAGAAAGGGATCAAGATTTGGCGCAGCTACGTGGGTGAGTACTGCACCTCGTTGGAGATGGCGGGGATGTCCCTCACCTTGTGCAAGGTGGATGACCAGTTGAAGAAACTGTTCACCGCGCCGGCCGAAATCCCTATCCGCGTCTTTTAGGAATATTTTATTTTGTAAGGAGGTTTCTAAAATTTGTAGCTATTTAATATTGCCGGCTTGAAAACATAAAAAAACAAAAAAGGAGACACCGATGACTTGGCGGAAAGCGGTATCTCCTTGAGGTAGGGCATGTTTAGAGTACCCCAAGTATATGTTTTACCTGGTTGGATGGAACTCTATTTACATACCGTTCTATTTATTATACATTAATGTTTGTTTAATTACTAAAAAGTGGAGGGAAAATGTTTGATTTCATCTATTTGATTGCCGCCTTTGGCGGAGGTGTTATCGGGGCTGCCCTGGGCGGTTTACCTGTTTTTATCTTATGCGGGGTTGCGGCCATCGTGGGAGCTGGGATCAATATGGCTACCGGTGACCCCACCTTTTCCAACATGGTGGCCTGGGGTCCCTTCCTCGGTCCGCAGGTTTCATTTGCCGGCGCCGCGGCCGCAGCCGTATATGCTGCCGGCAAAGGAAAATTAGCCAATGGTCGGGATATCGCCGCCGGGTTGATGGGCCTGAATGCACCTGATGTTTTGCTGGTGGGCGGCATTTTTGGCGCCTTGGGCTACCTGCTGCAGTGGGGCCTGAACCAGGTGCCGAATATCGGCAGTGCCCCCTGGACCAATACCATCGCCCTGTCGATTGTTCTCAATGCCATTATTGCCCGGGTCGTTTTTGGCAAAAAGGGCGTTTTTGGCACAGTCCGCGCCGGTGATAACCGTTGGCTGCCCTCAGATGTAGCGGCCTGGCTGCCCTGGCAATCCCACCCCCTCCAGTTATTGACTCTGGCTGTTGGGACCGGTTTGGTAACCGCTTATCTCACCAGCCTGATGCCTGCTTCGGTTGGCCTGGGGTTTGGTATCGTAGTAACGGCCCTGGTATTTTTGCAATACGGGACCGCTGTCCCTGTTACTCACCATATTGTTTTGACGGCTGAGCTAGTTACGGCAGCCACCGGCAACATGTGGTGGGGACTGACCTTTGCGATTATCGGGACCTTTATGGGCGAAATTTGGGCCTGTGTCTTTTTGAATCACGGCGACAGCCACATTGACCCGCCGTCGGCCTCGCTGGCCACAACCTGGACTCTCCAATCTATCTTAGCGGCGCTGGGTGTGTTTAATGCGCTTACCGGCTTTGCTCCCTTGATTGTGGCGGTCGTGGTTGGAGCCGCTTTCTATTTCTTGATGACTACCTTGCGAGCAGCTAAAGGCGTAGCCACTTCTGCTGTCCCTGCTGAGTGATAACCGGCAGGTTTTTCCCAACCGGGTGGACGCCACTCTGTTAGGTGATCCCCCCGGTTGGTGAACTGATGAAACAAGGGAGAAATAGTTAATGACCTGGACAGTTGATTTAATCATTTTCGACTTTGATGGGGTTCTGGCCGACACCGGCCCCGATATTGTCAATGCCGCCAACTACGTCCTGAAACAGTTGAACCTACCCGAATTGCCGCCTGAGACCATTGTCAGTTTTATTGGCGGGGGGGCAGAACCGTTGGTCCGTAAATGCCTGGGCGATAGGGCCGGTGAGCTTTTTGACGAAGCCCTGGTGCTGTTCAAAAAGCGATACAACGAGTACCCCTTTGTAGATACGGTGGCCTATCCGGGTGTCCTTGAAGTGCTAAAACATTATCACGCCGCCGGTAAAACAATGGCTATTGCCACCAACAAAACTGAAGCCGCGACTCGGAGAATTTTGGAGGGGTTGCATCTGGCTCCCTATTTCCAGGTCATCGTTGGTCCCGACTCAATTACCCATCGCAAGCCACACCCGGAGGCCCTCAACCGAATTATCAACCAGGTTGGCGGCCTTCCGGCCAAAACGGTGATGATTGGTGATACTGAGGCGGACATTCTGGCCGGTCAGGCTGCCGGCAGCCTGACCGGTGGGGTGACTTATGGTTATGGCCCGCCGGAAGAGATTCAAAAGGCGCGGCCGGACTTTATCATTGACCGGATAGCAGAGTTAAAAAACTATATCCGGTAGATAGGGCTGAAAGGAGTAAATTTATCATGGCCGTAGATTTATCCAAGATGGATAAGCAAGCATTGGCTAAAGTTTTTGATTATTCGGTGCTACCCAAAAATACCCAGGAAGCAGCTATTCGCCAGGGCTGCGCTCTGACCCGGCAATATCAATTTGCGGCTTTTTATAGCAGCAGCGCCTACTGGACCCCGATCATTGCCGAAGAATTGGCAGATTACCCCGATATTGAAATTGGGACCGGTATCGCCTTCCCCTTCGGCAGCGCTCCGGCGGCAGTCAAGGCTTTTGAGACCGAAGACGCTGTTCGCCGGGGTTGTACTGCCGTAGATGTGGTTATGAATATCGGCGCGCTGAAGGATGGCAATTACCAGGCTGTGCGTGAGGAACTGGATGCTTTTGTTAAGGCCGCCGGAAAGGCCGTCACCAAGTGCATTCTGGAAGTTTCTTTCCTGACCGATGCGGAAATTGCCGCCGGCTGCAAGCTCATTGCCGAGGCCGGGGTTCAATATGCCAAAACCTCTTCCGGCCAATTCGAAGGGCCTAGCCTGGAGCAATTCCTGGTTATGCGGGACACGCTCAAAGGAACCGACATCAAGTTGAAGGTGGCCGGGGTCAAATTCCCCCGCCCCCAAAATGCCTTTGTGTTCCTGCTGGCCGGGGCCGATCGGATTGGGACGCGAGCCGCGCCGGAAATTATCAATGCCCTGGATCAATTACGTGATCTTGGGATGATCCCTCAACTGAAAGCCTAGAGGTGGAAGTATGCCTGTCGATATTAGTAAACTGACCCAATCAGATGTGGCCCGGATGATGGACCTGGCTATCCTCACCCCGGAGTGGCAAGATAAACACCAACTTGCCGGCTGTCGAGAAGTAGAAAAATATAAGTTCGCGGCTTACTATGTCCTGCCGCACTGGACGCCGTTGGTGGTGAGCGAAATCGGCGGTTTTGCTCGCGAGCACCAGGTCTTGATTGGCACCGGCATAGCCTTCCCCTATGGTTCAGCCACCACTGCGGCCAAGCTGGCGGAGAGCGAGGACCAGATTAAAATCGGCTGTACGGTGTTGGATATGGTGGCTAATATAGCCTGGTTAAAAGACCGCAAGTACGACCTGTATCAGCAGGAGTGTGATAAATTTGTCAAATTGTGTCACGAGGCCGGCCTGATTGCCAAAGTTATTATCCAGGTGGGTTGTCTGAACGATGAAGAAACCGTTGCCGCGACCAAAATGGTCAGTGCAGCCGGGGCTGAATATGTCAAAACGGCGACCGGCACCGGCCCGGCCGGCCGGCCCAATTTCCATGATGCCCGGCTGATGCTCGACACCCTGGCCGAATTAAAGAGTTCGACCCGGCTTAAAGTTTCTGGGGTTATCGAGCCGCGCGTTTTCAGTGCTTATGCCTTCATTCGGATGGGCGCTGCCCTTATTGGCACGCGTAGTGCGGCCGAGATCGTTGAGGCTTTGCCCGAAGTACAAAAATGGCTTTACCCTAAATAATAAAGATCAAAGGAGATAAAACACCATGGTGAAAAAATATTTAGCCGGTATTGATGTTGGAACTACCGGAGCCCGCTGTGTCATTTTTGATATCGAGGGCAACATTGTTGACGGTGAATATCGTGAATATGGAGCCACGTATCCCAAGCCCGGCTGGGTGGAACAGGATATGATGGAGTTGGTTGCCCAGACCATGGCGGCCTGCAAAGCGACCGTGGCCAAGTCGGGGGTTAACCCCAAGGATATCGCTTCGATTGGTTTCTCCACCCAGCGTTCAGTTACCACCCCAATTGACCAGGCGGGCAAGCCGGTCCGCCCCATGATTAGCTGGCAGGATGCCCGCACCGGGGCCGAAGTGGCCGAGATGACCCAACTCATCGACCCGCAAAAATATTATAATACGAGCGGTATGCCGATGGGCACGACCTGGATCATCACCAAAGTGCTGTGGATGCGGAAGAACGAGCCGGAAACCTTTGCCAAGATTTACAAGGTCGTGCAAAACCAGGATGTGGTGTTGAAGGCCTTCGGGGCGGACGACTTCTATACCGATGTTTCAGACATGGCCTTTTATGGGGTCTGGGATATGCCCCGGGTCGAATGGAGCAAAGAATTGTGCGACCTGTTCAAGGTTAGCCCCGACCTGTTCGGTAAACCCACCCGCCCCGGAACGCAGGTGGGCACTATCGGTCCCGATATTGCCGAAAAGACCGGCTTTGCCGTCGGGACCCCCTTCTGTGTGGGTGCGGGCGACCAGAACTGTGGCGTGGTCGGCATGGGTTCAATCAAGCCGGGGATGGCAACCGTCACCCTGGGGACGGCCGGTCTGGCCATCGCCACCCTTGATAAACCGATTGATGGTATCGGCGGCCTGATGATTACCAACCACGCCGTTCCCGGCCTATGGGAAGCCGAAGGGCTAACCAATGCCGCTGCCAGTTCCTACCGCTGGTTCCGCGATACCGTTGGGACCCTGGAAAAGGAATTAGAAGCCAAAAACGGACGCAGCGCCTATGAATATCTGAACGACCTGGCCGTGGCCTCGCCGGTGGGTAGTAGGGGACTGCTCTACTTGCCCTACCTGGGCACCGCCGCCACCCCACGCTGGAATGCCAATGCCCGAGCTTCCTTCATCGGCCTGTCTTTTGCTCACACCCGGGGCGATATGGCCCGGGCCGTGCTGGAAGGCACCGTTCTGGAAATTCGAGATATTATCGAGAGCTGGCTGCAAGCCAATGTCAAAATTGACCTGCTGCGGCTCGGCGGCGGGGCCACCAAATCGCCGCTGTGGAATCAAATCCAGGCCGACGTGTATGGCCGCCCGGTCCAAACTATGAAAGTGGGTGAGTCGACGGCGTTGGGCGCGGCACTGCTCGGCGGCGTTGGGGCCGGTATCTTCAAGTCCATTGCCGAGGGCGTTGAAGCCATGGTGCATGTGACCGGTGAACTTGAGCCGAACATGGAAAACCATAAACTGTATGAGGACATGTACCAGGCTTATGTGGCCGCTTATGAAGGGTTAACCAACGGCGGCGCCTTTGACAAGTTAGCTAAGATCCAGTCCGCATAAACAACTCTTCAAGGCAAAAAAGGAGACTAAAAATGCTTAAGGCTTTAATCGCGCCGCGACGTTATGTTCAGGGTGTGGGTGTCTTGGCAGAACTTGGTAAATATGTGGTCCCATTGGGTAAGCGGGCGTTGGTGGTTTGGGGACCGGTTGCCAGCAAGATGTTCTTGGAGCCGGTAGGCCAGAGTTTGAAAAAATATGATATCGAGATGGTCTCTTTCCAGTTTTCGGGCGAGTGTGACCGGGGACAGATTAGGCTGGGTGTAGAAAAGGCTTTAGCCGAGAAAGCCGATGTGATTATCGGCGTTGGCGGCGGCAAGGCTATTGACCTGGCTAAAGCCGTGGCCTTCAATGCCGATGTACGGGCCCGGATGGTGTCGGTCCCGACCATCGCCAGCAATGATGCGCCGACCAGCGCCCTGACCATCTACTACACCGAAGACGGGATTATGGATGGTTGGGATGTTTGGCCCTTTAATCCAGACCTGGTCCTGGTAGATACGCAAGTTATTGTCAACGCCCCGGTCAGGTGGCTGGCCTCCGGCATTGCCGATGGGCTGACTACCTGGTTTGAAGCCGAAGCGGCTTTTAAAGCTCGCTGCGTGGCCCTGTCCGGCGGTGTGGCCACCCTGTCGGCGATGAATCTGGCCCGATTATGCTATGATTTGCTGATGGAGTTTGCCCCGTCCGCCATGCTGGACGCGGCCAAACATATTGTCACCCCGGCTGTAGAAAAAGTGGTCGAAGCCAATACCCTGCTGTCAGGGTTGGGTTTTGAAAGTGGTGGGGTGGCCACTTCCCATGCTATTGCTAACGGCCTAACTATGCTCAAAGCAACCAAACCTTACTCCCATGGGGAAAAAGTATCCTTTGGTTTGGTGTCGCAGTTGTGCCTTGACGAGGATGCCCGAGCTGAGGAACGGCTGAAAGTGGTTGATTTTCTAATCTCCCTGGGCTTGCCGGTAACATTTGAGGAGTTGGGCATAGGCAACCTGAACTCCGCCGAATTGATGGAACTGGCCGAAAAGTTCGCTGCGCCCGGACAGATCAGCCATAACCATGTGTTTACCGTAACGCCGTTCGACCTATACAGCGCCATGGTTGCAGCCGATACCCTGGGCCGCAGCCGTAAATTGGCTTTAGGGAAATAATTATGTTTTAGCGTAACTACTCAGCCGACCCTATGTCTCAGTAATCCTGACCGCGGACCGTCGACCGCTGACCGCCGAAAAGATGAGTTACAGAACGAATTATGGCGGTCGGCGGTCCCCCAAGGGGAGGCGAAGCGCTCTCTGCCGTCAGCGGTCATGTGGCTCATTGGGGGTGATGGCTGAGTAGTTACGTTTTAGCAATGATCACTTCGATGCCTAACTGGCTCAGGTCCAGCCGGTGATCGGCCGGAAGGGCATTATCGGTGATCACTTTATGGACGAGCGTGGTCGGCCCGATTTGCATCACCGACTCACGCCCAAAAACTGTGTGATCCGCCAGCAGGATAACCTCGCGGGCAGCCCGAATCATAGCTTGCTTCATGGTCACTTCGGCTATGTTGAGGTGCGAAAGCCCAAAGTCCAGGGTGATGCCCGTTACCGTCAGAAACAGCTTGTCGGCGCGCAGCTCGCGCAAGGCGGCCTCAGCCGTAGGACCGATAAGCGTTTCGCTGGCTTGGCGGACTAAACCTCCGGTCAAAATCAAGGTCAGGCCAGGCTTATCGCGCAAAACTTCGAACACAGGAATTGAATTGGTGACGATGGTGAGATTGAGGTTTTCTTTCTTGGCCAGCTCTTCGGCCAGGTAGGTCGTAGTCTGGCTGCTGTCAAGGAAGAGCACCTCACCTGGCTTGACCTGTTCCACCGCTGTGCGAGCGATGCCATGCTGCCTCATGCTGATGTCATCCCGCAAGATTTGATCCGCGTCAATCACCTCGACCTCAACCCCCTGTGCCCCGGCATATTTGCGCAAGCAGACAATTAAATTCTGATACCACTCGTGTTCCATGAACGGCACGACAAAGCCCAGCCGCTTGGGGAGCCGGCCGGATGTTCTGGGCGTGTACTTGTCAATCGTCAACGGGATGGATAGTTGGCTCAGCGCAGCTTCCCATTTGATTTGCCAGCCCGATTGGGTTTGAGCGTAGAACTGATTGAGGGTTTGTGGGGTTAGAATTGCGTGAGGTGTAACCAGATGCGGCGGTAACGGTCGGCCATTAAAGGCCGCAATGGCTGCTTCGATACAAACTCGGCCCACGATTTCCGGGAACATGGCCACCCCTGCTTTGCAATGCCCACCGTGTATCATAGCCTCTTTGAGGGTGTCGCCGGTCAAACCAAAAGTCATTACCACTAAATCATCAGGCGATACCCCCCGCTCCTGGCAGGCCAACAATGCGCCGGCGGCCGTCGTGTCGTTGATAGCAAAAATGAGGTTGATGTTGGGGCGCGCCACGAGCGCGTCGGCGGCAATCTGGTAGGCTGTCTGCCTTCTGGATTGGGCATTGATCGAGAAGGCCAGTTCAGCCGCCGGTAGAATCGAATGTAAGCCGTCGAAAAAACCCTGGCTGCGGGCGCGGGTGTTGGGCAGTTCAAAGGTCAGGTCCAGCACATTCGCCCGCCCCCCAAAATGAGCTACCACATAATCGCCGGCCCATTTGCCCAATGCCAGCGCAGCCAAATAACTATCAACGGCGACCAGGGTTGCGGCCCCATTCATCCAGACCGATTCAGAGATAAGAGGAACATTACCCTTGGCCATCTGCTCGAGCAGAGAACGGTCAAGATAGGGATCAACCGAGGTGGCGATGAGAACATCAATTCTTTCCGCCAAAAAGCCGGCCCTGGCGGCCGTGGCTTGAACCGGCTCAGATTCAGCGGAACCGGGCAGTTGCAGCGCGAAAGCGCCGCCATGAGTTCGCCGCAGCCGCTTTTCCTTATCTAAACGTTGCAAATCGCGGCGGATCGTGACGATATGGACGTCAAAAGCTCTGCTCAAGTCGATAACGGACATAAAGCCGTTGTCTTCCACAAGTTTCACAATCTGGTCGAGCCGCTGGCTGGCAAGCATGTGATCCTCACCTTCAGGATGGAACAAGTAAGCTGCAATGCTACTTGACCCTTAGACCCTCTTTGATTGATTTAGAACTCAGTGGTGTTTATTATAGAGCATTTAGGTGGTAAATGTCAAAAGATTTAGCTTTTTAAGGTCAGTTTTATTGACAATGTTTTCTTTTCGAGCTAAAATGCGGGCATAAAGAGAGTTGAGAGGCTCGATTTTGCCCCACAGAACAGTTCGGACAGCATCGCCCAAAAAATCAGAGCATTACTGTGTCACCATCCTGCAACTTTGTTGCCATATCTCACAACTAATAGTATATTGAGGCAAATCTTTAGCGAAGCACTCGTTCGCCTGAGGAGGAAGCAGTGAAGCTACCTGAAGTTATTTCGATGGGCACGCTGTTGGTCGAGGTTATGCGCGTGAACCGGGATGAGCCGCTGGATCAAAGCGGGACATTCGCCGGTCCCTTTCCCAGCGGCGATACCCCTATCTACATTGATGCAGTGGCCCGCCTGGGCCGCTCGGCCGGCTTTATCGGCGCGGTGGGGCAGGATGATTTTGGACGCTGCCTGCTAAACCGTTTTGAGCGAGATGGGGTTGATTTCTCCTGCGGCCAAATTCTGCCCGATCATACCACTGGCGTTGCTTTTGTTACCTACTTCAGCGACGGCAGCCGCAAATTTATTTACCATTGGCGGCACGCCGCGGCCGGGCAACTTAATCCCACCTATGTCCAACCCGAATATTTCAAAGCAGCTCAATGGCTGCACCTGACCGGCTGCAACCTGGCCATTACCGCCACGGCCCGCGATGCCTGTTACCAGGCCATGCGTTATTTGCCGGCGGGGGCGCGGGTCAGCTTCGACCCCAACATCCGGCCCGAAGTGCTGACGGTCGAGCAGGTGCGCGAGTTGTGCCGCCCGGTTATCGAGCGGGCTGATGTTATCCTGCCCAGCAAAACCGAGGCCATGATGCTCACCGGCTCAGCCAGCGACGAAGCCGGCTGCCGGCAGTGGGCCGCAGCCGGTAAAATTGTCGTTCTAAAGCAGGGCGAGCAGGGCTGCCGTATTTTTACGGGAGAAACTGATTTTGAGGTGCCCAGCTTTCCGGTGACCGAGGTTGACCCAACCGGCGCGGGCGATGCTTTTTCCGGCGGTTTTACCGTAGCCTTGTTAGATGGTCTCAGCTTAAAAGAGGCCGGCCGCTTTGCCAACGCCGTGGGGGCGCTGGCCGTAACCAAGCAGGGCCCGATGGAAGGAACCCCGACCCGGCAGGAAGTGCTTGACCTTATCAAAAGAAATGGAATCGCTTAAAGTTTGATGTTTGAAAGGAGGTGAAGAGCTGCCCCTAAAAAAAATCATAGTCGCAATAGATCCAAAATTGGTAGGGTGGCATCCTTATGCCGCCCGCTACGGTTTCAAAAATTGGATCTACTGAAACCTGGCAGTGATTGGAATTTTTCGCTGCCCAAGCCAAATTCAAAGGAAGTCAGAGGAGACTCAAAATGAAAAAAGTAATAAATCTGCTCGGTATCATAGCTGTCCTGGCCCTGATCCTGGCCATAAATCCGTTGGCGGCCCTGGCTCAGGGTGAAGTCGCCTGCGAACAAGATTATGTGGTGCAGGCTGACGACTCGCTGTCGAAGGTTGCCGACAAGTTCCTGGGTGACGTGCTGGCTTATCAGGCCATTGCCAGCGCCACCAACGCCAAAGCGGCTGCCGACAGCAGTTACAACAAAATTGACGACGTTAACGTGATCGAGTCCGGCTGGAAATTATGCATCCCGTCGGCGAAAGATGCCGCGACGCTGATGGCAGCAGCGCCAGCGGCTGCCGCGCCGGAAGCGGCTGCCGCGCCGGAGAAGAAGTTCACGGTAGCGTTGGCGTA
>CAZUNT010000099.1:0-24776 GCA_964622215.1 uncultured Caldilineaceae bacterium
GTTGCCGAGCCAAACACCTTCAGCCTGGCGATTTTTAGCTTCACGGGCGCTGGTCAAGGCTTTTTCCTGGCAAGTAATTGCTTTTTTGATCTGTCCTATGGCTTGGTAAGCCGAACCCAAATTCCCCACACTTCTTCGCTTTAACGTTGGGGCATTTAGCTTCCCCTGCAACTGCTCATGCAGCTCAATCATCAGCCGGTAGTGGCCCCACAGCAGCAGGTATTCGCCGTCAATCTCCAGCAGCACCCCGGCGGCGGTGTCGTAATCCCCGGCGGCGTAACGCAGGTGGAATTCGGCCAGTTGGGGGGCCAGGTCGGCGATGGTTTTCCAGGCGGCGCGGGGCTGGCGGGTTTGGCGGAAGTAGTCGGCGCCGCGGCGGTAGAGGGCAAGTAGGGAGTAGGGAGTAGGGAGTAGGGAGTAGGAAGTAGGGAGTAGGGAGTAGGGGGGAATTGACATCTTGGAAGAGTCAGGGTCTTCAGCTAAAAATCCGGATTTGCTGAGAGTTACACTTTTGGCCTGGTCCGTCTCTTCGCTTCGTGGCACACGATGGAGGGCGTAGGCGCTGTCTACCGGGTGGAGGTAATAACGGCCTTCCTCTTTGCGTACGAAGTGCATGTTGACCAGCCGGTTGAGCAGGGGGGCGCTGTCGAGGCCGGGGAGGTGGGGCTGGAGCAGATAATCCACCGCCGTAGGTGTGACCGGCCGGCCGTAGATGGCCAGGGCCTGCATGACCTGCTGGGCGGCGGGGTCGAGCCGGTTGTAGGCTTCGCCGACCAGGGCTTCGATCACGTTTTCGGGCAGGTCGGCTTGCAAGAGTTCCTCCAGGGTGGTGTGCCGGTCGGCGGAGAGGATGGCGAACAGGGCCTCCAGGGCGCGGGGGTAGCCCCGGGTGCGCTCTTTGGCTTTAGCCAGCAGGCCGGGCGGAGCGCCGCGCAGGCCCAGCTTGCCGCCGGCGTCCATCTCCCGCAGGATGTTCTCGGCGTAAGGCGAGTCCAGCCCCTCGTCCAGGGTCAGGGTCCACTGCCGTTCGGGGTGGACCAGGGCCAGGTCGCGGGGGGCCAGGCGGGTGGTCAGGATGATTTTGACCGCGTGCGGCGGCAGCTCCAGGCCGGCCCGCAGCGCCTCGGCCAGTTCGGCGTCGGCGATGGTGCGGCTGTCCGGGTCGACGACGCTTTCGAAGTTGTCCAGCAGCACCACCACCCGGCCCACCGGCTCTATCCCAGGCGGCGGGAAGGCGGCCAGCAGCGCCCTCATTTTGGCCGCAGCATCAGCCTGCGGGTTTTTGTAGACGGCCTCCAATTCGGCGGCGGCAGCGGGCGGCAGGAGCCGGCTCAAATCGGCGTACAGGTTGGGCAGGTTAACCTGGCGGGTGCCGGTTGCGCTGAGGTAAACGATGCCGTCCAGCGGCAGCTCGCCCAGGTCGTCGGGCAGGCGGCCGTTTTCCAGGGCCTTCAGCAGGCGGCAGACCAGGGCGGTTTTGCCGACACCGCCCCGGCCCACGACGGTCAGCAGGCGCTGGCCCTCGTCCTGCAGGAAGTCGCGGATGAGCTGGGTTTCGAGGTAACGATCCTGGAAGTAGGGGGGGGCAGTGGCCGGGGGCGGGTTGATAAATTTGCTGCGCCGGCGGCCGCTGACCGGCTTTTCCGGCTGGCGCTCCCGCTCCAGGCCGGCCCGGATGCTGGCCTCGACCCGCCGGGCCACGGCCTGGGGATTTTGCATCAACTCCTTTTGGGCGGCGATTTGCTGCTGCAAGAGCGCCATGTCGGCCTGGATACGGGCCAACTCGGCGGCGGTGGCGGCCCGGCGCTGGTCGCGCTGGGCTTCGGCCAGGAGGTTTTCTAATTCTTGCCGCTTCCCCTCCGGCGAGTCGAGCCAGGCTAGGTGCTCGCGCAGGCGGGCCAGGCCGGCCTTGAAGTCGCCGCTAAAGTCAATGTAGTGGCGGCTGCCCAGGCGGAAGGGCAGCTCGGCCTCGGGGTGGAGGCGCAGCGGCACGACCGGCTTTTTGTAGCCCAGGGCGCGGCTCCACTCATTTTTGCACACGGAGTGGGCCTCGACGCTGTCGCGGGTCATGACAAACAGCAGGCAGCGGCAGGCCCGGATGGCTTCGAGCAGTTGCTCGTCCCAATCCAGGCCGGCTTTGAGGTCGCGCTTATCCAGCCAGGCCGAAATGGGCGGCGAACCGCCGCAGAGGGCGTCGTGCAGGTGGTAGGCAAAATCCTGGGCGTCGGCCGAGGAATAACTGATAAAGTGGTAAGCGTTCATGGCGAACCTCGTACGGGGAGAGTCAATTGATCTGACCCTATTTTAGCGGGGTTGGGTGGGTATGTCAACAGCTTTACATTCGGGGACAAGTTTGAATCACTGAGGCGCTGATGGTTACTGAAACCACTGAATTTGGATACGTCCCTCAGTGATTTCAGTAAACTCAGTGAATTCAGTGATTCAAAGAACTACTTTACCCTTCCCGCTTCACCACCAGCGCCACCCAATCTTCCTGGCAACGGCGATCGACCAGGGAGAGGCCGTGAGCGGCGGCGGCCTGGGTGACGCCGGCTTCCTGCTCGGCCAGCAGGCCGGAGAGGATGAGCCGGCCGCCCGGAGCCAGCGCCGCCGCCAGGCCGGGCATCAATTCGACCAGGACGTTGGCCAGGATATTGGCGACCACAACATCCCACGTCCGCCCGCCGTTTTCCGCTGCCGAGCCGACGGCGGTTTCCACCGAAACGGGGGATGGGGGGCGGGGTGCGGGAGACGGAGCAGGATATACTCCCTCCCCCTCCGCAGGGGGAGGGTTGGGGAGGGGGTGGACAAAGCCGTTCCGTTCAAAATTCTCCAAGGCCACCCGCACGGCGATTTCGTCAATGTCAACCGCCCGCACCTGGGCGATACCCAGCTTGAGGGCGGCCAGGGCCAGGACGCCGGAACCGGTGCCTACGTCGAACAGGCTTTGCCCGGCCAGGGGCAGCTCTTCCAGGATTTCCAGGCAGAGTTGGGTGGTGGGGTGGAGGCCGCTGCCAAAAGCCAGGCCGGGGTCGATTTCCAGCACCAATTCGTCGCCGGTGGGGGTGTAGTCGCACCAGCTTGGCTTGATGACGAAGCGCCGCCCCACCCGCACCGGATGAAAATGTTCCTTCCACGACTCGGCCCAGTCACTCTGGCCGACAAATTGCAGCCGGGGTTGGGGCAGGCCGCCCGGCAGGGCCTGGCCGATCAGGCTCAACATCATCTCGATTTCACCCAGGCGCCGGTCGTCTTCACTGGGGATGACGGTGCGCACGGTGATTTTGTCGAAATCGGGCGGGTAACTCTCCATCACCGCCCCACCGTAACCGTAGCGCTGGAACAGTTCGCCGACGGTTTCGGCGGCTTCGCCGTTCAGGTCAATGAGAGCAATTTCTATAAAATCCATAGGTATCAAACCTTTGCCGGGATTAGGGGATTAGGAGTATCTAATGATTGTGCCCCACAAACCGGGCCACGATGATGGTCATATCGTCATGGAGTTCGGTGGGGCCGGTAAAAGCCTGGACCGAGCGGAGCAGCCGGTTCAAGGCCGATTGGGCGTCAAGGCCGGGGGGGAGCTGCAAAAGTTCAGCTTGCAGCCGCTCGAAGCCATACAGGTGGCCCCGGTCATTTTTGGCTTCTACCAGCCCATCGCTGCTGAGCAGGAGGATGTCGCCGGGGCACAGCGGGAGCGATTCGGCCGTGTAAGGATAGTCGGGCCAGGCGCCTAACGGCATGCCGGAAACCTGGATTTCGTTGAGGCTGCCGTTGCGCCGCAGGTACGGAAAGACGCAGCCGGCATTGGCTACCCTCAGGTGGAAAGAGTTTTCCTCCAAAATCAGGTAACAGCAAGCCACGTTCATACGGTTGGCCCGGAAACGAGCGTACAAATCGTCGTTTAACTGGGCCAGCAGGCTCTCCGGCCGGGTGTGAGCGGGGGCGTGCGCCTCCAGCAGGCCCACGGCCAGCGCCCCGGCCATAGCCGCCGCCGCGCCCTTGCCGTTGACATCGCCCAGGGCCAGGCCGTGCTGGCCCCGCCCCAAGTTGATGTGGGTGTAAAAATCGCCGCCCATTTCGCGGGCCGATTGCCAAAAGACGGCTAATTCCCAGCCGGGCATGGGCGGTAAAACACCCGGTAAAAAGCTGGCCTGCATCTGGCTGGCCAGGGCCAGTTCATTGGCCAGCCGGTCGTTGTGGTGCTGCAGCTCCTGCCGGGAAAGGAGCAGATTAGCGGCCATACTGTTGATAGTTTCGCCCAGAAAGGCGATTTCCTGAGGGCCTGATACCCGGCTCCGCACGGTCAAATCGGAACCGAGGCTGGTTACCGTCTTGACCAGGCTGGAGATGGGCCGGGCGATACGGCGGGTAATGACAAAACTGGCCACCATCCCCACAACCAAAACCAGCACAACAAAAATGATGGCTACCGTCAAAACGACATCCTCAACCCAACGCGCCTGGCTGATGATCTGGGCGCTGGTCTCATCCTGAACTCGGCGCAGGGTTTCGGTGGTTTGCAGGAGATTATCCTGCACTTCTCGCCCTTCATTTTCCCAAACCAGCCGGGCTGCCGCCGGAAAGTTGCTGTCGTAAAGGCGTAATACCTCCTGGGTTTTTTTATCAAAAAGGGTATCAGCCGCCGCCACATCCTGGAGGGCTTGCTGTTCCTCCGGGGGGCCGATCAGGGGGATGATCTGGTCAAAGAGGCCGTGAAAGGCAAATTCCTGATTCTCATAGGCCGCTAACAGGTCAGGTGCTCCGGTTTCCAGGTAGCGGCGTAAAAACTCGCTGCGCCGAGCAGACAGGATTTCTAACTGTTGGACCATACTTTCAACCTCGCCCCGATTTTGGATAAGCTGGTTTTGGTTCTTGCTGATGGCGTAGGCGCTGATAAGCCCCAGGGCAATCAACAAAGCCAGGAGCAGGATTAGGCCAAAGCCTGCCCCGATCAATTGTCCAATGCGGAAAGAACGAGCTTGTTTCATAGAGAACAAAGATTAATGCTTCACCTGGGCCTGGGCGATAATATCCTCAACCTGCGGCAACACTTCCTTAAGCGCGCTGGCAGCGTCTTTTTGACCTTGCCAGACGGGCACCAGGGCCGTATTTACTTGCTCGATGATGTTATTGGAGCCGGGAAAGGCCGGGGTTGACTGGCCGATTTCGACCTCATCTAAAAAGACCTGGGCATTGTGCGGCGGGGGCTGCTGCATAAAAACTTCTGACTGGGCTACGGTGCGCCGGGCCGGCACGGCCACCCCTGCCTCGGCAAAGATGGCCTGGCCTTTGAAGCTGGACAGGAACTTAAGAAAGGTCCAGGCCGCCTCGGGTTGAGTTGTTTTGGCGGCAATAACATAGCCGGCTCCGGCGGCGACGTTGGCTCGCTGCTCATGTTGGGGCAGGCCAATTACGTCCCACTCCAAATCTTTGACCTCGGCAAAAGCCGGGATGAGGGCGTGGTTGCCAAAAGCCATGGCCAGTTTACCCTCTTTAAAGAGCGTGGCTATAACTTCAGAATTGAGCATCATCTCATACGGCGGCGTGACCTGATCCACATTGGTCAGGTCGGCAAAAAATTGCACCGCCTGGGCGGCCGCCGGGCTGCCCAAATCGGTGCGGGTGGGAAAGAGCGGGTCGTCAAAAATCTGCACTTTACTTTGCCACATCCAAATCATCCACCAACTGTTGACCTCGTAGGCGAAGCTGTAGGGGGCCACCTGGGCTTCTTTCAGGGCCAACGAGGTGGTGCGCAGATCGTCCCAGGTCCAGTTACTCTTGGGATAGGGCACACCGGCCTGGTTGAACAACCGCTTGTTGTAGAAAATAACTTTGGTGTCGCTATCGCGGGGCAGGCCATAAATACCCTGGCCCACCTTAAAATGAACCAACAGGCCGGGGAAGAAATCTTCAAGACTGTAATTTTCGGCCTGCATGCGGGGAGCCAGGTCCATAAAATAGCCGTTAGGAATATCAACCGGAGCCTCAGACCAGAAAATAACGTCGGGTACCGGTTCGCCCGCCTCAAATTTGGTTCGTAGTTCTTTGGCAAAGGTATCATAGGGGCGGTGAAAGGTTTCGACGTGAATGTTGGGATGGTCGGCTTCAAAAACCTGGATAACCCGCTCATTAATTGCCACCTCCCAGGGATCGCCCCAAAAGCCCCAGGTAAGGGTGACTTTTTCCGGCGGCGAAGTAGGGGTAGGCGTGGGTGGGGGGGCGACAGGGGGAGACCCGCCCAAGCAAGCCGAAACAGCCCAAAGTAAGGTTAGTAACACTCCCAGGCGGTAAATTTGCTCGCGCATTGATGTCTCCTCCTGGATCAAGAATTCAGGCCGAGTTTAGTTATTATACTTCATTCCAAGCTCGACACAGATTTGAACACGGATACACGGATGCAAAGCATGGCTAACTTAATCCGTGTATCCGTGTAAAAAATCCGTGTCAGCCTGAGTAGTAACCTTCATTCGGTAATTATATCAGGTTTTATCGGTCAATTTGACCGCCACCAGGGTGATGTCGTCGTGCTGCTCCGCCGAGCCGACGAAGGCGGCTACATCCTCTAGCACGGCCTCGATAAGCGCCTGAGGCGATATATTACTTTCCAACGATCGCACCAACGTCTCCAGGCGTTCAAACCCGTACAACTTGCTGACCGGATTCATGGCCTCGATGACTCCATCGGTATAAAAAAGGACGGTATCGCCGGGCAGGAGACGCAGGGGATGGTCACTGTATTCAATGTCGGCGGTGACGCCCAGGGGAAAAGCTGCGCCGGTGGCCTCCAGATAACGCGGATAGGCCAGCGGGTCGGCCGGGCGGACCCGGTGCAGCAAGACCGGGTAAATCTGCCCGGCGTTGGCCCAGACCATCTGGCCTGAGTGGGCATCCAGCCGGGCATAGCTGGCCGCCGCAAACATGCCGCGCGGGATTTTGCGATGCAGCATGGCATTGGAATGGCTTAAGACCTCAGCCGGCGAAGTGTGGTTGTGAGCTTCGGTACTGATGGTACTCTGCGCCGACACCATCACCATAGCTGCCGGAATGCTCTTGCCCGATACATCCCCTACCACCACGCCCAATTGTCCATCCTCTAAAGCAAAAAGGTCGTAAAAATCACCCGATGTTTCGCGGTGCGGACGGCAGAAGGCGGCGATTTCCAGCCCCGCCACCTGGGGAATTGCGGTTGGAAAGAGAGCTAACTGCACCCGGCGGGCAATTTCCATCTCGCGCTGGATACGTTCTTGTTCGACTCGCTCGCGGTACAACTGCTCTAGTTGGGTTGACATCTGGTTAAAGGTATTGGCCAGGTCGTCCAGTTCATCTGTGACGACCGAATGTAAATTAATCGTGTGCCCAAATTGGCCGCCGGCCAGGGTCAGCGCGCCGCGTTGTAATTGGTGCAGATGCTGGCCAAAAAGCAAAAAGGTGATCAGTAATGACAGGATAGCGGCCACCACACTCGCGCCGACTAAGATGGGGATAACCTGGTTTAACGCTTCCTGCTGTAACAAGTTGCGTGTCTCCAAATCAACCACTGCCTCAACCAGGCCCATGACCTGCGGCCCTTTGTCGGTTGTGACAATAATGGGCGCGACAAAACCGTAGTAGGAGCCAAATTCGTCGGTATACTGAACTTGATGGATCTGCTGGTCTTCATAAGCGGTAAAATGGGCCGGCGTCGCGTAGAAAAAAGGATAACCTACCCCGGTGTAATCAGAATCCACCCAGTAGTAAAAATATTCGCCCTCGCGGTAATAGATGCCCAGCCAGGCCAGGTTAGCCGCAGTTGCGGCTTGCTCAAGCTGGGCAGCAACTTGGGCGTAGGCCGGGCCGTCGATGTTGGTAGGGGCCACAATCTGTTGCAGCCTGGGCCGGTCGACGGTCTTGGCGACCAGGGTGACCACCCGCTGCAGGCGGGTGTCCATTTCGGCTTGCCAGTTCTCGGCGCTGGCCTGGTAGACACGATAGCCCGATAGGCTAACCGCCAGGACGATGAGGGCAATCATCGGAACCATCACTTTGACGGCCAAGGGGAGGCGAATTTTCATGACGACACCTCGATGCGATGGCGGATCTGTCCATCTGGCTCAAAAACCCAGATGACGTTGTTGAACGCATCGGTAGCATAAACAGCGCCATCCGGCCCCAGGTCCAGGCCGAGCGCCTGCCAGTTGCCGGGCGCGGCCAGTTGGGCCACATAGTGTCCCTCGCTGTCAAAAATCTGGATGCGGCGATTGGCCATATCGGTGACATAAATCCGGCCGCTCTGGTCGTCCACGACGATGTTCTGGGGGTAGGCGAACTGGCCCGGCTTTTGCCCATAGGAACCAATCGTCAGGCGGTGCTTGATGGCCGGCTCTGACCCCGTGCCGGTTAAGCTGAATTGCTGCACCCGGCTATAGTAGGGATCAGCCAGGTAAAGCAGGCGGCGGGTGTCGTCCACGGCCACATCCACCGGGGTCTTGAACCAACTGGTCATACTACCCGATTGGCCAGGGAAGGTGGCCAGGCGCTCTCCCTCGGCGCTAAAAACTCTGATTGTATTGGCGTCGAAGTCGGCCACATAGATCCGGCCCTGGTGGTCAATATCCAGGCCGTAAGGTGTATTCTCAGTTTCATCGGCAGAAGAATAGATTTGCTCGCCTACTATTTGCAGCAGGCGGCCATCAGGGTTAAATACCTTGACCCCATCGCTGGGCCGGGTGAAGCCGGTTTCGTCGAGCGTGTGGTGACAAATGTAGATGTTGCCGGTGGAGTCCAGGTCAATGTCCCAGCCGGAATAAATGTCGGCCGGAGCCGTACCCAGCCGGCCAAAAGCGTTAAGAAACTGGCCCGCCGCCGACAGATGCACCACCCGGTTGTTACCCCGATCCATCACATAAAGGCTGCCGTCCGAGGCAATTGCCACCCCGTTGGGGCGCAGCAGTCCGGTTGGGCCGGAGGCGCAGGCAAGGAGTAGGGGGAGGGTGAGTAGGAAGATGAGGATTTGTAGTAAAGATTTCATCAGTTACCCCACCTGATTATCAAGTTCAGGCTATTATTTACCATGACCCCCTCATTTTCCCACACAATGCTAATCTTGTAAATTATAGCTTCTCTTTAAATCAGGACCTTATGGTAGGAGAGTGACCTGCACGGAGTCAGGAACTATTTGGACAGTGATCTCGTCAGGCGCCACAATTGCCAGCTTCCGCGTGACCTTTTGCGGGGGATCGACACCCACCACATCCGCCAAGACCTTCACCAAACCAGGCTCCTTTTCAATTTGATTGATAATTGGGGCAGGGCCGTTCATAATCAGATCCACTGAAGAGGGGGTCACTGTGGCTGTGATTTCGGGTGTAACGCCTATTAGCTCGATGGGCTTGGTTACGGCTAAGTAACTGTTGCGCGGGACAATTTCGAGATGGACCGTTACTGTTCGAATGGGATTGCCGCTGCTGTCTAAAGCTTGCACGTTGGCCGGCAAGGCCAGGGGGACTTGCAAACTCAAATCGCCGGTGGCCTGGCTCACGTCAATGGGTAGGGTATCTACATAACTACTCATCTGGGCCAACTCACTGGGATTGCCCTGTACGGTAATGTTGGCCGGGGTGACCTTCAAACTACTCAAGCGATAACTGTCGGGGGGAACGCCGCTGGTAACCGGCCGCACGCCCACATTGCGAGCGTTAGTGTGACGCTGGATAGGCAGAGTGACCTCTACTTGAGCCGGCTGCAAGGTAATGCCGCTTGCAGGCCGGCCTGTCCCATCCAATGCTTCTACCGGCACGAGCCGCCTGATCGAACTGTTGGCATTACCGATCACAAGCTCTGCTTGAACCTGGTTGACCTGCTCAACCCGTGGCGCCGCGCCTATCACCTGAACCTGGTCGGGTAGAGCGGATGGAGAGCTAACGATTTGATAAGCAGGTGATAACCCCTCCTGGTCTGGCACTATGATATTAACGGTCATCGTTTTAGTGATAATGGGTTCCAGGTCCACATCCAATGTTGCCGGTTCTACGGCGAGCACACGCACCCGAGGTACACTGGCATTGACCTGAATAGGCAGCGAATGTAGACCCGGCAATAAGCCCTTCAGGGAAACTACAGCCTGGAAACTGCTTGGCCGCAGATTGGGCAAAACGCTATCGGTAGTTTGGATCAGGGCTGAGACAGCGGTAGGGGGTGGTGTGGTTAAGGTGAGGCCGGTGGGGATATCTTCTACCCGTAGTGAGATGTTATCAAACAACTCACGGCGGGCCGGGTTGGTCCGCTCGATGACAAACGTCCAGGCCACGAGCGCCAGCAGCAGCGCCACAAAAAAGAGGCCCAGTTGAGAAAAAAAATTGGACGAGATGAGCCGGGGGTGACGCCACCAGAGCAAAAAACGCGCTAATTGTTGCCACCCCTGCTGTCCGGTTTGGCGCACAAAATGCATGAAGGAAAAGGTAGGCCGGGCTGGGTTGGCGGGCACATAAAATTCATACAGTTGCTCCCGTAGAATAGCGCTATCCAGGGGGCGTCGTAACCAGCCATCACGGGCTACTGAAATCGTGCCTGTTTCTTCGCTGACCACAATGACCAGGGCGTCACTGTGTTCGCTGAGACCCACCGCCGCCCGATGACGGGTTCCCAGGCGGTGTCGGGCCGGGAGAGGGCGTTGGGTTAGCGGCAGGACACAACTGGCGGCTATAATTCGATCTTCTCGCAGCACAATGGCTCCATCATGGAGCGGGTTTTCGGGATAAAAAATGGCTTGCAGTAACTCACTGCTCACCTGTCCCTCGACGACGATCCCGGTTTCGATGACCTCTCGCAGAACCCGCTTCCCCTCGATGGCGATAAGCGCACCGGTATGACTGGCCGACATATTCTCCACCGCTCGCACCAATTTGGGAATCATATTATCGGTCGTCGTCTGGCGAACGACCCAGGTGATTCCGGCGTTGCGGCCAATCCGTTCGAAAACACGACGCAGTTCCGGCTGGAAAATCATCGGCGTTGTGACCAATACGGCGAACAGCACCCCCAAGACCAGCCAGTCGAATGTGGGCAGGGGCAACAAGATGGTGGTGATAAATAGTAAAATTACCAGCACCAGTTGCCCGCGCAGCAACAAGGAAACCTGGCTGCGCTGCACCAGTTTCAACAGGAAGAAAAACGTCAACGTGACCAGCAGTAAATCAAGCCCCTCTAACCAGGTGAGGTTGAGCAGGCGAAAGAGTAACTCGTTATATAACGATTGGAATGATTGCCAAAAGGGCATAAGCACTACCGGGCAGACGAATGGGCTATTTTTACTCTTGCAACCCTGGTTGTTTTGTGCAATACTCAAGTGAGGTAGCAAGGGGCTATGCAAATAACCTTACACCGTTCCTGAGTAATGTCAAAAATCGAGAAAATTATCATGCTGAATTTGCAAGTTTTTTGCAATATCAATCTGGTATAATAGTCCCAAACAAATTGAGGAAACCCGAGGTGGAATTCAGCTATGTATGTAAAATTCTGGGGTACGCGCGGTTCTATCCCTACCCCCTTACCCTCAGAGAGTATTAAACAAAAAATTCGCCAGGCCCTGGAAGGGGCAGCCGGTCTGAACCTGAGAGATGAAGCCACCCTTAACCGCTACCTGGAGCGACTGCCCTATACTGTCTGTGGCACGGCTGGCGGCAACACCCCCTGCCTCGAAATTCGTTCGGGTGATCAGCTTTTAATTCTCGATGCAGGTTCTGGGATACGCTTGTTGGGCCTGGAACTGATGAAGAAAGGTTTTGCCCAGGGCCGGCAGCGGGCCGATATTTTGATCACCCATACTCACTGGGATCATATCCATGGCTTTCCTTTCTTCCGGCCTGCCTTTGTGCCCAAAAATCACTTCACTTTTTATAGCCCTTTCCCAGACTTGGCTGAACGTTTCGCCCAGCAACAACACGCCAATTTCTTTCCGGTGCCGCTCACTTATATGAATGCTGCCCTGGAGTTTAAAACCATTAATGAGCATGAGTGGTATCAAATTGGCAACTTCAGAGTTTACGCCATGCGCCTGTTTCATCCGGGGGTTACCTACGGCTATCGGATTGAAAATGAGCAAACATCCCTGGTCTGGGCTACCGATTCGGAGTATAAACAGGTCGATCGGACCAGTACCGAAAATTACGTTGAGTTCTTTCAAAAGGCTGATTTGCTGATTTTTGACGCCCAGTATAGCCTGAGTGAAGTGCTGGATAAACCTGATTGGGGACATAGCAGCGCCTTGATGGGGGCTGAGTTTGCCTATCGTGCCGGGGTGAAGAGATTAGCCCTGGCTCATCACGACCCCACCAGTTCCGACGAAAAAATCTGGGCCGACCAAGAACAGGCCGAGGCGTATCTGGCTCGCCGCCACCCTGACCGTATCTGTGAAGTGCTGGTGGCTTACGATGGGTTGAGTTTGGAGATATAAATAAAAAAATTGATGATACCTGAAACCAGTGACACCCCCGAACAGAATCTAACCCTGGAACGCTTGAAAAGTCTGTACGAACTTATCGGTCGCATGAACTCCGTTCATAATCTGGACGAGTTGCTGGAATTTGTGGTTGAACGTGCCCTAAGTTTGACCGGTGGACGTCGAGTCTTATTACTGTTGAGCGACGATCATGAGCGCAAATTGCAGCATGTGGCGATGGCCCGCGGTGAAGAACTGGGCGAACGGGACCTGGAATTAGCTCTGAACTTCGTCAGTACAGCGGTCATCAAAGATGTGCTGGATCGAGGCGAACCGCGCCTTATTTCAGACCTGCAGACCGACCGGCGTTACGAAGGGGTCACCAGTCGCACCACCCTCAAATTCAAAAAAGTGCGGTCGGTGCTGGCTGTGCCGCTTAAAGTTGAGACGCAACTGGTGGGCCTCATTTATATTGACCATCCCCGCCAGGATATTTTTGGGCAAGGCGACCTGGATTTCTTGAGCGCCTTTGCCAGCCAATCCGCCCTGGCTATTAACCGCGCCCAGCAACATCAGCGCCAGATTGACGAACTGACCCTGCTAAATGAACTGAGCCAGACTGTAGTGCAGGTTCTTGACCTGGACGAAGTCCTGACCCGCATCGTCAACGAAACCATCCGTATGCTCCATGTGGAAACAGGTTCGGTGCTACTTCTGGATGAGGTCACATCTGAATTGTACTTTGCCACCTCGGTCTCTAACGGCCTGCGGATTGATATTTCCACTCGCCTGTGTAAAGAGCAGGGTATTGCCGGCTGGGTTGTGTCTCATCGAGAACCGGTTTGTATCAACCAGGTGAAAGAAGACTCTCGTTGGTTTGGCGAGGTAGAAACCGGCTTTGTCACCCGTTCGTTACTGTGTGTGCCTTTACAGCACCAGGACCATGTCTTGGGTGTGCTGCAAGTACTCAACAAAAAAAGCTCCGCCGGTTTTAGCCCAGGGGATATTGCCCGCCTGTCGGCCTTTGCTACCTCGGCTACCATTGCTATTGAAAATGCTCGCCTGTTCCAGGAAGCGCGGCAGGCTCACCAACTGCGCGCCCTTAACGAGATTGCCCTGGCCCTCGGCAGTACTCTGGACTTGAATACTATTCTCCATACCAGCCTGGACCAGTCCTTAGCCACGCTTGAGGCCCAACTGGGCCTGATCGGTTTGCTCGATGACCCCGACCAGCCTGACTCCCTGTCGATCCGGGTGAGTCGGGGTTTATCCCAGGATCAGCTTCTATTTAAACAGCAAATGGAACTACTGAACCGGCTGGCGGCCTTAATCTTTAACGACGGCAGTACCGTTTTTATTCTTGATCAGGCCCACTACGAGCTTCCACCTGAGCTTGACCCGGCGGCCCTGGGTATTGCCGCCCTGGCCGGCATCCCTATTACCATTGGCAATAAGGCTAATGGGGTGCTGGCTGTGATGAGCGCCACCCCTCACACCTACAGCGAAGAAGAGCTTAGTTTGCTGGAGAGCATCGCCCGTATCGTCGGCCTGGCCGTACAGAATGCCGTCAATTATGCTCAATTGAGCAATCAGGCCATTCATCTAACCTACCTGAACGAGGTGGGGAGTGCTTTAACCAGCAGCCTGGACCTGGCCCACGTTTTGCAGGTCATCATCGAGGGGGTCAATAGTTTACTGGAAACTGAGAGAACTTCCATTTTCCTGATAGACTCCGCTACCAATGAATTAGTTTTGCGCTACAGAACCGAGGGCGATGCCGACATTCGCCTCCCCGCTCCCTGGCAGGGTATTGCCGGTTGGGTAGCCAGCCATGACCAACCGGCCTTGGTCAACGATACGCTCCATGATCCCCGTCACCTGCGCCAGGTGGCCGTCGAAACCGGCTACGAGGCTCACTCCATCCTTTGTGTTCCACTCAAAGTGGAGGGTCAGGTGATCGGGGTGATCGAGGTGTTGAACCGGATCGGCGGCCAGCAGTTTAATCACCTCCATCAAGTTTTGTTAACCGAACTGACCAAATGGGCTGCGATTGCTCTCCACAATGCTCGCCTGTATGACGAACGAGTGCAGGCCTACCAGCGCTTGACCGCTGAACAGCAGCGACGTATCACTGCCGAGGCTCGTGGGGCTATGGCCGCGGTCATCTTGGATATGGCCCACACAATGAACAATGTTATTGGGGCAATCCGCGTGTGGGCCTTGCATCTTGAAAATACGGCTCGGTCTACCCCCCAGGTCTCCCTGAGCAAGTTTCAAGAGGAGTTGCGGCGTATTCGGAGCAACGCCGAAGAAGCGCTCAAACTCATCAGCGCTATGACCGACCCTCTGGAAGAGCCGGTTCTGGCCCCGACCGATGTCCATAAATGCCTGACCCTGGCTATTGGCAGTTGTTGGCGGCCTGATCAGGTGCAGTTGGTCCAGGATTATGGCCGGGACGTGCCCCTGGTGCGGGCTAACGCCAAGCGCCTGGAAGCAGTTTTTTACAATTTGCTCTCCAATGCTATTCAAGTCTTGACCGAACGGGGCGGTCTCATCCGTCTATCAACACGCTGCACTGCTGCCGGTCAGGTTGAAATCAGTGTGGCCGACGATGGCCCCGGCATCCCTCCCGAACTACAACAGCATCTCTTTAATCCGGGTTTTTCTGGCAAAGAGGGTGGTTTGGGCCTGGGACTATGGCTGGTTGAAACCTTTGTTCACCAATTTGAAGGGCAGATTGAATTTACCAGCTCTGCTGCCGGCACAACATTTGTAGTTACGTTACAGCCGATGAACGGCTAACCAGGGGATTATAACAGGAGGGCTGATTTTAGTCTGCAAGTCTCCAAATACGGACTGAAGCCCATGCCTCTATCACCGTTTTATACGAGGAACAGTTGCTTATGACTCACTCATCCAATATTCTTGTCGTCGAAGATCGTGCTGATTGGCAGGATATTGTCTGCCAGACGATTGCCGAAAGAGGCTATATCACGCACTCGGCTACCTCCTACCAGGAAGCGCTGGCTGTACTGGAAGCGCACCAATTTGGCCTGGCAGTGGTTGACCCGGTGTTAGATCGAGCTAATCGCTTTAACCGGGATGGCCTGAGTGTGATTCAGAAAATCAATGAATCCCAGCCGAATATTCCCGTTATCATCATTACCGGTTCGCTAACACATGATTTAAAACGTAGTTTTCAGACACTTTGCCCGGGCGCGCCGGTGCTATTCAAAGAAAGTTGGGATCCAACCGAATTTGGCCGCACGATTGACCAGTTGTTGGGTAAACAGGAACCGGCAGCGGTGGCGGCGGCCGAGGTGGAACCGCCTCAGACCGGTGACACTCCGGCCATACCATTGCCTCCCCCTCCCTTGAGCCTGGCTATTGGTCATCCCCGCGTGCTGATCGTTGAAAATCGGGAAGATTGGCAGTATACCATAGCCCGCCTCCTGGAAGAGGCCGGCTGTTTTTGGCGGATCGCTCAGAATGCCCAGGCCGCTTTGTTAGAGATGGAGCAGGAGACTTTCCACCTGGTCATTTTGGATTTGAAGTTACAGCCCCATGAACTGCCTCTGCGTTCCACCGAGGGCTGGCTGCTGCTCGATCACCTGCTTGAAACGCATCCCAAAACTCAAGTGGTGGTGCTGAGCGGCCGGGCCAGCGCCGGGGATGTGGCCGATCTGCTGAAGCACTACCCCCTTATCACGGCTTTTGTGGAGAAACAAAGCTTTAATCCACAAGCCATCCGTGAAGCCCTGGCCAAAGCCACCCAGACCCCCCAGTTGCGGATTCAAACCTTTGGCCAATTCCGGCTGTGGCGTGATGGCCAGGCCATTGAGGTGTGGGAGCGGCCCCAGGCTGAAACTGTTTTAAAGATGCTGCTTATTCGCCGGGCGCGGGGAGGCCGGGCTGTGGCCGCCGACGAGCTGATTACTCGCCTCTGGCCCGACTCGGATGAAGAAGGGGGCCGCAAGAAGCTGCTGCCGCTTATCAGCAACGCTCGCCACACCCTGGAGCCGGATATCGAGCCGCGCGACTCTAACTTCATCCTGCGCAGCTCCAACGGGTACTTCTTTGATTTGAATGAGGGCGTTACCTGGGATTTATTAGAGTTTCGCCAGCACCTGAGCCAGGGCCGCCGCCTGGGCCAGGAAAATCGCTGGGAAGAAGCCGCGGCCGAGTTGGAAAAAGGCCGCCTCCTTTACCGGGGCGATTTTATGGCCGAAGATCGTTACACCGATTGGGTCATCGACATGCGGCGCGAAATTACCACCGATTACTGTGATTTGCTCGTTCACCTGGCCGACGCTTATGCCGTTTTGGGCCATTATCGGCAGGCCATTGATGCCGGCGAAATCGCTCTGCACAAAGACCCACTGCTGGAGAGCGTCTACCGCCGCCTGATGCGTTTCCATTACTGTAACGGCGATAAAGGCCAGGCCCTCAAAGTTTACCGCGATTGCCTCAAAGTATTCGAGGATCTTTTCGGCGAAAGCCCCACCCCGGCCACTCGCCAGCTCTACCAGGCCATCGCCGACGATCAGCCGGCGGAGTGTTTGACGGCGGAGTAAGTATACTCACTTTTGAAGCGATTGAAATCGCCCCTACAGGGCTAAAGCCAGCCGTCCACCGGCGTGGACGGGGAGAGAACGGGTCCGCGCTGGCGGACCTCCTGGCTGAAAGCCCCAGAGAGGCGACTTCAGTCGCGTATATTTGGGTGTATGCGATTACCCTACCCGACAATACGCCCGGCGTTGACAACACAGTAAATTGGGTGTATATCTTCTTGATGTTTCCAAGTTGGTAAATCTTTAAAACCTGGAAAGGAATTTGCGGATGAAAATCGGTATTCTCTCCGATATTCACGATAATATTTGGAGTCTGGCGGCAGCCTTAAAGGGCCTTCAAGAGGCCGAAGCCTTGATCTGCTGCGGTGACCTATGCTCGCCTTTCATCATCGGCCTGCTGGCCGAAGGATTCCCCGACCGGCCCATTCACATCGTCTTCGGCAACAATGACGCCGACCTGTTTCGTATCACTAACAACGCCAAAAAGTACGCCCACGTTCATTTGCACGGAGAATTTTTCCAGGGTGAGTTCGGCGGCAAACGGTTTGCGGTCAATCACTTTGATAACCTGGCCCGGCCTATTGCCGCCTCTGGGCAGTACGACGTGGTGTGTTGCGGCCACAACCATATCTACAAGATTGAGCCGGTTGGCCACACTTTGAGCATCAACCCCGGCGCAATTATGGGCTACAACCCGGGCCCTAAACAGGATATTCCCTCCACCTTTGTTATCTACGATACCGTAACGGACCTGGCCCAGGGTTACCGGGTTCAGCCTGGAACGGATAATGTTATTCCTTATCCCTAACCTGTTGAGGATTGTAAATGACTCAACCGATCAATTTACTCCACCTGGCTGATATCCATATCGGTATGGAGAACTATGGCCGGCTTGACCCCGCCTCGGGTTTGAATAGCCGGGTGGTTGACTTTTTGCGCCGGCTGAGCGAGGTGATAGACGCGGCCCTGGAACGGGAGGTGGATGTCTGTATTTTTGCCGGCGACGCCTACAAAAATCAGCGGCCCAACCCAACCTTTCAGCGTGAGTTTGCCCGGCGGATCAAGCGCCTGGCCGGCGAGGGTGTGCCGGTGATCTTGTTGGTTGGCAATCACGATATGGCCACCGCCGACCGGGCCGCCAGCAGCCTGGAAATTTTTGGAGTGCTGGATGTGCCGGGCGTCATCGTGGCCGACCGGGAGGAAGTGCATCAAATCACCTGCCGGCGTGGCCAGCCGTTGCAAGTGGCGACGGTTCCCTATCCGCAGCGTAGCCGCCTGTTGGCCCGCGAGCAGTTTCAAAATATGACCCTGGAAGAGTTGGACCTGGAGTTAGGCCGGATTGTGGGGGAGAATTTGGCCGATCTGGCCGCCGAAATCAAAGAGCGACCCGATATCCCTGCTGTGTTGACGGCCCACCTCTCGGTTAGCGAGGCTAAACAAGGCAGCGAGCAGAGTGTGATGATTGGCCGTGATGTGGTGGTGTTGAAAAGCGTGCTGGCCGATCCGGTCTGGGATTACGTGGCTCTCGGCCATATCCACAAATACCAGGAACTCAACGCGGGCTACCATCCGCCGATTGTTTACCCTGGCAGCCTGGAACGGATTGATTTTGGGGAAGAAGGTGAGCACAAAGGTTTTGTGATGGTTGAATTGGAAAAGGGCCAGGCTAAGTGGGAATTTATCCCGGTCAAAGCCCGCCCCTTTATCACCATCCGCCTGGATGTAACCGCGGTGGCTGAACCGATGACGGCCATTCTGGATGAACTGGAACAGCACCCGCTTGCGGGTGCAATTGTGCGGGTGATTATCAAAGCCACCGAGGCCCAGGAGATGCTGCTCGACGAGCGGCCAATTCGCCAGGCGCTGCGTGGGGCCAGCTACATAGCCAGTATTATCCGTGATATTGACCGGCAGCAACGCCGCCGGCTGGGCGGGATTTCGGCCGAGGAGCTAACCCCCAGGGAGGCGCTGGAGTGCTACCTGGACTCAAAAAACACCCCACCCGAGCGTAAAGAACAACTGTTGCGGTATGCAGAGGCGATTTTTAGAGAAGAAACGCCCGACCGCTAACCGGCGACCGTTTCACTCAAGCAACCATTGGACCAATGTCATTAAGCTAGCGTTTTGGAGTCATTTGAGGCTACTTCGATGACACTTATTCGCCCTCATAAAGGTTCACCGGTCCAACTTAGACTGGCCCGCGATCTGACTCGCTCGATCAAACGCGGCCACCCCTGGGTGTTTGCCGAAGCGCTGCGCCAGTTGCCCCCGGCTACGCCCGGCGCTCACGCCCTTCTTTTGGATAACAAAAAAGGGCGTGAGATTGCTCGTGGTTTTTACGACCCGCACAGCCCGCTGACCTTTCGGGTCTGCACCACCACCCCCGGCCAGTCCCTGGACGATATCTGGGCGCGAAACAACCTTGAACGTGCCCTGGTTCTACGGCGGACGTTATTCGACGAGTATACCACCGGCTTCCGGCTTTTTAACGGGGAAGGCGACGGTCTGCCCGGCCTGGTAGGTGATGTTTACGGCGACATGGCCGTTCTACAATTGGATGGCGCCGGACCCGGCGGTTTCTGGGCTGGGCCGGGTATTGCCCGCTGGATGGCTGAGGCTCTATCGCTTCATTCAGTTTTTGAGCGCAGTCGGACCGAAGGCAAAAGTTCGGGACGGTTTCTCCTCGGCCAGGCGCCCACCACGCCCATCGTCTTTCTCGAAAATGGGGTACGCTTTACTGTAGACGTGGTACGGGGGCAAAAGACAGGCTTCTTTCTCGACCAGCGGGACAATCGCCGGAAAGTAAGAGACCTGGCCGCCGGCCGGCGGGTGCTTAATGTGTTTGGTTATACGGGGGGATTTTCCGTTTATGCCGGCCTGGGTGGAGCCAGGCACGTCACGACGGTAGACCTGGCCGGTCCAGCTCTGGAAACGGCTCAACTCAATTGGCAGTTGAACCAGCTTCCTCCGGCCGGACATGAGGTGGTGGCTGCCGACGCGTTCGAGTTTCTGGCTAAGTCGGCCCGGGAACAAAAAGCCTGGGATTTAGTCATTGTTGATCCACCTTCCTTCGCCTCTTCCCAGGCGGCAGTTCCGAAGGCTATGGCCGCTTACCAAAAGCTGATCGGGGCGGCTGCGGCCGTCACTACGCCGGATGGGTTGTTGGCAGCCGCCTCTTGTTCCAGCCACGTTGGCTTAGAGGCATTTCTGAAAGCGAGTGAAGAAGGGATTTCCCTGGCTCGCCGGATGGCAACGCTCCTCCACCTCGGCGGCCAGCCGGCCGACCATCCTACGCCCCTGGCTCTGCCGGAGTTCCGGTATCTAAAGTTTGTGCTGATGCGGGTGGCGTGAGGTAAATCTTTTATAGCCCCGACGCTGCAAAAACCGGCGCCAGCAGGTTATCAACCGGCACGTAATCGTCGGTCAGGGTCAGGCGTTGGCCTTGTTGGAGATAGGTTGATAACTCGTCTGGCGAGACGAACTTTTTATCCAGGGGTGAAAAGGTATCGGCCTGATGGATGGGCAACTGGCGATTAGCGGCCACGATGACATAGGTTTGGCGGTACAGTTCGCCCAGTTCGGCTACAACAGGGGAAACATAAACGTGGGGAAAAACTTGTTGCAAGGTGGTAACGTAGGCCCGCAGAAAGTCACCCTGCTGCCCATCAATAATATTGACCACGTAGAGGCCGTCTTCGGTCAAGTGAGCGGCCACTTGGCGATCAAATTCCAGGGTGGTCAGGTGGTAAGGCACCGAATAATCGTTAAAAGCATCGCCAATGACTAACCCGTAGCGACGGTCTGCGGGCAGATCAACGATAAAGCGGCGGGCATCTTCATTGAAAGAGAGAATGGTCGTATCCGCCGGCAGGCCCAAATCGGCATAAGCCGTTTCGGTAACGCCGGGATCAATTTCAACCACGTCAAGCAAGCTGCCGGGGTAGACTGTTTCCAGGTAGCGCGGGAAGGTGTAGCCGCCGCCGCCGATAAACAACGCCGAAAGCGGCGGAGCGCCGGGGAAAGCCGCCCGCACTACATCGGCATAGACTTTCTCGTAGCCGTAACGCAGGTAGGTGGGATTGTTGGGGTCCACATAGCTATGCACCAGCCGGTCCAGGGTCAGCACGAGGACATTCGTCTCTTTCTCGTGCGGCCGCACTTTGATACAAAAGTAATTCGTTTCGCGCAGGCAGCGACTCGCCAGCCAGCCCTGCTGCCAGGCCAGGCCGGACAATACTAAAAACAATCCCAAGAGAGCCAGCGGCCCATAGCGGAGGCGTCGGCGGGCGCTGAAGGCAATCAATCCCCCAATCAGCAGCAATCCTCCGGCCACCCCCCAGACGATCAAACGCGTGCCAAAGGCGCTGATAAGAAAAAAGCCGGTCGCAAATGTGCCGGCAATACTGCCAACTGCCCCGGCTGCATAGATTTTTCCGACCACATCGCCGGTACGAGTGAGGTCGGCCAGGGTAAGCTTGACCACCACCGGGCTGATCGTGCCCAGCAGGGTGCTGGGTAATAAAAAAACAGCGGTAAAAATAAGCAAAACCCCGACAATGACGGGGAGTTCTAGCTCTCGCAAGGGATTAACTAAATCAATGGTCCAGAGGATACTGGCGCTGCCGGCGGCTGAAACGACGAACAGCCAGGCCAGGGTGGTCAAACTGGCCCGGCGGTCGGCAATTTTGCCGCCCAGGTAGTTGCCCAGGCTGATCCCGGCCAGGATCACGCCGATGATACTGGTCCAGGTGTAGAGGCTGACCCCAACAATCGGCGCGGTCAACCGCCCGGCTACCAGTTCCAGGGCCATGATGCCAAAATTGGAGAGAAAGACAATTAATGTGGCGACCAGGGGGTGCAGTCGCTCCGGGATGAATGGATTGGATTCGGTGGAGACAGTCATAGCCGGGGATTATAATCAAGAGAGCAGAAATGGGGAAATCTTTTCCGACCGCTATGATACGGAATTGAGCCACGTTAGGTCAACTCCTGGCGTGGCTTTTGATTTATGACCACAACTCAATTAGGTAACTCAAAAATTTATTTTCAGTAGGAGAAAAAAATAACATGTCAAAACAACACCAAACTAATCACCTTTTGGGCTATCCCCCAGAGGCACGCCTGTTACTTATCAACACCGACGATTTTGGGATGTGCCATTCCATTAACGAGGCTGTCATCCAATCCATTCGGGAAGGGGTGGCCAGCTCCTGCACCTTGATGATGCCCTGCCCGTGGGGATTACACGGGCTGCACCTGCTTCAGGAAAACCCCGACATCCCCTTTGGCGTCCACCTGACCGCCGTCAGCGAACCGCTTTACTATCGCTGGAAGCCGGTAACACCCAAAACCCAGGTGCCTTCGCTCGTGGACGAAGCTGGCTATTTCTACAACGAGGAGCGTATTCCCGAATTCCTGAGCCAGGTCAATCTGGCCGAATTGGAACTTGAGTTTAGAGCGCAGATCGAAACCGTGTTGGCTGCCGGCCTCAAACCGACGCACCTTGATAGCCACTGTGGCATCCATAGCTGGCGGGAAGATATTTTCGATATGACGGTGCAACTGGCGCGCGATTATGGTCTGGCGCTGCGAGTGACCCATAAACCTTTTATCGAAAAACTACAACAGCAGGGTTACGCCACGAATGACTTTGATCTCCTGGATAGTTATCACCTCGAAACCCGGACTAAACCGGCCGTTTACTTCAAGCTGCTGCGTGAGTTACCGGCTGGCTTGACCGAATGGGCTATCCATCCCGCGCTGGTTACAGGTGAGCTAAAGGCTATGTCTGATAGTTGGCCGGTACGTCAAGCCGATTTTGAATTTCTAATGTCCCCCGAAACGCGGGAGATTATCCGCCAGGAAGGTATTATTGTGCTTAACTACCAACCTCTGCAAGCATTGTGGCAGGCTAAAACTATTTAGCAAGTTTTAGAACAGGGGCTTGACAAACGTTTGTATTGATGGTAGACTAGGGACTGTCCTTCTTTCCCCTTCACTTACAATTTGCAACATCCAGTTTACCTACGTCCTTTTTCTCTTTCTTCCAATACAAACGTTTGTATTTTTCTGGTATAGTTCATTCACTTAAGTTAAGCCGGACAAATTAGTGTGGACAATGTTGTCGCCAGAATGGAAATAATGGCATGACCGTCTCAATTAAAGACATTGCCCGAGCCATGAATATTTCCTACAGTACCGTGTCACGTGCCCTGAACAACAGCCCGCGGGTTAAAGAAGAGACCCGGGAGCATATTCAGCGGGTAGCGGCAGAAATGGGCTACCTGCCCAGCGCCGTCGCTCGCAGCCTGGTGACGCGCCACACGAACACCATCGGCATCGTCGTTACCAAGATCACCGATCTGTTTTTTGCCGAGGTGATCCAGGGCATCGAAGAGACAGCCCTCACTTTCGGACAAAATGTCATCCTTACCAACTCCGATGGCAAACCAGAGCGCGAGTTGGCGGCCATTCAAAACCTGCGTGAGCGGCGGGTAGATGGCATCATTCTGGTGGCCGCCTGCGCCGATCAAGAGAGCAAGCGCCAGCTTTTCACTTTAAGCGGGCTTGATACGCCCATCGTCATCATCAACAATGTTCACGGCGAGCACATAGGTTATTCTATCGAGATCGACAACGTCGACGGAGGCCGCCAGGCGACCCGGCATTTGTTGGACCTGGGACACCGGCGTATTGCCCACATTGCCGGCCCGGCTACCGAATGGGATGCCGTTGAACGGCAGAGCGGTTATGAACAAGCCTTACATCAGGCCGATCTGATCGTCAATCCGGCGCTCATCATACGGGGGGACAGTCAACCCGAAGGCGGCTTGTTGGCCATGCAGCAATTCTTCAGCCTGGCCGATCCTCCCACCGCCGTTTTTTGCTACAACGACGCCACCGCTCTGGGGGCGATGCAGGCTGCCCACGCCGCCGGACTGCGGATTCCCCAGGATTTGTCAATCGTGGGCTTTGACGATATTGCCCTGGCTCCATTTTTTGCACCGCCGCTAACCACCATAGACCAACACAAACGCGAAATGGGCATTTTGGCCGTGCAGATGGTGCTGGACCTGCTCAATAATAAAGCGGTGCAAGATTGTGTTTTGCCCAGCCGGCTGGTTATCCGCGAGTCAACCGCCCCACCGATGAGTTGACTCGCACCGACAACAATAAAAATGGTTGAAGATTGAAGGTTAAAGGTTTCTCAAGTGCAGCCTTCAACCTCTAATCGGCAACCTGGGTTAAAGGAGACATGTAATGACCGAAGCAAGTATGTTAGCCGCTGTTTTTGAAGACGAGGGTCGCCTCGCCATTCGCGAGGTTCCGACTCCCCGGCTCAAAACCCCTCAAGATATCCTCCTCAAAGTAGAAATTTGCGGTATCTGTGGGACCGACCTGCGTATTTTGGCTGTGCCGCCGATTATGCACGCTAGAAAAGGGGTTATCCTGGGTCATGAATACATCGGCCGGGTGGTTGAGGTAGGCGACGCCGTGAGCCAATTCCAACCCGGTGACCGGGTGGCCGTCATCCCCGATATTCCTTGTGGCTACTGTCAATTCTGCGCCGAAGCGCGTCCCAACCTGTGCGAAAACATGTACGCCATCGGCGGCGACGTGGATGGCGGTTTTGCTCACTACGCCCTGGCCCCGGCCAAGGCGTTGTATAAGATCAGCCCGGATTTGCCGGTGGAGGCCGGCGCGTTTGTCGAACTTCTTTCTTGTGTGATGGGGGGGGTGCAAAAAGCAGCCCTGCTGCCGGGGGAGGATGTGGTGATCATTGGCGCGGG
>CAZUNT010000100.1:0-24309 GCA_964622215.1 uncultured Caldilineaceae bacterium
TGAGTATGCCACAAAATTCGTTTTTTAGAACATTAATTTACGCGAAAGATGAGTTAATAATGAATGAAGGTAGAACTAAACGTACTCGTTTGGTATACAGTTCCTTTATCTTGGTTTTGGGTGTTTATTGGATTGTAACAGCCGTTATGGATAGTCAAGCCCAATCCTCCCCGGTTGCCGACGTGGTGATTTATTATACTCAGGCGGGAATGAGTGATGCCGGTCAGGTAATGGTTTCTGCCTATGTATCTGTGCTAGATGCCGAAGGCCAACCTGTGCTGGACTTGACCAAGAATAATTTCACTGTAGTTGAAAATGAAAAAACTATTGGGGCGGATTTGATCTCTGTTTCAAAGGTAACAGAACCAATGACCGTTATCTTGGTTATGGATACCAGCAACAGTATGGCCATGCCCGGCTCGGATAGGGTTATTGCTATTGATGCGGTTAAGGAAGCAGCCCGCAACTTTATCCCCCAGGCTTTGACTGAGGGATCTCAAGTGGCCATTTACAGTTTCGATAACAAGGTTATCCAGGAACAGGACTTAACCGGGGATCAAAACGTGGCCCTGAATGAAATTGACCCCTTAGATTATCACGCATCTACTCAAGCCTGCTTATACGATGCCTTGGTAGAAGCTCTTGAGAAGTTGGCGTTGGTTCCCACAGGTAGGCGGGCTGTAATTGTCATGACCAATGCGGGAGAGTTTCCTACTACGACTCCTTGTCAGGGTCATACTGCCAGCGAAGTTATCCGGGAAGCGCTCAACGCCAGTGTTCAAGTACCTGTATTTTCTATCGGTCTTAATGAGGCCAACCATGAAGAGTTGACTAACCTGGCGGCGAGTACCAATGGCCGGCACTTTACCGCTGATAGCATCGAAACGGCTAAAGCCCAACTTCAAAAAATTGCGAACCTGTTTCAGGATCAGTATTTATTAACCTATCCAACCCAGGCAGCAGTTGGCCTGCACACGGTGATGGTTGTCGCTGAGGGTAAGGGGGGGCAAGCCCGGAATCACAGGCCGGTATTTGTACCCATCCAGGTAACCCCCACGCCCATTCCGCCACCGTCTTTTTCCATGGACCTGGGCTATTCAGATAACAGGCTGGAAATTCAGTTAGATCTAACAGGAACGAAAGATGTGACCCTGGTTGAGCTTTTTGTTGATAATGCGCTTGAGCAGCGTATTCGTATAGCGCCCTTTAATAAATTCGCTCCCCTAGATATAACAACCCTGGGTACCGGCGAACATTCAATCAGGGTAGAAGTAACCACTGCCCAAAAAGGTCTGGCGATACAGGAGAGAAAATTTATCGTTAAAGCCACGCCAACACCTGTGCCTACGTCTACCCCCCTGCCACCTACGCCGGCCCCGGCTCCCCTTGTTACCACCTTAATTGGGGAAAGGGGATATACCATCGTTCTTAGTATCCTGATCGCAGCGGTACTCCTCAGCGGAGCGGCTATTTTTTATTACAAGTTTAGAACGCGGGCAGAGACCCGGTCAAAACTATTTACCTATGATGAGATGTTGGATAGATCCCCTGAATCAGAGAAGGAGACAGAGGATGAAGGTGGAGAAGGCGGCAAGCCGCTCGAAAGCGAAACAATTTCCGAGGCTGAGTTAACCCAGGATGTTCAAATCGGTATTAAGTTGACAGTGACAGAGGGGCAGAAGTATGTTGACCAGGAGGTTTACGAATTTGACGCCTCCCAAAATATCCTGATTGGCCGAGATGATGAGGCAATAAAAAAAGGTGTTGTTATCAAAGATAGCAGTGTATCCCGTCGGCATGCCCAAATTCGTCACAGTGGGTACGTGATTCTGATCAAAGATCTTGGTTCTCGCCATGGTACCCTGGTTGATGATCAATTCCTTGAGCCACAAAAAGAGAAGATCGTCTCTGCCGGCGCCATGATAAAGATTGGGAAAGTAGAATTTAGGGCCGAAATCACCGAGGGTAATCTCCCCGAACCACTACAGAGTTTAATCACTAAAGATTGAGTTGGTTGATCATCAACCGGAACAAAATATACCTTCTGACAACTAGTCCTTCCACAGGTTAAGATTATGTATCGTCGGTGTTCAAATCACAATTGCAGCAACAAAGGAAAACTCTCTCTGGAAGAAAAATCTTGCTCAGAGTGTGGGCAGGAAACTGATGTTGAATTAGCTGTTGGCGATGTGCTAACCGGATATACCCCAACCCATAAGAGCCGACGGTTTAGAATCAAGAAACAGCTTTCCAAACCCAGCGATGCCGGGATGTCGGTGGTTTATCTGGCCGAAGGCGTGGATGACGCTAGCAAATCGGGCGTCCTTAAAGTCACAAAGAGTCGCTACCGGACAGCACTCATCCGAGAAGCTGGAAATCTTCAGAAACTTAAACACAAAAATATTATTGAGTTGATTTACGGACAACATGACTCGGACCCTGAGCAAGCCATCTTAACCGGAAAAATTGACGACGAGGAGATTTCCTTCATTGGTTTGCAATATTTGGAAGGCGGATCATTGAAGGATAAGCTGAGTGCGAAAAAACAACTTCCTTTAGAGCTGGCTGCCAAAGTTATCTTTGAAATAGGAGCTGCCCTGGATTATGCCCACCAACAAAGGATTGTCCACCTGGATATCAAACCTTCCAACGTGTTGTTTAGCCGTGGTGGGCAAAAAGCAGTTTTGTCCGATTTTGGGGTAACTCGCCAGATTGAGGAACTGAAGGAATTTCCGGGTCATATTGGAACTCCTGCCTATAATGCCCCCGAACAACGCCAAAAACCGCCCCTCCACACTCCTAAAGCGGATATCTACGGGCTTGGTTTAATTCTTTATGAAATGCTCGTTGGTCAGGAAGTCCATAAGGTCAGATCCAGTTCCAGTCAAGAGCCTGGGATAAACAAAAGTACGGGTTCGCAGCCAGCCAGTTCTACACCGACAAAATTAATTATTGATGATCTACCTGCGCCGCGTGACTTAAATCCAAACATCCCCCCAGAAGTTGAACGAATCATATTAAAAGCAATTGCCTCTGAACCTGCCGATAGGTATGAAACAGTCACCAAAATGGTTGAGGAATTAAAAAGGGTTATGCCTCAAAAACTTGCCCTGCCTCGAAACGTCATACGGTGGCTATTTTTGGTTATAGGCGGCCTCACTCTGCTGCTTACGGGGAGTATGATCCTGGCAAATCAGTTTCCTCCGGGCGTGGAAACAGCAGTTCCTACGGGAGAGAATGTAATTGCAACCGAGACGCCTGCCTCTACCATAGTTATCGAATTTATTCCAACCGAGACGCCCACTCCGACCCCATCGCCGACACATACGTTAACCTCTCCGGCCTCCCCAACTCCACCCGCGACGTCCACGCCCACGTTTACCCCTGTTCCATCTCCAACGCCAATCCCTGCCCTGCCGACCCCACCAACCATTGAACCCCTTGAACCGGCCTCGAATGTGCAGATTGTTGGTCCCACGAATGTGCTGTTCCGCTGGAAATGGGGCGATGATTGTAGTTTACTCCGCTCTAACTACAGCTTCCAAATTAGAGTCTGGCACCATGGTTCCCCCCCGGCTGGTGGCGCCATTAATTCGGCTGTGGAACGAGAGACAATTATGGCCGGGTGTAATGCTGGTACCTACAGCTACATCATGGGTGACATTAGCTCCGCGCCAGGAGTTAATAACCAGAGAGGGCAATTGGCCTGGTATGTTGTCCTGGTCAGGCTGACCGATCCTCCCCAGGAAACGGGTATTACATCTCTAACTAATGTTTTTATCTGGTAACCTTATAAGACGATAGGGGATAAGCCAGTGGTCATAAAGTTTCATTGCAAAACAGATATCGGTAAGAAACGGACTGTCAACGAGGATCGCATCTGGCCTGAAACATCCGTCCATCCTCAAGCCAACAACCCGTATGGATTACTCTTTGTGATTGCCGATGGTATGGGCGGACATGGTCAAGGCGACCTGGCTAGCCAGTTAGCTGTTGAGGCAATTATAACCACGTATTACAGCAACGCCGAATCCCTGGACGCCGTGCCGCAGCGCCTGGAACGGGCGATCCTGACTGCTCACGCCCGGATCAGCCAAGAAGCCAAAAAAAAACCGGCCGCCAAACGGATGGGTACCACAGCCGTAGCCGCTGTCATCAAATATGATCCGGCTGAACAAACCGGCAGGCTATGGGTAGCCTGGGTCGGCGACAGCCGGGCTTATTACTGGTCAGAAGAGGCAGGACTGCACCTGTTAACCGAAGATCATTCCAAGCTGTGGCCGCAATTTAAAGCTGGCGAAATCGGTTGGACCACCATGCAGTTCCATCCCGATCGCTCTGTCTTGACAAACTCGCTAACAGCCCAACGCGAAGTGGTAAAAGTATCTCAGGTGGAACATAAACTTCGACCCGGCGACCAGATATTATTGTGCTCGGATGGGTTAAGTAGTGAAGTCTCAAACAAAGAAATCGAGCAGACACTTAATAATTCCTACCTGGAAGTGGCTGCCCAGGCGCTCATAGAACAAGCTAAAGCCCCTAAAAAGTGGCATACGAAGGACGGTGAACTGAAACAATCAGAGGGGGGGAATGACAATATTTCTGTTATTGTCATCAACCTGCCGGGAGGGAAGTTTAACCAGGTTACCAAGCCCGTGCCTAAATCGACGCCTCGGAGACTGGCCGGTTGGGTATGGGGATTACTCGGAATGGCGATATTGTTATTGGTAGGGGTGATCTACTATTTAAACAGTGGCAGCAACCTGGTAGCCAGTTCTTCCGTGACCCCGACAGTTACTCAGCCCACCATTCTACCTAAGCAGTCGGAACCTGTCATTATCTCAATACCAATGGATACCCAAACGACCACACCTACCTCTACTTCGGAGCCAGAGGAGGTAACGGCGGCGCCTCAAACGGCCACTCGCCGGGCTGAGATACCCGCACCCCGTCTAGCTACCCTAACGCCAACTCCTACGGCAACCTTTACCAGGCTTCCAGAACCAACCCCAACTCCAACAGTCACCCCAACTGCAGCAGCGCTACCTATAATACCTGACGAGAACCTGGGACAGGTAGAATTGATTTACCCTACCAATAAAGATAAATTACCTGAAGGTGCAAAAGAGGTTATCTTTAAATGGCGTGTAAATGATCAGTGTAATCTATCTAAAGAGTACGGTTTTGATATCCGGGTGGCCGTGGCCGGCGAAACGATGCAAGGGGTTATGGATGTGGTTCTTAATCAGGATAAGATTGTTTGTAACAGTGGCGAACGCACTTATACCGTGGGAGATTTTATGTCCGTTCCTGGCATTGATAGGCAGGCTGGCTGGTTCGAGTGGGAGGTGAGGGTGGTCAATCTTGTTAATTATGACAAAGATAGCTGGATACTTAGCACCAGGGATACCTTCGAGTTGGGGACCGGTCACCCTGTTCCCACCAAAGTGCAGGAGTGAGCGGCAAATCAAAGTTATATATTTACTTTTGACGCATCATACTATTTATGATAAACTTTGGTTTTGTCTACAAAAATTCATCTAGTCATATAGACAAATTTACCCCAGAAGCGCTTTAATGCTTAAGCCAGGCCCGCTGTCAAAATACTATCAGTTGGCTGAGATTCTGAGGGAGAAAATCCGCTTGGGGAAGTTAAAACCCGGCAACCAATTTCCTACTGAGGAGGCATTAGGTCGGGAGTATGGGGTCAGTCGGGGGACAGTACGCCAAGCGGTTAGCCTCTTGGTTCAAGAGGGGCTGGCCTGTCGCCAGCAAGGTCGAGGCACGTTCGTCAACTCACCCCGTTTAGGGCCGACCTTTTTTACCCTGACCAACTTTAATGAGGATATCCGACAGCAGCAGCGGCGTCCCAGTACCCAGTTGCTAACGTTAGAGGTGGTTCCGGCTGGGCCAGAAGTGGCTGAACGTCTAGCCTTGACCGTTGGCACACCCGTTATCCATATTGTCCGGTTACGGCTGGCCGACGATCAGCCTGTGGTTCACGAAACGCGCTACCTGGCTCTATCTCTTTGTCCCGCCCTGGTGGATGATGACCTGGAAGCCGAATCGATTCACGCCCTCCTGATTCACAAATATCACATTCCCCTGATCCGCACCATCCACACCATTGAAGTTCGCATTTTATCTCCTACAGAAACTCGCCTGCTGCGAGTAAAACCTGGTACTGCCGCCTTTTTTGTTGACCGATTGACCTATACTACCACAAGTGAGACGGATGAGTGCCCGGCCGTTTGGTATCAAGCGATCTACCGAGGTGATAATTATCATTTCAAGGCGGAGTTTAAAGGAGGATGGTGAGGTAGATGGAGGCCTGGCGAGGCTATACGCTGGCTGTTCTGGCAGCCGCTCTGTGGGCAACATTGGGCTTGTTTGGCAAGTTTCTTTATCGCTATCCGGTCGATCCAATCACTGTCGTCACTCTGAGGGCTATCATTGCTGCGTTCACTTTGGGAGTCGGCCTGGCTCTATACCGGCCAAGCTGGCTGCGTATTGCCCGAAATGATGTACCCTTCTTTATTTTGTATGGGGTCGTCGGGGTAGCCCTCAACTACACCAGCTTTTTTTTAGCGCTCAAGTGGACGACGGTGACTACAGCCGTAGTTTTACTTTATACCTACCCGGCTCTGGTTGTGGTAGGAGCAATGTTATTTCTCAAAGAACCGGCGGACCGCCCCAAGCTGCTAGCCTTACTGCTGACGTTGGTAGGCTGTCTTCTGGTAGCACAGGGGTACGATCTGGCGGCGCTTCGCTTTAACCTGCCCGGCGTGCTGTGTGGTTTAGGGGCCGGGGCAACCATGGCCGGTTACAGCCTGTTGGGCAAGTGGGGCGTAGGACGTTATCCGGGCTGGACCGTCGTTTTCTATGCCATTACTTTCGGCGCAATTGCTTTGACTCTCTGGGGTGGGATGGGACTGGCTTCAGCATTAAACTATCCCTGGCCGGCCTGGATCCTTATCGTGGGGTTAGCCTGGGGGCCGACCCTATTGGCTTATTCGTTGTTCACCCTGGCTTTGAATTATATCGAAGCAGGCCGGGCGAGCATTACTGCTACATTGGAGCCAATGCTGGCCGCCGGATTGGCCTACACGTTATTAGGTGAGCGAATGGCTCTGCCTCAATGGGCCGGTGCGGTGATGATCCTGATGGGGGTGCTAGTTTTGCAAATGAAGCCAGGAACCGCAGCGCAGCGAGAGGAGGTGATAGCAGAAACCAGCGTGGGTTATCGTGATATAAGCAATTCCTAATTGAATCGTAACTACTCAGCCCTACCCCCACGACCGCCGACGGCTGACCGCTGACCGCCGAAAAGACAGGGTACAGGGCGAATTATGGCGGTCGGCAGTCTGCGGTCTGCGGTCAGGAATACTCAATTTGGGGTAGCCTGAGTAGTAACATTGAATCATTCATTATCAGGAGGAGGATAAAAGATGAAACGTAAGGTAGGTTTGCTCATTATTTTCTTAACAATGGTGGCTCTACTGGCCGCTCAATGCGGGCCGGCTCCCCAGACCCCGGCCGCAGCTACCGAAGCGCCGGCTGCCGTTACCGAGGAACCCGCAGTTGCTGCGACCGAAGCACCGGCCGCAACCACCGAAGTCTCTGAGCCGGCGGCAGCGGGGCCGATCAAGATAGGGTTCTTTTCGCCGACGACAGGCTTTGCAGCGGCGGATGGGACCAGCGCCCTGCAATCGGCTCAACTGGCGGTGAAGATGATCAATGAGGCCGGAGGGGTGCTGGGCCAACCCCTGGAATTGGTCTCGTATGACGACGCGGCTGCGCCCGACCAGGCCGCCTCTATTGCCCGAAAACTGATCGAGCAGGATAAGGTTGTGGCCGGGATCAGCGGCTCCTATTCGGGAGCCACCCGGGCGGCTGCGCCGATCTTCCAGGAAGCGGGCATACCGATGCTTTCGGCCTATGGCATCCATCCTGAGATCACCCTGACCGGTGACAAGATTTTCCGGGTCGGCACGCTGGCTACCGTTCAGGGTCGGGTTGGGGCTGAACTGGTGGGTACGGTTTTGAAGGCCAAGAAGGTCGCCATCCTGACCGTAGACAACGACTTTGGGGTTTCGCTGACCGAAGGCTTCAAAGGGCGAGCCGAGGAGTTGGGCTTGGAGATTGTGCTGGAGGAGAAGTATCCCCTGGGCGAAACCGAGTTTCGGCCCATCATCGGCAAGATCATTGCCGCCGAGCCGGATGCAGTCTATGCCACCGGCTACTACAACGAAGCGGCCAACCTGGTCAGCCAGGCGGCTGATGAGGGCTTGAAAGCCCAGATCATTGGTCAGGAAGGTTATGACTCTCCCAAGTTTGTCGAGTTAGCCGGCCCGGCGGCCGAAGGCGTCATCATCACCACCGACCTGAACCGGGACAGTGACAATCCCACCACCAAGCTTTTCCTGGAGCAGTACAAGGCCAGCTATGGTGAGGAAGCCGATATGGTGGGCGCTTCAGCCTTTGATGCGGTCCAGGTCCTGGCTTATGCCATTGAAACAGCCGGCAACACCGACCCGGAGGCCATTGCCAAGGCTATTTCGGGTTTGAAGGATTTTGACAAGGTCGCCAGTGGTCCTTTCTGGCACTACACCGAAGGACGAGAAGTCGTTCGCCCTATCACCGCTCAAATCGTCAAAGATGGCGCTTTCCACCTCTACCACCAATTCGAAGATTTAGAATTGGTCGAGGCCAAATAAACTTGATGGGGCGCAGCGAACTGCGCCCCGTTTCCCCCATAAGGATGAGTATGCCTTTTTTCCAAAATCTCTCCAACGCCATGGTGCTGGCCAGCACCTACATGTTGATGGCGGTCGGCCTGACGATGGTCTATGGAGTGCTAAAAATACTCCACATTGCCCATGCCGCCATGTACACCCTTGGCGCGTTTATCGGACTTTTGGTTTTTACCTGGGTTGGAAACTTCTGGGTGGCGCTGTTGGTAGCGATGCTCGCCAGCGGCGTGATGGGAGTTCTTATCTACCGGGGTGTCTACTACTATATGCTCGACGCGCCTCGAACGGTTCCTCTTATTGCCAGCGTCGGTATGTTTGTGATGTTGACCGACTTGCTGCAAAAAGATTTTTTAATGGGTCCTTACCAGAAAGCTCTGCCCGTAGGAGGCGCGGGGATGCCGCGCCTCCAGACAGCGCTCTTTTCACTAACACCCAAACAGGTGTTGATCCTGGTCGTGACCATTGCTTTGCTGGCCATCGTCTACCTCATTCTCACCCGCACCCGGATAGGGCTGGGCTGGCAAGCGGCGGCGCTGGATCGAGAGATGGCCGGGGCGGTGGGGGTCAACCTGAATCGAGTGGTGGCGCTCAATTTCTTCCTCGGGTCGGCGCTGGCCGGGGCCGCAGGGGTGTTAGTCGGCGTGTACAACAACAGCGTTTTTGCAACTATGGGCGATTTGCCCTCGTATAAAGCGTTTATCATCATTGTTTTGGGAGGAATGGGCAGCTTGCCGGGGACGATTATCGCCAGCCTGATCTTGGCCATTGTTGAAAATTTCCTGGTCGCCTCGGTGGGTTATGTGTTACCTCGCGATGCGATTGCCTTTCTGGTGCTCATCCTCATGCTGATGTTCCGGCCCCACGGACTGTTAGGACGGGAGTAGGCCATGTTTATCGCCAGTGAATACGTAATGAGTGTGGCAGTTTTTGTCGGCATCTGGGTGACATTGGCCCTCAGTCTGAACATTCTCACCGGCTATGCCGGGCAGGTGTCGCTGGGGCATGCGGCTTTTTTTGGCATCGGCGCATACACCTCGGCGGTTCTGGCAGTGCGCTATGGTATGCCCTTTTGGGTTGATTTTTTGGGGGCTATCGTCATTACCGGCCTGGTGGGAACCGTACTCGGCCTGCCCAGCCTGCGCGTACGCCACGACTTTTTGGTGCTGGCGACGATAGGCATCAACTTTGTGGTCGTTGCCGTTTTCAAATATGTAGATTTTTTCGGCGGGGCGTTGGGGTTGGTGAATATCCCGGCGCCGACGCTGTTTGGCGCAACCTTTCGAGGAGGACTTCCCTACCTGGCCCTGGTGTGGAGCTACGTGCTCTTTACCTGGCTGGTAAGTTGGTATGTGTCCAAAACGTGGGTGGGCCTGGCGTTTCATACAATTCGTATTGACGAAGATGCAGCCGCGGCGGTGGGTGTAAGCGTCCCCCGTTTCAAGATTTACGCCTTTGGCCTCAGCACGGCGCTGGCCGGGGGAGCAGGGTCACTCTACGCCCATTTCATCGGCAGTGTTTTTCCCGATACCTTCGTCTTTGTTGAGTCTATCACTATCCTGGCCATGGTTATCTTCGGCGGCGTTGGTACTCTGCGTGGGCCAATTATGGGGGCGATCATCTTGAAAGCGGCGCCCGAGATGCTCCGATTTGTAGGGGATTATCGCTTGACCATTTATGGGGCGCTGCTGGTGGTGATGATGCTCTTCCAGCCGATGGGTCTTATCGGCGATGGCAGTTGGCTGTGGCGCAACCTGACCCGACTCGTTCCTCGCCGTGTTGTGTCACCTCAAGCGATTTCCCGGAAAGTGATCCAATGAGCCTGCTAAATGTCAAGCATATCAGCAAACGATTTGGGGGGCTGCAAGCCCTCCATGATGTCTCACTAGAGACGGAGAGGGAAATCTTGGGCCTTATCGGCCCCAACGGCGCGGGCAAAACCACGCTCTTCAATATCATCTCTGGTTTTTTGCCGCCGACAGAAGGGCAGGTTGACTACAACGGCCATTCCATCCATCGCCATCCTCCTCACGAGATTGTGAACCTGGGCATCGCCCGTACTTTTCAAATTGTCAAACCCTTTGGCGATTTAACCGTATTGAACAACGTGCTCAGTGGATCTGGTATGCCCACCTACTCCACTTGGCGGGCCTTCATCCGGCGTTATCACACGCCCGTCACTACGCAGGTCGCCCACACCATCTTGGAGTTAACCGGGCTGACCCCCTGGGCGGATGTACGGGCGGCCAGTTTGCCCATTGGCCTGCAGCGACGCCTGGAAATTGCCCGCGCCCTGGCAACCAATCCTGACCTACTGCTGCTCGATGAACCGGCGGCCGGCCTCACCGCGCACGAGGCGGACGAATTAGCCGTTCTCATTCGAACTTTGTACGAGCAGGGCAAGGCTTTCATTGTCATCGAACACAATATGGCCTTTGCCATGCGTCTCTGCCAGCGGGTGATTGCCCTGGCCCAGGGCCAGATCATCGCCCAGGGTACCCCGGCTCAAGTGCAAGCCGACGAAAAGGTAATCAACGTTTATTTGGGCCAGGAGTAACTCCTTACGGCCAACGAAAGATAAGTGATGCTCGAAGTCAAAAATCTCGATGTCTATTACGGACAAATCCAGGCGCTGCACGACGTGTCGCTGCATGTTGGCGAGCAGGAAGCCGTAGCTGTGCTGGGCGCCAATGGCGCCGGTAAGAGTACCCTCATCAAAACATTGATGGGTTGGCAAAAACCGGCGAACGGGGAAGTGCATTTTGCCGGGCAAATGATCAACCGGCTGTCGCCGTGGGAACGAGTGTCGCAGGGGATGGCGCTGGTGCCGGAAGGTGGGCGCGTGTTCCGCGATCTGAGCGTGCTCGATAACCTGCGGCTGGGAGCTTATTTGCAGCCGGGTCCGATTATGCTGGCCCAACTGGCAACGGTCTTTGAGCTTTTTCCCATCCTAGCCGAGCGTAAAATGCAGACCGCCAAAACGCTCAGTGGTGGTGAGCAGCAGATGTTAGCCATTGGCCGGGCCTTAATGAGTAAACCGAAACTGTTGCTAATTGACGAAGTCTCAATGGGCCTGATGCCCATCCTGGTGAAGCAAGTTTTTAACGTCATCAACGAGTTGCGGCACGCTGCAGGCGTCAGTATCCTATTGGTGGAGCAAAACGCCTTCGAAGCGCTCAAAGTAGTAGACCGGGCTTATGTGCTGGAAAATGGGCTTATGGTGCTGAAAGGCACTCCCCAACAGTTGAAGGAAGACGAGCGGGTAAAAGCGGCCTACCTGGGGGGATAAAAAGTAATCATTTGGTGGTCAATAGAGGAGGTAAAACTATGACTCGTACTATCCGCGCCCCACGCGGTACACAGTTGACCTGCAAAAACTGGCTCATCGAAGCTGTCTACCGGATGATCCAGAACAACCTGGACCCGCAGGTGGCCGGCGACCCAGAGCATCTCATCGTCTACGGTGGGCGGGGCAAAGCGGCTCGCAACTGGGATTGTTTTGAAGCAATTCTAGAATCGCTGCGCCGCCTGGAGCCTGACGAGACGCTGCTGGTCCAATCGGGCAAACCGGTCGCCATTTTTACCACCCATGAGGATGCTCCCCGGGTCCTGATTGCTAACTCAAATATTGTTCCGGCCTGGGCCACCCAAGAGAATTTTGACAAATGGGAAAAAGAAGGCTTGCTCATGTATGGCCAGATGACGGCCGGAAGCTGGATTTATATCGGTACTCAGGGCATCTTGCAGGGAACTTATGAAACTCTGGCTTCGCTGGCCCGGCAGCACGGTTGGAAGAGCCTCCAGGGCAAATTTGTGCTGACTGCCGGCCTGGGCGAGATGGGCGGCGCACAACCTCTGGCGATTACTATGAATGAAGGAGTTGGTCTTATCGTCGAGGTGGATCGCCGGCGGGCCGAGCGGCGGCGGTCGTTGCGCCAGATTGATGTTGTGACTGATAATCTGGAGGAAGCGATGACCTGGGTAGGAGAGGCCCTGGCAAAGAAAGAGTCAAAGTCGGTGGGGCTTATTGGCAATGCTGCTCAAGTTTTGCCTGAACTGGTGCAGCGAGGCGTAATCCCCGACGTGGTTACCGACCAGACTTCGGCTCATGACCCACTCTATGGCTATATTCCGGTTGGGCTGACAATGGAAGAAGCAGCCGAGTTACGCCAACGCGAGCCTAAGGAATATCAGCGCCGCTCGCTGGATTCTATCGCCCAACACGTCCAAGCTATGCTTGATTGGCAGGCCAAAGGAAGCATCGTCTTTGACTATGGCAACAACTTGCGCCAGCGGGCCTACGATGTTGGAGTGAAGGATGCTTTTAGTTATCCTGGCTTTGTACCGGCTTATATCCGCCCCCTCTTTTGTGAAGGTAAAGGTCCCTTCCGCTGGGTGGCTCTCTCCGGGAACCCGCAAGATATCTACACCACCGATGAAGCTATCCTGGAACTTTTTCCTGAAAACGAGCATTTGGCTCGTTGGATTCAGATGGCCCAGGAAAAGGTGGAATTCCAGGGGTTGCCGGCCCGTATCTGCTGGTTAGGCTACGGGGAGCGGCTCAAAGCGGGCCTTAAGTTTAACGAGTTAGTTGCTTCCGGTAAAGTCAGTGCGCCTATCGTCATCGGGCGAGATCATCTGGATAGTGGCTCCGTAGCCAGCCCCAACCGCGAAACCGAAGGGATGCGCGACGGCTCCGACGCCATCGCCGACTGGCCCCTCCTGAACGCGCTGATCAACGCTGTTGGTGGGGCCACATGGGTTAGCATTCACCATGGGGGTGGGGTGGGTATTGGCTACAGCATCCATGCCGGACAGGTCATTGTTGCTGACGGCACTGAGGCGGCTGCACGCCGATTGCAGCGGGTTCTGACGACCGATCCCGGCATGGGCGTCGCCCGCCACGTGGACGCGGGTTATCCAGAGGCTATCGAGTTCGCCAAAACAAATGGCGTCAAGATCCCGATGACGAGGTAAACAGTTGACCAATCCCAAATCTCAACTCTCAAATCTCACAACCCTGGGGCAGGCTACGGCCCTGGCCCACCCTAACATTGCTTTTATCAAATATTGGGGCAACGTGGATGATCAACTACGTTTACCCGCCAACCCCTCACTCTCGATGAACCTGGGCAGTTTACATACTGTGACGACGGTGACTTTTACCGCCAGCCTGTCCGGTGATGAACTATTCATCAACCGGCAACCGGTGAGTGGCGTGGGATTGGAGCGGGTGACTACGTTCCTTGACCTGATTCGAGCATTGGCCGGGCAACAGTTGGCGGCGCGGGTAGAATCGGAGAGCAATTTCCCGGTAGGGTCGGGCATCGCCTCTTCGGCGGCGGCCTTTGCCGCGCTGAGTGTGGCGGGGGCAGCGGCAGCCGGGTTGGATTTGGATGAGGTGACGCTCTCTCGGCTGGCCCGGTGTGGCTCCGGTTCGGCCAGCCGTTCAGTACCGGGTGGTTACTGTGAATGGTACACCGGCGATGATAAAACCTCGGTGGCAGCCAGCATTGCTCCGCCGGAGCATTGGGATTTGCGCGATGTGGTGGTAATCGTCAGCCAGGAACACAAGGAGGTTGGCTCCACAGGTGGACACCGACTGGCCTGGACCAGCTCACTTCAGGCGGTGCGGGTAGCCGGTGCAGCGGATCGACTCGCTGACTGCCGGGCGGCGCTCCTGGCTCGCGACCTGCCGGTTATGGGGCCGATCCTTGAAGAAGATGCCATCCTCATGCACGCTGTTATGATGACCAGCCACCCGCCCTTGTATTACTGGAATGCAGCCACTATGGCTCTCATCCAGGCCACCCAACGGTGGCGGGCCGAAGGTTTGCCCGTTTATTTCACCATTGATGCCGGACCTAATGTTCATCTCATTTGCGAGGCAGTCCACGTGGAAACGGTGACAGCCGAAGCCCGTAAGATTCCTGGGGTTGAAGATGTCTTATCTAGCGGTCCGGGCGGGCCGGCGAGGTTAGTAAACAATTTGTGAATGAATTGTCTCAATTTGGCCGTTTTACTCCCTGCTCCCTACTCCTTACTGCTTACTCCCTACTTCCTACTGCTTACTATCTACTTCCTCCTACCGTTTGGCAAGAGGGACACGTGCAAGTATAATGATGGCTAGGGTTCACGCTATGCAGTGAAAGGATAGGTTAACTTTGGATCCAATTTATCTCCTTGCCTTTATCGTCATCTTAAGTATCCTGGTTTTTGTGCATGAGTTAGGACATTTTTTGGTGGCTAAACGATCCGGTATCACGGTGGAAGAGTTTGCCATTGGCTTTCCCCCCCGTGCGGTTAAAGTGTGGCAGGGCGAGGGTAGCATAACCCTTGACGGCCACGAATTTGTGATTGGGCGTAAACTGGATGTACCCCGTTCAATTCAGCCGGGAGTACAGGTCTACGCCGAAACAAGTATCGACGAAAAGGGCCGGCCGGCCATCACTAAATTAGAGTTAGTTGCCCCGGCGCAGGATGACAAAGAGTCTTCTAAACAGGTCGGAAGCGAAGCCAAATTTTTCGGTCTTTTAAATCGCAGCGCCAAATCGGCCCCGGCAGCTAACCGGCCGACAGTTGCGGTTGACGCCGTAGTGCGGCCTACCGAATATAGCGTCAACTGGGTTCCCTTCGGCGGTTACGTGCGGATGGTTGGCGAGGAAGACCCCAGCGCTCCCGGCAGCTTTGCCAGCAAGAGCAAAAAAATTCGCTTTGCCGTGTTGGTGGCCGGTTCCTTAATGAATCTGGTGGCGGCGGTTGTTTTTTTCACCCTGGCGGCGATGTCGGGCACGCCTGAACCGGTCACCGGCACGAATTTGGCCGGCGAAGAAGCCCCCATAGCTCAGACTGTTATTAACCAGGTCATCGCCGATACGCCGGCAGCAGCAGTCGGCCTGCAAGCAGGCGATATCATTGTGGGTGCGGGTGAGATAGAGTTCAACTATGTTGGCGACCTGGTGAGTTATATCGACCAGACCAAAGGCAGCGAAATTACCCTGAAGATTAAGCGCGACGGCAAGATTATTCCTGTTTCGCTAACGCCCCGAGTCAACCCACCCCAGGGACAGGGAGCGATGGGGGTGGGCATCAGTTATGAAGGCATCAAGAACGAACTCATCTACCAGCCCTTGCCTGAAGCCTTCAAAAGTGGGATCTCTCAAACTCTACGTTATGTGGGGTTAACTTTTTACATGCCGATTGCCATTTTACAGAACATCTTCCCGATGGAAGCAGCCCGGCCAACGGGTCCGGTCGGCATCTACCAACAAACCGGTTCAGCGGTTGACGCAGCTATCTCGCTTAACTGGTGGTTCCCGGTGCTCTGGTTTACTGCCGTCCTGAGCACTGCTCTGGCTGTTACCAATTTGCTCCCGTTACCTGCTCTGGACGGTGGGCGGGTTTTATTCATCATTATTGAGGCTATTCGCGGCAAACGTGTAGCCCCAGAGAAAGAAGGGGCCATCCATTTTATCGGCCTGGCTTTGTTAGTAACCCTGATGTTAGTCATCAGCTATTACGATATTAGCAATCCCATTCCACCGATAGACTGGTCGAGCTTATTTTAAGGTATGGCTGGTGTTTATACATGTCCAAATTGCGGTCAATCAGTCAAGCCAGACTGGACATTGTGCCCTCATTGTGGCCAGGAAAATCCCGTCGTTATTGGCCGGGTGCGCTGCCGGGTCTGTGGTCGCTCGGTGCAGGGAACTTTACGCACCTGTCCAGAATGTGGAGCTAATCTTGAAGCCAAACCACTACCTTTACTACAAATAGGTATCGGTGCATTTATCTCGCTGGGGTTGGTTTGGGCGGTGATGCAAATTGGGCCGGCCCTGTCAAGGGGAACGGAGCAGGTTGCTTTAATGGTCAACCCGCCTACAGCGACGGCGACTTTTACGCCTACCCCTACGGCAACATTCACGGCTACCCCGACGCCAACCGATACCGCTACGGCAACTGCTACGCCAACCGGCACTCGCCCGCCGACGGCTACACCCACTTCAACCGCCACGCCGACTGAGACGCCGGAGATTGTATCAACCGCCGCAGAACCAACCAGTACCCCTACGGTCACGCCGTCGCCCACGCCCCGTTTCAAGAAACCTGTCTTAATGGGACCGGAAAATGGCAAAATCTTCGGGCGTGGTGAAGAGCTGGTTTTGCGCTGGCAAGATATGGGAGTGCTGGCAGATAACGAGACGTATGCCGTCAGGTTGACTTGGCTGCAAGACGGACAACTCTCTTTTGGCGGCACGAACGTTAAAGAGCCTTTCTGGATGGTGCCGCGTGATTTATATTGGGGCTTGGCCGATCAATTTACCGGCCGCAAATATGAGTGGTATGTTTTTGTCGAGGCTATTGTTAACGAGAATGGGCAGCAAATTGCCAAGCCGGTGAGTGAGGTCAGTGACCGGGGCAATTTTATGTGGCAATAGAAGTGTTGTGGAAGATATAGATTGATAATTGGATGATTGAGCGATGAGTAAATCATTTAAAGAGCAGTTAGAGCAAATAGCTGCTGATAAGGAACTTCGTACCAGCAGTTTGTATATTCTTTCCAAATTGAGTCACGAGGCGCTTAATGATTTTAAGGAAATCTGGCCGACGATTTCTATACAGCGCCGCCGAGATATTATGCAAGAGCTAGTCGAGATTAGTGAGGCTAATTTTGAGGTCTATTTTGACCCGGTCTTCCTCTCGGGTTTGGGTGACGAAGACCCGGCCGTGCGTACCTCAGCCATCAACGGATTGTGGGAAGATGAAGACCCTGCTCTGATTGGCCCGCTGATTCACCTGCTGCGCACCGACGAAGCCGCTACGGTGAGAGCGGCGGCGGCGGCGGCGTTGGGCAAGTTTGTTTACCTGGGTGAAGTCGAGGAAATTAAGCAGCCTCAAGCTTTCCTGGCCGAGGAAGCCCTCCTGGAAACGATCCACCAGGGGGGTGAAGAGGTGGAAGTGCGGCGTCGCGCCATCGAGTCGATTGCCTACTCAGGCCGGCCGAATGTAGCCCAGATTATCGAAAGCGCCTACTACGACGACGATGAAAAAATGCAGGTCAGCGCCGTCTTTGCTATGGGCCGTAGCGCCGACTCGCAATGGCGCTCACAGGTGATGGCCGAATTAGAGAATGATAATAACGAGATCCGATTTGAGGCGGCTCGTGCCTGCGGTGAACTGGAAGCCGGTGATGCCGTACCCAAGCTGGTCGAATTGATCGAGGACGATCCCGATGGGCAGGTTCAGGAGATGGCCATCTGGGCTTTAGGTCGTATTGGCGGTCCGGTAGCCCGCCAAACATTGGAAGCGTGTCTAGAGAGTGAGGTCGAGACGATTGCTCTGGCCGCTGAAGAGGCTCTGGACGAACTGAGCCTTTTTAGCGAAACCTTCACCATGTTTGATTTTGACGAGGCCGACGATGCGGACGAGTGGCTTGATCTAGACGATGAGGATGAGGAGGACGAAGAGGTCAACGGATCGGGTCGTGGGCAAGGTGGCTACCTGCATTAGTACTAATGGTATGGACTCAAAACAAACAGCCATCTATTCGTCTGAATAGATGGCTGTTCTTTTTCTATCTCTACGTTAGATATGTTTGTCAAATCACACCAGCTTGGCCAAATCTTCCGCGGCCCGCTTCATATCCAGGAAAATCAAGCCCAGCTTGGCGTCGCCACGGGCCAGTGCAGTTAACACGGCTTCCTCGCCAATGGACATGAGGATAACGTACCCTTTGTTGCCTCGAATATAAACCTGATCCAGTATGCCTCGTCCTAATTCGGCGGCAATTCGCTCACCCAGCGATAGCATGGCCGCCGACATCGCCGAGACCCGGTCTTCTTCTACATCGGCCGGAAGGGAGGAGGCCATAATTAACCCGTCTACACTTACCACAGCCGAAGCCTCAATATCGGCGGTGCCAGCCTGTAAATCCCGCAAGCGGGCGATCATTTGCTCTGTCCGAGATGCCATTATTCCTTGTTTCTCCTTTCAAGAAGGTGGGCTAAACCTGAGTCTCTACTTATATCAGATACATGTTCAATGGAAACAGGTGGTAGATTAAACACGTACCCCGAAAGTGAGAAAAAACGACTATGTGAAGGCTAAAAGCTTAGAAAATGGTTAAAGATGGGGTCATCATAGCATAAGAAAAAAACTATGTCAATGTATTTATGACCATATTGTTAAGCTGTGAAATGACATAAAAACAGACAAGGAAAGAAATTAAGTAGTGTTGGTGGGACGAAAGTTTTCCAATTGAGTTTTATTTAAGGTATTGTCCCTAATTTTTTTATGTTTATCTTAACATGTGGGGCAAAAAATAGGCAACTACAGACGATTTATCCGGCGCCGGATAAATCGTCTTTTTTGGGGCCAGACCATCTGGCTCAAGTCGATCCTTAAATCTGCTTCGCTTCCCACTCGAAAAAGGCTTCTACCACCTTTCTAAAAAGTGGAGCGGCCTCTTTGGAACCTTCACCGGCATGCTCAAGGATGACGGTTACGACCACACGTGGCTCGTCGGCGGGAGCGTACCCGGCAAACCAGGCATGCGGCTGCTCCTGGCCTGACTCGGCTGTGCCCGTTTTGCCGGCTACGGTGAAAGGAATGTTGGTAAAAGCATAGCGCGCGGTCCCCCGCGCCCCGCTAACCACTGCCTCCAGGCTATAGTGGATGAGGCCAAGATGTTCCGGGGTAAGCGGCAAAACGCCGGCCACCTCCGGCTCAAAAACGCGCTCAACCTTATCCAGGCCAACAATCTTGTCAATCACGCGAGGGCGCAGCAAATTACCGCCGTTAGCAATCGCCGCCAGCAGCCGGGTGATCTGGAGAGGTGTACAGAGCATAAAGCCCTGGCCAATGGCGCTGTTGACGGCATCCCCATCAAACAGCGGCTGGTTGAGGTTAGCCCGTGTCCAGGCATCATCCGGTACAATCCCCTCACTTTCGGTCAAGCCGATCAGATCGGTCGAAACACCCAGACCATAGGCTCGCGCCCAGTTGGGCAGTAACTGCGGGTCTTGCTTATGCAAGGCCAGGCCAAGCTCGTAAAAAACCACATCGCAACTTTGAGTGAGACCATCAATCAGGTTGATTTTGCCGTGCCCGCCGGCCAACCAGCATTTCTTTTCAAAACTCTTACCCAGCCTATCCCACTTGCCGGTACAAACAAAGGTATCCTCCGGTTTAAGACTGGTTGCGGATAGGGCAGCGCTCAGGGTGACAATTTTGAACACCGAGCCAGGGGGATAAAGTCCCTGGGTGGCCCGATTCAACAGCGGGCGTTTGTCATTGGTATACAACTTGGTCCAGGCCTCGACATCAAAGCCTGTAGTGAACACGGCCGGTTTGAAACGCGGATAGCTGGCCAGGGCGTAAATCGCGCCGGTGTTGGGAGCCATAACCACAATGGCCCCCAACCGTTCTCCCAGGAGGTGCTCTACGGTAGCTTGAAAAACGGTATCAAACGTCAGGTAGACGCTCTGGCCGGCCCGGGCGGGGATGGTGGCCACTTCCGAGAGTACCTGGCGTGATGAGGAGAGGGTGACTAAACGCCCGCCGTGCTGGCCGGCCAGATCTCGCTCGGCCCAGGCTTCTACCCCGGCCAAGCCCACCAACTCGTCACCGCGATACCCCTGCACCAGGTATTCCTGCTTACGTTCCGCCGGAATTGTGCCCATGTAACCGATAATATGGGCGGCTGTTTCGCCGTCGCTGTAGGTGCGAACTTCATGGGCGCGGCGGTCTACTCCGGCCAGGTTGTTAAACAAGTTATCGTATTCCAGGCTGGTCTCAAAACTAATTTCGGCAATAGGCACAAACCAATCAGGCCGGGCGGCGGCAATTTGGGCCTGAATTTTGCCGGGCGGAACTTTGGTCAGCGAGGTCAAAAATTCAATTACCGCCTTTTCGTCTTTCAGGTACTGGGGAATAACGCCGACCGTCACCATCTGCCCCTGTGTCGCCAGGGCATGAAAATTTTTATCGTAAATATTGCCCCGGGCCGGCTGGTCGCTCAGAAAAACCAGGTTGACTCCTTCACCGAGTTGGGGCAAGACGAGTGTGGGCTGCCACTCTACGCCCCAACGGCCCTCGCTAAACTTGAGACGCATCGTATTATCGGCAGTCAAGTCGCCGAAGAGATTCGTCTGCCAGACGGACCGAAACGTAGCCGAAGCCTGGTCATCTTTGTGTAACAACGATTGCAGTTGAGTCGCCACCTGGGTTACCGTAGCTTCGTTCATGGGGGTAGTATAGATATTTTGGAACTGCTCCAGGCTCAAACGGAGTTGGGAAGCGGGGGTCAAGAGACCATACATGGTGGCGTAGTCGCCTCGCGCCCAGGCCAGGAGGTAAGCCTGGGTCACGGCATCGGCGCTGGGCAGCGGGGTGGGCGTGGCCGTAGGCAGCGGCGTAGCGGTTGGTTCCCTCGTCAGAGCGATAATCTCCGAGGAGCAGCCGCTAACCAGCAGAGCTACCCCTAAACTTTTGAGAAAAACCCGCCGCGGAATCCTTGCACCCACCATAGCACAAATTATAGCACTGCGTGGGCCAAGTGTAAAACAAGGTTTTGGATTTTTATGTTGATTACCCAGATATAGTAAATTAGGAGATAAAATCCACAAGATGTAGTATCTATTTGATCTCTCGCTGATTGGCTGGTAGCAGAACTTAATACCAAGTACAACGCTCCTCAGAAGATTGCTCACTCTTGGATCGAAAATGATGAGTTGTTGCTTTTTCTAGATGGATTGGATGAGGTAGCCACAGAACGTCGGGAAGATTGGATCAAGGCAATCAATCGTTTCGTTGGAGCCGGAGCAAAAGTGATAAATCGTTTAGCTAATGACTCTTACATGGAATTGTATCAAATGGGGGCTAGGTGGTATGATCCTTACCAAACGCACACAGGAGATATCTATTGGTGCCGTTACAATTAATCCTCAAATTGAGTCGTATTTGCCCACGCGAAAGATTACTTTAATTCCTAACTTTGGTAAATAAAAATGGACTTAATTATTAATGGCTTAGCTACCATAATCCTTATAGTTAGTGCGATAACTTTCTTTTCCATGCAATGGAATATTTCAACAACCTTATCTCTAAAAAAAGTAATAATTGGCGGTGTCTTGAGTGCTACAGCTTTTGCAAGTATTTTGATACTTGCAAAAGCGCCTTTCGATGAAAGATTTGTTCTTGCAATAGTGTGTATGAGTACTTTAGGCATTACGGTTATTTCTATAAGATGGATTAGTGATAAAATATTTACCCGATTCAACAAATATACATCAGTGAATATTCAAAATGTAATATTAACAGATAGTGTTAACGAAGCAGGGATCCCAATTCGAAGAATTTTTAAGTTTCGCCAAACAGATCGTAAGATTTACTGTTTTATTACCCATATGTCTCTTACCGGTGCTTATCTGGGAGCAACCTTATTGGTTAAGTGGCACTATGAAGGTCAGGAGATTCACCATAGCACTCATCGTTTGCAAGCAAATCATCCAATCTTAGCAGAAATTAGCGTTCCAGAAGATGATGTTTTTCGTCAAGGTCGTTACAATGTGGAATTATTTATTGGATATACTGCTGATAGATTACGAGTAAAAACTGTAGAATTTGAAGTTATTTAGGGTATCAAATCCAGTATCGGTTAGGTAAAGCCTCCTTTTGAGTTTTGGACTGGGAGTAATTAAGGCGGCGAGGTATTGTGGTAAGGCTGAGGCGGGGCATAACTGACCACCAGCCGGGAGCGCAGACCGGGTCAAGGGTGGCCGAAGACCAAGCGCAGCGGCCCTTGACGCGGGCGAGCACCCGGCTACAATCGGGGCAGCCCCGCCTCACGCCTGAAGCTGAAGCATCAGGCTAAAAAGGCGAAGGACGCTAAAGCGCCCTAAAATCAGCCCAACGGGCTTTGCTCTCTCAGCACGACGGCTTCTAGCCTCGCGCCTCTTACTCTGCCAGGGCCACAATCGCCGCCCGCAAGGTCTGTACCGTTTCTTGTTGGGCCGGGTTCAGCGTCCCGGCTTGCAGGGCGTCCACCATCGCCAGGAGGTGGCCGGGAGCGACCGCCGCCGGGGAAGTCTCGCCCGAATCAAAGCGGCTTTCGATGTTGGTCATGGCCCGGTAAAAATCGTTGGCAATCGTGCCGTCGTAGAGCCGGGCGTGGTTAGAATCACTGATAACACTGAAGGGGAATGATGACGCTGAATTCTTCAGTGCCCTCACCCGGTTCAGTGGTTCAGTGTTTCCACCCGCGCCATCGCCCGGTAATAGTCCGCCGCCACTATCCCGTCGTAGAGACGGGCGTAGCCCAGGGTGGTATCGATATATACTAAACGCACATTGAATTTTCCATGATCCGGCGGGGTTTTGGACCACGAAAGGAACACACCATTTTCGTGTCTTTCGTAACGTAGCAATTTCGCCTTTTTCGTGGTCCAAAGGGTGGCCTAAGAGGAAATTTTAGCGTGCGCTTAGTATATTACTGGAATGCAAAGCCTTGCCTTGCCAACAGCAAGGCAAGGCTGCTTCAAGATTTAAATCCCGTCTACTGTCTACCGTCTACTCTAAATTGTTACCGGCTCAATCAGCTCCTGAGAGTCATTTTTGGGGCTGTTGACCATTTTTGAGACCGGGTAGGCCCGCATTAACTCAGCCGGGTAAGGTCTAAGCAGGCTGTTGAGTTCTTCGGGGCGGCGCTCCGCCGGGTCGAGCCACTGCTCGTAGGCAGCAGGGGGCAGGATGACCGGCATCCGGTTATGAATTTGGGCCATCAATTCATTGGGGCCGGTGGTGATGATGGTACAGGAAAGAATCATATCCTCGGCTGTTTGCCACGTTTCCCACAACCCGGCAAAAGCGAAAGGCCGGCCGGAGGCCAGGTGGATGTAATAGGGAATTTTACCCCCCCCTTTCCCCCCCCTATCAGGAGGGGGTGAGGGGGGGGGCCGCCATTCGTAAAAACCATCGGCCAGGACCAGGCAGCGCCGCCGGCGGTAGGCGTTTTTGAAGGAAGCTTTTTCCGCCAATGTCTCCGCCCGGGCGTTAATCATCTGGCTGCCAATCGCCGGGTCCTTAGCCCAGGAGGGAATCAGGCCCCACTGGAAAAACTCAAGCTTATGCGGATTATTGTTAGCGATCACGGCTACCGGCTGAGACGGAGCCACGTTGTAACGCGGGAGCAAATTCTCTGGAATTTCGACCCCGCTAAAAGCCTCGGCTAATTTTTTAGTGTCTGCGGCCAGGGTAAATCGTCCACACATAACTTAAAACCCCCTAAATTGGAACTAATGTTCGATTATTATTATAGCAGATTTATCCGGTATTTACAACCGGTCGAGTTTTTCACCAGTAATTCCAAATTTGGATAGGATTGGTAGGGGGCAATAATCACCAATTTGTCATATATGCCGCTTGCTCCCCTTGCGCCCGGTTCTTTTGGCCGGTTTAGGTTTAGTGGAGACAGCAGGTGATGGTTTGAGATGCCCTTGCAGCCAGTCAATGGCTCCGGGGGTACGCCGCCAATGGGCTAAATAGCCGGAAGCATAAGTAA
>CAZUNT010000101.1:0-24116 GCA_964622215.1 uncultured Caldilineaceae bacterium
CGCCGGCCGTGGCCGCGCTGACGGTGTAGCTGCCGGCCGTGCCGTTGGCGGTGACACCCAGCGAGGCAGCGCCGCCGGCAATCGTCGCCGTCGCCCCAACGGGCGTCACGCCCGCCCCGGACGATGGCCCGGCGAAGGTTACCAGACCGCCGTCCACCGGCTCACCGAAGGGGCTGCTCACCGCCAGGGATAACGGCGCGGCGAAGGGGGTGGTGACGAGGGTGCTCTGGCCGCTGCCGCCGCCGTAGGTCAGGCTGAAGCCGCGCGATTCGAACGCTCCGATGTCGCAGGCCCCGCCGGCCGGCTGCGGCCGGCTCACCCCACGCTGGTCGGTCGCCAGGCAGTTTTGTCCCGCGTCCAGCGCCGGGCTACCCGGCAGCAGGCTGTAAGTCTGGGTCTGCCCGCCATATAGGCCCAGCGGGCCAAGCAGCGGGTCCTGGCCGATGATATTGCCGCCTACCCCGTTGGTCAGACCGCAGGCATTGCTGCCGGTCGCCTCGACCAGGTTGTAGCCGGCGGTAATAGAGTGGGAGTTTTGACAATCGCCGCCGGCGGGGCTGTTGGCGATGATCGTATTGGCCAGGGTCAGCGTGTCGTTGTTGGTGATGCCGCCGCCATATTGGGCCGAGTTGCCGGACAAGGTGTTGTTCTGCACGCTCGACGTGCCGCCATTCATATTGGCGATGCCGCCGCCCATGTAGGAAGCCGAGTTGCCGAACAAGGTGCTGTTCAACACCGTCAGCGTGCCGTAGTTGGCGATGCCGCCGCCGGTGCCGTATTCACCTGAGACCGAGTTGCCGGCCAGGCTGCTGGCCGATATCGTCAGCGTGCCGCCGGAGTTGTTGTAGACGCCGCCGCCATCGTAGGACGAGTTGCCGGACAAAGTGCTGTTCGATATCGTCACCTGGCCGGCGGTGTCGTTGAGGATGCCCCCACCCACCCCGGCTTCGGTGGTCCAATTGCTGGATAGCGTGCTGTCCACCACGCTCAGGTTGCCCCCCCTGTTGGCGATGCCGCCGCCAGCCGGGGCCATGTTGCCGGACAACGTACTGTTCAACACCGCCAGCCGGCCGTAGTTGGCGATGCCGCCGCCGTAATCCCAACCGCTGGCCACCGCACCGCTGATGATGCTGAGCTGGCTCAGGGTGACCACCCCGCTGCTTTGGATCATGAAGACCCGCCGTTCGGCCTTGCCGCTGATCGCCAGCCCCGGCGCGGCCGGGTTGGCGATGGTCACCGTCTTGCCAATCGTCAACTCGGCCGAGGTCAGGCTAATCGTCTGCCCGGCCAGCCCGGCCGCAAAGTTAATCGTCCCGCCCTCACACACCTCGACGATGGCCTGACGCAGTGACCCCGCCCCATCATCCCCGGCGCTCGTCACGGTGACGACAGGCAAACAGCCCTGGAAAGCAAAGTGATAGAGACCGTTTTCAGCCGGGGCGCTGTTGGCCGCCGGTTCGGCGGCGGCCAGGGCCGGCAGGGACAATAACAGGCTGGCAGTTAAGGTTACACCCAGCAAGGCAAGGATAGTAAAAAAGCGTTGGAGTGACATAATAACCTCCCGGGATCTACGATGGGCGATGTGGATTGGCGTGGTTGCTGAGCATGGAGGCGCCGGTATGCTTCACCTTATTCTACGGCCATGTTAACCTTCACTGTTTCATTGGCGCCGGCCGGCAGGTAGAATGGCTCGCTGGCGCTCAACACGGGGCCGCCTTTACCCTGGGTAATTACCCACCGGAAGGGACCGCTGCCAAAATCCTTCGCGGCTACCCACCAACGGCACCGCCCGGCCTCATCCAGCGATCCCTGCCAGCCGTCTACGTTTTCCCAGGCGCCGGCGCTGTTTTGCCACTGCACCCCGCTCCACTTTCCGGCATGGGCGCTCCCTGCCTGCAATTCCAGCCATGCCCCAATAGGGCCGTCGTCATCTTTATCTTTGTCTTTCGACGGGGCCGGGATGGGGGTAGGCGTGTTTCGCGGGGGCAGGCCGGCCTCGGCGACCGAGGCCGGCCACATCGCCCAGGCCAACAGGCTGGTGAAGAGGATGGCAAACGTCAATTTAATCAGGGTTTGTTCTTTTTTGGGGATCATAGTCTTACTCCAGGATAATTACAGTATTCTTGGGCCATCCGATCCAAAATTACGACCAGCGCCTCGGCGGACAACCCCGGCAACAGGGTAACGCCTATCCCGGCCTGGCGGGCCAACCGCGACTGCTCGGCGGTGGGCGTCCACACCAGGCAGCCGGCCGCGCCGGCTTGCCGAAGCTGCCGGATCATCGGCGTTACCTCGGCCATCAACGCGCCGGGATCAAGCACCACCAGCTCAGATCGGGTCCGGGTCAGCGCAGCCAGGCCGGCCGCAAAGGTATCCGCCTCGCTCACCTGGGCCACGCCGGCAGCATATAAAAGCACGCGCAGGCTGTTACGCAGCCGCCCCGGCGGGGCAATGATCAGGACGCTGGTTGGTTTGGCCATACTGCCAGCATAGCACAAACCACCGCGCCGTGAAATGGGAAAAAGTGGTTTTTTGAGGGTGGGAAAAATGACCAGAGCACCTGGTCAAAAATGACCAGAAAAAGACCTGACAGGTTTGAGAAACCTGTCAGGTCTTTTTATAATTCGGCCCAGCCCTGGCGCAGGGCGTACAAGGCAGCCTGGGTGCGATTGGCCAGGTGCAGCTTTTCCAGGATGCTGCCGACGTATTTGACCACGGTGCGTTCGTGAACGTTCAACTCGGCGGCGATTTGCTGGTTGCTCAAGCCGCGGGCAATCAGGCTGATGGTTTCCAGTTCGCGGGGGGTGAGTGGCTCGGCGGTGGGCGGCAAATCGGATGGCTGCTGTAACTCTTGCATGACCTTGAGGGCGATGTGGGGATGCAAGGAGACGCGCCCGGCGGCGACATTGTGGATAGCCTGGAGCAGTTGCTCGCGCGGGGCGTCTTTGAGCATGTAGCCCAGCGCGCCGGCCTTGATGGCCGGGAAAACTTTGTCGTCCTCGGCATAGCCGGTCAGCACCAGGATACGCGCGGCGGGATTGTCGCGCCGAATATCGGCAATGGCGCTCAGCCCGTCTTTGACCGGCATGATCAGGTCTAACAGAATTACATCCGGCCGCAGGGCGCGGGCCAGGTCAACGGCTTGCGCGCCGTTGACCGCCTGCCCGGCCATTTTCAGGCCGGGATCGCTGGCAATGATGGCAGCCAGGCCATCGCGCACGACCGCATGGTCATCGGCAATGAGAACATGAATGGGTTGGGTCATAGTTCCTCCAATGGCAAGGTAAATTACGAAGGCGGGGTTAAGCGCACGCCGGCCCGGATGGTGGTCCCCTGGCCGGGAGCCGAGGTGATATCCAGCCGCCCGCCGATTTCGGCCATACGCTGGCGCATATTGTCCAGGCCCATCCCGCCCGCGCCGGGCGCCTGCGGGTCAAACCCGCAGCCATCGTCCCGAATTTCCAAAATGTGCCGGCCGTCTTGATAATCCAGATGTATGATTACGGTGGCCGCGCGCGCATGGCGCAGAATATTGTTCAAGGCTTCTTGCGCCACCTGGTACAAGGCGTGTCTGACCGGTATGGGTAGTGATGGCGGCACATTGTCTTCGACCAGTAGGTGCGCGCCCAACCCCACCCGGCCCTCCACCGCGGCCAGGCGGTGATGCAGGGCGGCTACCAGGCCCTGTTCCAACTCTATCGGCTGCAATTGGTAGATGAAGAGCCGCATTTCTTGAATCGCCTGCCGGGCTATATCCCTGATCCGGGCAAAGGTGGAGACGGTATCGTGCTCCGGCTGCGCCGCGCCCACATCGGCCAACATGGCCAGGCCATACAGCGATTGCAGCACCGCATCGTGCAATTCGCGCGACAAACGCTGCCGTTCTTGCAGCAGGGTGGATTGGTGGCGCAGGCGGGCGCTGTCGATGGACAGCGCCACCTGGTCGGCGACGGAAGCCAACAAGGCGATTTCTTCCAGGCTAAAAGCAAGCCCCGGACAGCGGCCCAGGCCTAACAGTCCCAGGGGACGGTAGTTGGCTTGCAGCGGAATCAGCAGCAGGGTAGACAGGTTCGAGTGCTGTATAACTGCCGGCAGGCGGGTGTCGGCGGCTGCCTCCGCAATCAGCAGTGGCTCACCACGCCCTAGGACCTCGATTAACACGGCGCCGCCGTCCGGCCAGTCGCCCACCGTCGGGCAGGTCTGGGGCGTAAAGCCCTGGGAGACGACCAGCTTCAAGCCCGCCGGCAGGTCGCCGGCCGCGGCCGGGTTGCCGGCCTCGATTAAATACACCACCCCCGCCTCAACTTCCGCCGCCGTGATGATACGCCGCAACAGGTCATCGAGCAGCCGCTCCAGGCTTTGGGAGTGGCCGGCAATGGCCGACACTTCGTACAGGATGGACAGTTCGCGCGTCCGGTCGGCAATTTGTTGTTCCAGGTTGAGGTTGAGCGCCTGCACCTCGGCTTCGGCCCGCTGCTGTTCGGCGATAGCGGCTTGCAGCGACCGGGCCATCCGGTTAAAAGCGTCGGTAACACGGCCAATTTCGTCGGCCATGTGCAGCGGCACGTTTACGTCCAGATCGCCGGCGTCAATCCGCCGGACGCCGGCCAATAAATTGGCCAGCGGTTGGACCAGGCTGCCCCGAAAGACATAGGGGAAGATCAGCAGGCTCAACCCGGTTGCCCCCAGGATCAGAAACAACAAGGGCAGGGCCTGCTGGTGTAATTCCTGGCGATAGGCCGGATAGTTGTAGCCCGCCTCGTAGAGTCTTTCGCCCCGGCGTCCGGCAAAGTTGTAGCGAATGACGTGGATTTGCCAGGCCCGGCCCAGTTGGCGGTAGCTGAGCACACCTTCTGGAAGTTGGAGCTGCTCGTAAGAGGCGGCGTTCTGGGTGAGAAATTGCCTGGGATCAAGCCAGGGGTTTTGGTCCACCATGTTCATACGTGCGCTGAGCCAGCCCAAAGCCAGCCCGGTTTTCATTTCGGCGTCGTGCCGGGTTAGCAGGTCGGCCGTTAAGGCGGGGTCACGTGAGAACAGCATGCGGTACTCGGTCGAAAATACACCCCCCGCTGCCGGCCGGGCGGCAATGTACGCCACATCAGCCGGGACACGTACAACCCAATCCGGGGCATTGGTTTCCAGCAAAGTTTGGAGGTGAGCCAATTCGGCCCGGTGCGTCTGCACGTAGGTTTCGCGGCCCAGCGCGAGCAGCCACGGAGCAACCAGGCCAATCGTCAGCAGCACCGTAGCCAGCGAAACACCGATGACCCTGGCCACAAAGGGCGAGGGTTCGGGCGCGTTTTCTACATAGGCCAGTACGATGGTGAACACACACAGCATGTACACCAGGGCAAAACTACCCGATGGCAGGAGGTAATGCGTCTCCAGAATGTCGGCCCCGGCGAGCAACGGCGTAATGACGACCAACAAGGTCAGCGTGCGTACGCTCCTGGCCACTTTGCTCCTGGGCCGCCACAGTCCCTCCCACAGCCGCCGCGGCCATGGCTGTCGTGGTTGAGGAACTGTCAAATAAAATATCTTGCGCAACAGCACGATCACTGCCCACACATGACCAATGGGATGCATGATGTTAAAAACGGCGGCGGAAACAAAAATATCCTGATTATCAAGCCGGTAGATGCCATAGAGGAATTGGGGAAAGCTGTACGCCACCTGATGAGGGATAAGAATCACCTCGGCGGCCATTTCCAACGCCAGTCCTAAGAGGAGTGTAATGGAAATGAGCAGGGCGGCGCGCGCTTCACGTGGCCAGGGCGTGCCTGAAAAATGGTAGGCCAATTGCAGTTCAAACGTAAGCGCCAGCCAGGCGGAGAGGATGCCGCCGATCCAATAGATGTAGCCGCCCAGGGGGGCATAGATAAGGCGCGGGAGAAAACTGGCCGCAATCACCAGGGTCAAGCCTACCATCCACCCGGTAAAAAGCCAGGTCGGTTTGGACTTGGCGCGCTGCCTTAGCAGGTACCCCAGCACCAGCACATGCCAGGCCAGGGCGGGCAGAAAATTGATCGCCGTGGGGGAAATAAGAATCTGGTTCAAGGACTACCCCTGTTCTTCCACCAGCACGATTTTAGCCGCTGTTTAGGGCAAGCTTAATTCAACGCTTGAGCTTAACCGCTTGCGAGCGGGCAAGGCTAACTCCATTTTACGCCAACTTGGTGGGCAAGACAAGCTTGTTCATCGCAGGGGGGAGCGTAGCCTGTGCGGTTACATTTGCCCTAAACCCCCTTTTAAAGTAGACTACTCTAAAGTAGACTAATCATCTATCCCCAAAAAGAGGTTTTGAGATGGCTTTTGTTGATCGTGAAGAAGCATTATCTCTCCTGCAACAATTGAACGAAGGCCGCCGGGCTGAGCTTTTTATTGTTTACGGCCGGCGGCGAGTCGGTAAAACCGAGCTGCTTCGTCATTTTTGCCAGGACCGGCCACACATTTTTTTCGCAGCGACGCAGACAACCGACAAAAACCAGTTAGGCGACTGGTCGCGCTTACTCTGGCAGCATGCCCAGGACCAGAGCGTGGCCGATTTTACTTTTCCCACCTGGGAGGCTTCGTTACGATTCCTGGCCACCCTGGCCGAACAACAACGCCTGGTTGTAGTCATTGACGAGTTTCCTTACCTGGTTGAAAGCAACGCCGCCCTGCCCTCCATTTTGCAAAAGATTTGGGATGAACTGCTGCGCCACACCCAGGTGTACCTCATCCTGTGTGGTTCCTCCATCGGGATGATGGAGCAAACAACTTTGGGCTACAACAGCCCGCTTTACGGCCGGCGCAGCGGGCAGTTGCTGTTGCCGCCCCTGAATTTTGCGGCTACGCGCTTTTTTTCCAGTCAATATGATCTGACCACCCAAGTTGAGACGTATGCCACGTTGGGGGGGATGCCGGCTTACCTGGAACAGTTCGATTTTGGACAGTCGCTCGAGGCTAACATTGTGGAGCGGATCTTGCACCCTAATCGTCTTCTCTACGATGAACCGCTCTTTTTGCTGCGGACAGAATTGCGCGAGCCGCGCAACTATTTTGCCATCCTCCAGGCCATCGCTCACGGGCAGACTCGCCCCAATGAAATTGCCCAGTCCAGTGGGGTGGGCGATGCCCGCACGGTGTCTAAATATCTGAGCGTGTTACAAGAGTTACGCCTGGTCGAACGGGCCGTGCCGGTAACGGAAACCCAACCGGAGAAAAGCCGCCAGGGGCTTTACCGGCTGTCCGACCCGTTTTTGCGCTTTTGGTTCCGGTTTGTGGCTCCCCACCGAAGCGAATTGGATCAGGGACAGGGCCGGTTGGTTTGGCAAAACGACATCGAGCCGCAGTTGGCTCAATTTACCGGCCCGGTCTTTGAGGCAATTTGCCGCCAGTTTCTCTGGCAAGCGGCTCGCCGCGGCCAAACCCAACCGTTGCCGTTTAGCCCCCAACAGATTGGCTCGTGGTGGCGGGGACAGCAGGAAGTGGATATCGTGGCGCTCAACCGGGCCGAAGAGATGCTGTTGGTGGGAGAATGTAAGTGGCGTAATCGCCCAGTAGGGAATAATGTCCTGGCCGACCTGCGCCAGGCGGCTATTCCTGTCTTAGGGCAGCTACCCGGCATGCAGGTTTATTACGCGCTTTTTGCCAAGGCCGGTTTTACCCCCGACTTGACGGCTCAAGCGGCTCAAGACCCTACCCTGCTATTGTATGATCTTGAGGCGATAGGACAGGACGCAGCCGATCCCATGTCTCAGTAACCCTGGCCGCCGACCGTCGACCGCTGAGAGCGCTTCGCCTCCCCTCACCCCTCGCCCCGTCGGGCGTCCCAGAAGCGGGACGGGTGCGCCGAAGGGCGAGGGGGACCACCGAAAAGACGGGTTATAGGACGAACCAGGCTCAGTAGATCCAATTTTTGACCGTAGCAAAGGCATCCCCATGCCTTTGCAGACGGCATAGGGATGCCGCCCTACGGAAATTTGGATCTACTGAGAATAGGTAAACTGTTGGTAATATTTCACTGCTAAAAGTATGATTACCACTACCAAAACTTCAACAGCAAATGTAATCAAAGCCATAACCCCGGAGCCATAGCCATAGAGGGCCAGACCATATTCCCGCCTGGCTAACAGATTGATTATTAGGGTGAAGCTTAACCAAAAGATGGCAATAATCCAACTCGGCAGGGTTATCGCCAGTAGGACCAAACTTTTAGCCCAACGGGAACGAAGGTCAAAAAACAACCAGGCCCCACAGGTTGCCACTAACAACGTGGAGACCAGAACCCAGCCATTGATATCAAAAGCCACGTCCACTGTCCGAAGTCGGTTGGTGTATAAAGCTGTCAAGTACTCCTGGCGAGCCAGCCCATAACCTCCTCGGAAGAGAGTCAACGCCAAACCTGTAGCCAGCGCTCCCGGCCAGTGTCTTCGAATATCCACCTGCCGGCGGACCAAAAACCACCCCATCACCAGCAGAACGAAACCGGCCACGATCAGGCTGGGGACAATACTGCCCTGGGCATTGTAGATAACCGTGGTATGATCCAGGGCAGCAATCACTAAACTGGTCATCAAATGATACCACGGGGGCCGGTGATATAGTTTTACGGTAAAATCACCGCCTTGATGAATAAAGAGTAGATATTTATTCGAGTTGATATTCGTTAACTGCAAATCCTTATTATAAAAAGGATCCTTTTCCCAGGCTCTGGCTACCCCGGGTATTTCGACAAAACTATATTGAGCTCCATCGGGAATATAAACGGGGATAACTCCCTTGGGGGCGTTGCGGTAAGTAAGCACCCGCCCATCGCTATTTTTATCATCAGCCACGAGGGCGTATGGTATTTTGTCCAGAAAAGATAACCGAGGGTCTCCCAGCATAAAATAGAAAGGCCAGGCCAGAAAACCTTGCAGATAGCCATGGTTTTGGACCTGGACGACGTGTCCTATGGGGAATTCCGGCCATGTGTAGTAAAAAGAAAACTCATCAGGTTCGCCGATAGAATACCCTAGAGGGCTGTGAACAAAGCCTACATAAGCCGCAGCGCCTTGATCCACAAAGCGAAGGGCAATAGAGTCTTGCCCCCAAATTTTTAGAGTCTGGCAAGCCAGGGCATTAATCAGCAGAGGTGGCAACCTGGGAATATCGGCGGCGATCAGGTCGATGGTGTCCTCTAACAGCCAGTGCCGGCGAGAGCCGTGCCCTTGAAACGTCCCATAGTCCACCTGTTGGATCGCGGCGATAAAATCAGCTTTGCTCAGGGGAAGAGCGGTGGGTTGACCATCTTCGACCACCCAGAGGTGATGTTCCCTGGGGATGACCACCAAGTGTTTTTCATTCCCTGCAAGTTTACGTTGCCACAAGGCCCGCGCCTTATCGGGTGTGCTGCCGGTAATAATTCCGACCGAAACGACGGCCTGGTTTTTTTGTAAGATTTGTCCAAATTGAGAAAATGTTTGGTCGGAGAGGCGATCAGGAGCGACCACCCATAACAAAAAAACGGGGTGATACGTTAAGGCCTCAGCCACCCCATTCACCAAGGGCAGGTCCTCTGATCGAGCTATTTCTTCGGCTAAGCTATAATAAGGGTCAGACCGATCGGCTAAAATTACTGTATCAGTGGATGTTGAGGGCGGCAAACGATAGAAAATCTGCCGGGAGTCACTGACAGCCAGGGGTGGCGTGGTATTGTTTGCCGTAATAGATGGGGGTAATAACCCGACTAAAATAACAAACCCCAAAAGAAAGCTCAACAGTCTGAGAAGATACACTGAAGGGAGCATTAGAACGCTCCCCTGATCAACTTCTGGCCCAATTCATAACCGGCCGCCAGGCTTTTTTCCTGCTTCAGGATGTCGCCTCTTTCGCTGACCCCCGGCACAATCACCCGGCCCACCAACTCCATCTCCAGGTAGGCCAGACTTTTCTCAAAGAAGGCCACCACCAGTTCGGCCGTTTCAGCCGTCTCCTCTTCGTAAGGCACGGCAATAACCGCTAACTTCCCCCTGATTTTCGCCCGGTTCTCCGGGCAGTTGAAGTAGACGAACCGGTCGATGAACCCTTTCATCAGGGCCGTTGGTCCATACCAATAAACAGGTGTTCCCAAAACCAGAATATCACTGGCGGCAATACGCGGGTACAACCCATTCATATCGTCACGCTTGGGGCACTCTTTGCCTTTCCAGCAGGCCTGGCAGCCATCACACTCGCGAATCTGCAAGTCGTTGAGAAAGACGGTCTCAGCCAGACCACCCTCGGCCTGTGCCCCGGCCAGGATCCGGGAGACGAGGAGGTGGGTATTTCCTTTTCGGCGCGGGCTGCCGATAACGCCCAGGACTCTTTTCATTTCGCTATTCACCCTCCCTTGCGGCGTCCATTATAAGCCTCAGTGCTAACAGCCCACAAATGAGGTTAATCGCCATAACACATGGATGTTACGTGATATTCTTGTGCTCTTCTCCTCGCTTCGTCAATAAATTCACTCAAGGCATCAATGCCAAGGCAACGACATCTTAGTTCCAATGCCACTTTAATCGATACCGCGCCTTTCCCACAGCCTAAATCTAACACGTCAAGGGTCGAATAATTTTTTTTGTGTTTACGGATGAGGTCAATGATTACCTCCGGGGAAGCCCCAATTTCCCAAAAGTCTTGGAGGATATAGGGGAGATAGGGTAACAGCGAATTTCCCGAACAATCCAGCGAGGTCGCAACGCTTTCTTCTAGTGACTTCATAAAGTTCCTCTCTTAAGGTTTTATCAGATTATATCACTTGGCACAAGTTCGCCCCAAAATCACATGCTGCGGGCTGATTGTCCCTCACTTTAAACCGTGTTAGAATGTACCCGACAACACAGGCGTAAAAAAACCACCCGGTTGTCAGGGGAGTGACTTACTTCCAATGTCGGCGTTGCTGTTGAACCGTCGTTTGATGTTCTGAAACGGTATAAGGAAAAAGGGCGAAGTTGTGATGACCTACACGCCGTTAGTCTGGCTGTTATTGCTCACCGCCGTTATCCTGGCCGGTGTTACCCTTTATGCGCGCCGTTTTCGAGCTGTCCCTACTGCCCTCAAGCAAACTGAGGCGGAACTGCGCAAACTCTCACGTGCGGTTGAGCAGAGCGCCAACGCCATTGTCATTACCGACCTGGCCGGGACGATTGAATTTGTCAACCCCGCCTTCACCCGGGTAACGGGCTATACTTATGAGGAAGCCATCGGCCAGAATCCCCGCATTTTGAAATCCAATTATCATCCCCCAGAGTTTTATCAGGATATGTGGACTAACCTGACCAGCGGGCAGATATGGCAAAGTGAAATGCTCAATAAGCGCAAGGACGGCACGCTCTATTGGGAATATGCTATTATCTCACCGGTTAAAGATGAGCTGGGCCATGTTACTAACTATGTAGCCATTAAAGAAGACATCACCCAACGTAAGCAGGTAGAGGCGGAACTGCGTCAAAGCGAAGAACGTTATCGCTTGTTGGCCGATCACAGCACCGATGTTATCTGGACCCTCGATTTACAAGGACGGTTTACTTACGTCAGCCCCTCGGTGGAACGGCTGCGCGGATATACACCCGCAGAGGTGATGAAACAGTCTCTCCCCGAAGCGCTCTCGCCGGGTTCCCTGGAGGTTGTCGTGGAGGCCCTGGGCCGGGTGTACCAGGCTGAAGCTGCCGGTCATCATTATGACCAGACAGGTCGTTACGAGCTAGAACAACCCTGTAAAGATGGCTCGACGGTTTGGACCGAAGTCATTAGCAACGTGATGCGTAACCAGGCCGGCGACTTTATCGGTATCTTGGGCGTGACGCGTGATATTACCAAACGTAAGCAGGCCGAGGAAACCTTACACGCCAGCGAAAAGAAATATCGCCAACTGGTTGAACTGGCCCAGGAAGGAATTTGGGTTACTGACGCCGCCAGCTGCACGACCTTTGTTAACCCCAAACTGGCCGAGATATTAGGCTACCCGGTCGAAGCAATAATGGGGCAACCGCAGCTTGCCTTTATGGATGAACGGGGAGCGGAGATTTATCGGCATAATCTGGAACACCGCCGCCAGGGAATTAAAGAGCAGCCCGATTTTGAGTTTATTCGACAAGATGGGCAGCGAATTTATGTCATTATGGCTACTTCGTCTATAACTGATGAAACCGGTAACTGGATGGGGGCGATAGCGTTGTTAACAGACGTCACGGAACGCCGACAAGCACAAGAAGCGTTCCGACAAGCGCATGATAAATTGGAAAAGCAGGTGGCAGAACGGACGGCCGAATTGCTGGCGGCCAACTTACACCTGCGCCAGGGTGAAGAGCGTTTCCGCCGGGTTATCAGCTCTATCAGCGACCACGTCTACGCCACCGAAATCACCGCCGAGGGCGAACGGGTCAATCTCTATATTTCGCCTAATGTAGCCTCACTCACCGGCTATCCCGTAGAAAAATTTAGCTCGGATTGGAACTTCTGGGCTGGCAGCGTCATTCACCCCGATGACCGGGCCAGAGCTGCCGTTCATGCGCTCCAGTTGCCCCTGCAAGCGAGCGGCGAGATCGAATATCGCCTGGTGCGGGCCGACGGGCAGATTATTTGGGTTCGAGACAAGGCCCGGGTTGAACAGCAGGGTGACTCAAAAGTAGTCTACGGGATAGTGAGTGACATCACCGAACACAGGCGGATTGAGCAAGAAGCAGCCGATCTCAAGGTGCTGCAAGAGGTGAGTCGAATACGAGCAGAGTTGATTGATAACGTTTCTCATGAGTTGAGAACCCCCCTGGGGATTATCCGGGCTGCCAGCTCTTCCCTTTTGGCTGATGACGTTGAATTTGAACCGGCGATTCAACACCGCTTCTTAAGCGGTATTTACCAGGAAACAGAACGGCTGGAGCTTATCGTCAACAACCTTCTGAACCTCTCCCGGTTAGAGAAACAACAACTCAGGCTTAACCTAAACATAGCAGATATTAGCCGGTTAGCCACGGGAGTCGTCGAGGTTATCCAGATGCAGTTCAAAGCAGACCAAGCCGGTCTGAAATTGGTAGCCGATTTTCCAACCGAACCGCTGCTGGCCCACATAGATATCCGGCAGATAGAACAAGTGCTGCGCAACCTGTTGAGTAACGCCGTCAAATATTCGCTGCACGGCGGTATTATTACTTTGGCTGGCCGGCGGGAGGATCGCTGGCTTCACCTGAGTGTCAGCGACCAGGGAATTGGAATTGCCCCGGCCGATTTGAAAAGAATCTTTGAGCGTTTTTATCGGGTGGAGCAAGCCGCCACTGCCCATATCAGCGGCACCGGCCTGGGGCTGGCTATCAGCCGGGAAATTATTCAGGCTCACGGTGGGCGTATCTGGGCAGAAAGTGAGCCGGGGCAGGGCAGCACCTTTCATTTTACCTTACCGGTTGATCCAACCGACTTTAAGGAGAGCAATTTATGACTCAACTTCAAACTCGCCAACGGATTCTGGTGGTTGACGATGAAGAGGGGTTTGTTTGGATTATCCAGACCAACCTGGAGAAACGCGGTTATCAGGTTTTAACGGCTCATGATGGCCGCACGGCGGTAACCCTGGCCCGGACAGAGCAGCCGGATTTGATTATTCTGGATATCAAAATGCCTGTTATGGACGGCCTGGCCGCCTGCCAGGAGATTCGCACCTTCTCCATAGTTCCCATCATCATGCTGACGGCCAGAGCCGAAGAAGCCGACAAGATTAAGGGGCTGGATATGGGCGCCGATGATTACATCACCAAACCCTTTAGTATCGAGGAATTATTGGCTCGGATCCGGGCCAACTTGCGCCGGGGCGACTTTACGCCGCCGCCAAGCAATAAGATAGTTTTTGAAGCCGGCAGCCTGTACCTGGATACTGAACAGAAGCGTCTCTACCGGGCCGGGCAAGAGCTACACCTGACCACCACTGAATACCGCCTGTTAAACGAATTGGTGAGCCACGCCGGCCAGGTTGTTTCAACCGAGTACTTGCTGGGAGCAGTGTGGGGCCCCGGGTATGAAGGGGAAGAGCAAGTGCTGCGCCAGGTTATCTATCGCCTTCGCCTCAAAATTGAGGCTGATCCTAAAAACCCGCGCTATCTCCATACTCGCCCCGGCCTGGGTTACATTTTTACCTTGTGAAAAACAGCCCGTCTTTATAAACGTAACCCACCCCTGATTTCGTATCTTTTACCCCCACAAACGGCGGCCTTCCTGAGAAAACCGCCGTTTGTTTAATAGCTCCCCTACTACAAAAACTGTTATACGATTGTTATTTTTTTGTGACCGGGCTGTTATACCGGTGTGTTATGATAACAATGTTAGAGTGTTACGAAAGGCCGCTGTGATGAATATCTCCCAGGATCAGACCACCGTATTAGTTTGGAGCGATAATGACTTCCTCTGTGACATCATAATGACCAACCTGCATGGGCTTCATCTGACGGTTCAACGAGCTGGCTCGGAGGAAACCGTCCAGAATTTGGCGGCCTTATTGATTGTAGCCTTAAGTTCATCCAGCAACGAACCGGCGCTGGCCTCCTTGAGCCAGGCTACCCTGGCTCGCCAGGCTGGCCATATCCCTTTACTGATTATCTCAGACCGGCCGTTTAAGGCCGACCCAACTAACCGGATTTACCACCTCGATTTTCCATTTAGCGCCGATCAACTGCACTGCGCCGTGCAATCCCTGTTGAGTGTCCAAACAAGCAATTTTAGCCATGATCCTAACCGAGCAAAAGGATTTCTGATATGAACCATCACAAAATTAGACCGGTCATTCTGTTCGTTTTGTTTTTTGGATTAGCCCTTATTGGATTTAATCTGGCTATACCGGCTGACATCCAAGCCCATCCGGCGTATGGTTTTACCCCAACACCCCACCCCCCACCCCCCCCGCCGCCAGACGGCGGCGATCATGATGATGACGACGATAGTGGTGGTAGTGGTGGTGGTAACAAGTCAAATGATGAATCTCCCCCCACCGACTATGTGATTGTTCAAATTGAACGCTGCGACATGAAAAATTGTCCGGTCAGCCCCATTTTGATTAGCTCCGGTCAAAAATATAAACCATTGGCCCTGGCCCATACAGCGGATTTTTCCGTTCCAATGTTAGTGCCGGTTGAACATGCTATTTCCCCGGTAGAAATCCAGGCTCAAGTGCGATTAGTCCATGAAGGTTCCGGCTGGATTGCCGAAGGCGTCATCTCCGATGCCAAAAGCACCCGCTTTACTTTACCCTACCCCGGCCGGTGGCAGGTTTTTCTGGCCCAAACGCCTCAATTTATGACGGCCGAAGCCATTGATACCCGGTCTCTGAATATAGACCAACTTAAGGCCCAACTGGCCGCTGGCCCCATCTCCCTGGGCACAGTAGAAGCCAATAACCCTGAAACCCAATGGGTCAAATGTCCGCTGGAATGTGTCATTATTGAGGAGCCGCCCGCTCATTTACCCCAAACAGGGCTTGTTAAGCCATTTCGAATTAATTTTTTATTAGTCAGTGGTTTGGTTGTTACCTTGATCGGCCTGACCCTGTGGGCCGCTGTTCGTTATCGGGATAAGGAGCATCTTATTTAATAAATTTAAGCGCAAAATATTGCCGGCCGCCCACCTTTCCTTTAGCCATAATTTGTGACATCTACTGGAGCCTCCTATGACTGAACTTATTATCCTGCTCATCGTTTTTAGTTTTGGACTCGTTGGCCTCATTCACCTGAGCCGCTTTATCCGCAGTCGATTTACCTCCAAGCCGGCCGGCTTTTTGCGGCTGTCGCCCTACCGGCCTCTCTCTAAAACAACGCTCATGGCCCTGGCTCTGGTATCGCTTCTGGCCTTGGGGGTGGCGGCCGTCATCCTCCTGCCTGATGTCCTGGTTAAAGCGGCCAATCCCCCCCTATCCGTTGAAATCCTGGCCGGCTACAACCTGGTGGTCGATTCCAACGTCACCTCCCCCTCCACCAATGGTCCCTCGGCAGCCACCGTGTCCGGGAGGGTCTGCAACACCGGCAGTACGCCTCTGACCAACGTCGTCGTTTATATCGGCGATGCCGCTAATCAGACCCCCGGCCTGTATCCCCGCCGCTATGTTACCGATACCAACTTTCTCACCCAACACCCGGCCCTGGAAAACGGCGGCTACTATGCCTTTACGCATGAAGGCGGCAACCTAGGTCTCTCCGACGCTACCCGGCAAGCGGGTGTTTTGCAGCCGGGCCAGTGTACCGTCCAATATTGGACCTTTAGTTACCCCCGCTGTGAGAACAACCCTGATGGTTCGCCGGATACCCCGCAATGTAACGAAGACTCCGTCTGGGGCGACTCGGTCAAACCCGAAGATGATTTGTGGCTCAATTTCGATGTGTGGGCCAAAGGCTTTGATGGGACCAGTACCATTACCACCACCAACACCTGGCAGATGCACATGCGAAATGAAATTTCCGCTATGGCCAACAAAATCCAGCCCAACGGCAACCCCGGCGGCCTCTGGTTCAACACCGACCCGGCCACCATCCGCCCCGGTGGGATCATTACCACCAACGGTATTTTATATCGAATTGGCAACGTTAACTTCGGGTTTGACAACAACGGCGATTATTTACCCGACAACAACTTTTGGGTCCAGCCCATCGGCAATCCCGGCGTGTTCGACCCCGGCTGTTTCCGCCTCCTCCGTACCAGCGGCATCATTACTATTGCCGGTGGTACCCCGACCGTGTTTACCTTTACCGACCAGCTTTACTTCACCCGGCCCCAGGTTCCGCCCGATAATACCAATGTGACCGGCGAAGTTTATTATACCTATATCGCCATGGGGTCTAACTGCGCCGTGACCCCTACCCCCTACCAGGAAGCGGCCTCCGGCTACGACAACGAAAAGTTCAACGCCGACTACGGCAGCGGCGGTCCGCCGCCGGTAACCATTCCCCAGGCCCTGGTTACGATTGACAAATCGGGCAGCCCCGACCTGGTCAATGTCGGCGCGGTCATCACCTACAATATCCCCTTTGTTAACGGGGGCGCCGAACCGGCTGGCCTGACTTTTTATTCGGGCGCGTATGTTAACAACCCTCTGGTGATTAGCGATACGATTCCCAGCGGTACGATCTACCGTCCCGGCAGCGCCACCTATACCCTTAGCAGCGGCAGCGTGGTAATTTATTATTCAACCGACAACGGCCAGAATTGGAGCAGCACCGAGCCGGCTGTCTACACCAACGTCACCAATATCCAATGGTGGCTGCAGCAGCCGCTGCCCGCTGGCGATAGTGGCCAGGCCCAATTTTCAGTTCTGGTACCCGGCACTTACTCCGGCGGGCCGGTCATTGAAAACTGCGCCAACGCGCAATTTGGCAGCGGGCCATCTATTGGCCAAGCCTGCGACACCACCCTGGTACAGGGCGTCAATAGTGTGGGCGATTTTGTCTGGCGCGACGAGGACAGCGATGGAATACAAGATGCGGGCGAATCGTCGTTAAGCAATATCACCGTCTCGCTTTACTGGGATAAAAACGGCGATGGTACGCTGAATAGCAACGACGTGCTGGTGTTGACCACCACCACCGGCCTGACGGCCACCGGCAACTACACCTTTACCAATCTGTACGATGGTAGATACCTGGTAACAGTAGATAACCTTGATCCCGACCTACCCAACGGCTATAACCTCACCACCCGGAGCGTCTACACGGTAGATTTGGATTCTGCCCAGAACATTGCGAGTACGGTCACTTATACTCAAGCCGATTTTGGCTTTGGTCCCACCCTGCGGGTGCAGAAAATCCTCTCTTCTCTGGATCCGGCCTACGTAGGCGAAAATGTTATCTACACCATTGACCTGGTCAACACCCGCCCCGGCGATGGTACGGCGAATGGTTTTTGTACTTATCCGATTTGGGCCACCGTAGCCCAGTATAACAGTAGTTTTCCTGAGCCGAATGGAGGCGCTTCGGCCAATTCTCAGTGGCAAACCCCCAATAATTCTTTAAATGCTCCTGACGGCCAATATGCCACCACCATTCTAGCTAACAGCAACGACCTAATAGGCTTAAGCGGCTTTAATACTGCCGGTAAAACCGGCAATATTACTTCAGTGAAACTTGTTTTATACCTCAAAGAAACCTTAAGCCTGCTAGCAGCCGATAGCCTGATCGTGCAGGTCTACCGGAATGACAACCCAGATACCAATAACCCCTCCTATTCTTACAATGGCAGTACCCATTTTAATGGCCCGGTTGGCTCCAAATATACCTTTGAAAGGGTCTTGACCCCCCCCGCCGGCGGCTGGCAGTGGAGCGATTTTAGGAATGGGGTAATGGAAGTTGAATTGACGGGCAACGGGAGCAGTAACAGCGGCGATATGGGTCTGGATGCAGCCGCCTACGTGGTTACCACCGACCAGATTTGTGCCAGCCCTAATGACCACATCTTGACCCTGCCTTTGAGCGATACTTATGATGCCGATCATCTCCAATTTATCTCGTCCCAACCGCCCCAGTCAACTGTTTCTACCAGCGGTTCTGTGCCTAATACAGTTGGCTCCATTACCTGGGGGAATCTCGGTCCGCTCTACGCCGGTGGTACCCAGCGAATTACAGTGACCTTCAGGGCGCTGACCACGACCACCCTTACCACTAATGTGGCGACCAGCACGAATGGGTCCTTTTATAATGGCCGACTGCTCAACACTGTCGGCGATACCGCGACCGTCGGCATCAACGCTTCTGGTTCCATTTCCGGCGTCATTTGGGCTGATACCAACAACTCCGGTTGGTCGGGTACGACCGGCTTCAATAGCGGGGATACCTTCTTACCCAATGTGACAGTTGAGTTGTGGGGTTGCTACCAGTTGTTAAATGGGCTGCTCGTAACTCCGCCGGGGGATGGAAATGACCCTTGTAATGGCGGCACTAATGGGGGTGAGTGGCGGCTGATTACCACCCAGGTCACTACTGCCACCGGCGGTTACATGTTCTCTGGTTTGCGTGATGGCTTCTATAACGTCATCGTGCGCGAATCTACCCTGCCGGCCGGATTCACCACCCGCCGTGCCGAAACCGCCACAACCGGCAATGGCGACGGTATTACCTGCGGTACCTGTGATAGCCTATGGAACACCACCGACGCCGATTTAAGCACCTTTAACAGTATTGTCAATGGGGCTGCCGGCGAGAATATCACCAACGTTAGTTTTGGCTATCGCAGCGCTACCAACCAAGGCGGCGTGACCGGCTATATCTGGAACGATCGGGATAACGATGGTGTTTGGGATGCTAATGAGGAACCCATCTCTAATGTGCGGGTTACTTTGTGCGATTCAGGGGGGGTCAACTGCACCATCACGGCCACTACCAGCTCCAGCGGTTTCTACAGCTTTACCGTGAATGTTCCGGTAACTTATACCCTTAGGGTCATAACCACCGATCTACCGGGCATGACCCAATCCGGCGACCCGGATCAACCCAACACCCAGTGTACAACATGCGACAATCTCAAAGCCGCCTTTCCTGTTGCAGCGCATGAAATCAGGGGGCCTTATAACTTTGGTTACACCGGCGGCCTGAGCATTGGCGATACCGTTTACACCGATTGGAATGGCGATGGTACACAAGATGACGGCGAGGAAGATATTGGGGGTGTCACCGTTTATCTATATCGTGATGTTGACGGCAACGGAGTTCTCAATACCATCACCGACACCCTGATTGCCACTCAAACCACCACCGCCAGCGGTGTTTATACCTTTACCAACCTGGCCGGTAATGGTAACCGGTATATTGTTTCGGTCAATGGCGCCACTCTCCCCGCCGGGTACACCCAAACCGCCGATCCCGACCAGGCCGGCGTTGCCTGTACCACTTGTGATAACCGCGCCTCGGTAACTTTGAATACTACGAGTATTACTACCGTTGACTTTGGCTACCGCCCTGTCGGGACCGCTTCGATTGGCGATTTTGTCTGGCGTGATAGCGATGCCGATGGCGTTCAAGATGCAAGTGAGAACGGTATTGCCAGTGTGACCGTCCGGCTCTACGAAGATACCGACAATAATGGTGGTATTAGTCCTACGGTTGATGCCCTGGTAATGACGACCACCACCACTGCCAGCGGCATCTACACCTTTACCAACCTCCCGGCCGGTAATTATCTGGTAGATGTGGATTCAGTCATTACCGACACATCCGGTAATCGTCTGACGCTCGGGGTGAGCAGCAATCCGCACGATGTCACCTTGGCAACCGGTCAGAATTACCGCAACGCCGATTTTGGTTATGTCCCACCCGGCGTCATCGGCGACCTGATTTATCAGGATAACAACGGCAACGGCCAGTGGGAAGCCGGAGAGCCGGGCATTCCGGGCATTACCGTTACGCTGTACATCTCCGGTTCGACCACCCCGCTCTATACCACCACGACCAATGCCAGCGGCGTCTACAGCTTCACCGGCCTGGTCAGCGGTACTTATACCGTCAGGGTAATTACCAACAACCTGCCGGCCGGCTACATCCAAACCGGCGACCCCGAATATCCGGTTCTTTCTGGGACCACCTATCTCGATATATGCAGCGATGACACGGCTGCTGCTTTTGGCGGCTGCGACTCGGCCAGTACCGTTGGCCTGCGCCTCGGCCAGATTGACCTGACCCGCGACTTTGGCTACAAACCGCCCCGCGCCATCGGCGATTTTGTCTGGTTGGACAACGACGGCGACGGCGTCCAGGATTCCGGCGAACCGGGCCTGAGCGGCATCACCATCACCCTGACCTCGCCAGGCGGCAGTGTCTTTACCACCACCACCGATGTTAACGGCTATTACGGCTTTGGCGGCGCGCCTCTGAGCGCCGATGGGACCTATACCGTTTCGGTCATTACGACCTCGCTGCCGACGACTTTTGGAACCTTAACTCCTACTTATGACCTTAACGGTTTGGCCACGCCTCATATGGCAACGGTTACCATTAGCCCCACCCTGGTTTATACAACCGTTGACTTTGGCTATCGTTATGCCGGTCCCTACAGCATCACCGGCACCATCTTCTATGACCAGGGCGGCAGCGGCGACACCCTGACCGACACCTTCACCGCCGGCGACACGCCGTATGCCGGCATCCCCGTTTACCTGTACCGGCAAGGTTCCAGCCTGCCGGCCGGCTACACTACTACCGACGCCTCTGGGCGTTACACCTTTACCAACCTGTCGGCCTTTACCTACACCGTCTCGATGAACCGTTCCGTCGCGCCGTTCACCGATCTGAGCCTGACCGCTCGACCTACCGGCGCCGTCACCTCAACGCTCTCGGTCGCCACTCCCGTTATCATTACTAATGCCAGCATGGGTAATATTGACTATGGCTTCTTTGCTGCGCTGCCCCTGCTTTCCAAGAGCGTCTCGCCTACCGGTACGGTTGCCGCCGGCGACACCCTGACTTATACGATTGTGCTCTCCAACGGCCAGGCCACGCCGATTACCGGCGTTACCATCTCCGATACCGTCCCGGCCAACACCAACTATGTCACCAACAGCCTGGCCATCGCCCCCGCGAGCGCGGGCAGTCTGGCCGGGGCTAGTGACAACCTGCCGCTCATCCGTATTTCGCCCCTCACGGTTGCGGCCAACTCGCTGGTCACCCTTACCTTCCAAGTTACCGTTGACGCCTCTCTTCCGCCAACCGTCACTGCCATCACCAACACTGCTTTGATGACGACCACTTATGCCCAAACCACCTCTACTGTCACCAACCCGGTGGGCAGCATTGGCAGTGTCGGCGATTTTGTGTGGGTCGATTGGGACGGCGATGGCCTGCAAGATGGCGGGGCCGAGCTAGGTATTCCCAACGTAGTTCTCACTCTGACTCTGACCAGCGGCGCTGAATTGACCACCACCACCGACAGTAACGGCATCTATACCTTTACCAACCTGGCCGCCGGGGTCTATACCGTTACCGTCAATACTGCTTCAGTGCCGGCCAATTACCTATCTACCACCGGTAACCCGTTGACGGTCACGCTTACCGCCGGGCAGGTTTATACCGCCGCCGATTTCGGCTTCCAACCCACCGCCGACCTATCCATCGAAAAATTCGATGTGCCGCCGGTGGTTCGCCCCGGCGATACGTTGACTTACACCATTCGCTTCGTCAACAACGGTCCGGGACCGATATCAGCCCTGACCATCACCGAAGAACTACCGGCCGAAGTTTCTGCCTTCACTTACGACCCGGCTAACGCACGGCTGGTTATTTCGCCCACTTTGCAACTCACCGGCCAGCCGGCTATCAGCACTCCTACCACTGCCGGCTCAACCATTACCTGGACCGGCAATTATCCATTTGGCCAGGTCATCAGCGGCGCGGTGGGGTATCTTACCTTCACCGTGCGCGTTACCGACACCTTCCAGCCGGGCGCTGACTGGCTGATAGAAAATCCGGTCAGTATCATCGACACGCTGCCCGATCCTATTACCTCAAATAATCGCTTTACTCAAACCACCTCCATTGTCGGTATCGTCATTGAAAAAGCCACCAACGGCCAAGATGCCGACACACCGACCGGGCCGCAAATTACCTTCGGCTCACCGGTTACGTGGACTTACCAGGTCACCAACACCGGCAGCATCACCTTGACCAATGTTCAAGTCGAAGATTGGGATTCGTTGGGCAATCTGGTGGTGATTACGCCTACCACACCGGTTACGCTGTTGCCCGGCGAGAGCATTACCTGGACTTACGTGAGTACTGCCAGCGCCACCGGCCAATACACCAACACCGCCACCGTGACCGGCACCGCCACCGTGACCGGCCTTGACGCCTTTGGCAATCCCGTCACCCATACGGCTACGGTTACGAACACAGATTTGAGCCACTACTTGCCGTTGTTCTCAGATGTGACCATCGCCAAGACGGACAGCCCCGATCCGGTCACCGCCGGCGAGGTACTGACCTACACCCTGACTTACACCAACAACGGTCCGGCGGACGCGGCGGATGTGACTATCACCGACACCTTACCGGCCGAAGTGAGCTTTGGGGCGATGGTCAGCGGGGGCAGCCCCACCCTGTTGAGTGGAAACCGGCTAGCCTGGACCATTGGCGATGTGTTGAGCGGCGGCAGCGCCAGTCTGGTCTTCACGGTCACGGTGGACGCCGCAGCGAGCGGCACGATCACCAACAGCGTGGTCATCACCACCTCCACCCCGGACAGCAATCCGAACAACGACGACGACGAACCAACTACTGTTCAAAACCAGTACGTCGATGGTACGGTGTACGTGGATGAGAATGCGGACGGAACTTACACTGTCGGGGTCGATACCCCCCTGGTCGGGGTCGAGGTGGTCATCACCGCCAGCAATGGCCTGGTCTACACCGCCACCACCACCGCCACCGGCTACTTCAGCCAGACCGTTCCGGCGGGTAGTACGACGGTGGACGTGACCGACGCCGACCTGCCCACCGGCGTTGTCTTGACCACCGGCTCGACCGACCCGACCACCGTCACCGTCCCGGCCAACGGCCATGCCACCGATAACACCGGCTACGTCTACGACCAGTACGTCGACGGTACGGTGTACGTGGATGAGAATGCGGACGGAACTTACACCGTCGGGATCGATACCCCCCTGGTCGGGGTTGAGGTGGTCATCACCGCCAGCAATGGCCTGGTCTACACCGCCACCACCACCGCTACCGGCTACTTCAGCCAGACCGTTCCGGCGGGCAGTACGACGGTGGACGTGACCGACGCCGACCTGCCCACCGGCGTTGTCTTGACCACCGGCTCGACCGACCCGACCACCGTCACCGTCCCGGCCAACGGCCACGCCACCGACAACACCGGCTACGTCTACGATCAACAGATAACCGGGCGGGTCTTCATCGACCTGGATGAGGACGGCAGCTACGACCCGGCCAACGGCGAGACCCCCATCCCGAATATCACGGTGGTCATCACCGACAGCCTGGGCATCACCTACACCGTCCAGACCAATGCCTCCGGCCAGTACACCCAGACCGTGCCCCCCGGCGCAACCTTTGTCAATGTGGATGAAACCGATGGTGATATGCCCGCCGGCGTCGTACTCAGTCCCGGCTCAACCGACCCGGCTTCAGTCAATGTCCCGGCGG
>CAZUNT010000102.1:0-22381 GCA_964622215.1 uncultured Caldilineaceae bacterium
GACTCACGGAGGAAATTTTTCGATTTTCTCTGTGTTTCTCCGTGTCTTCTCTGTGAAACTCTGTGTAGCCTGAGTAGTAACGAAGGGAGAACTAATCCCAATTACTGATTATTGAGGGATGATTTGGAGCCTGATTGAATTTGGAGCTATCATACCAGAGATAAGTCGTTTTTTTGGTATCATCATAATGACCAACCAGCCGAGAAAATTGAGCCATTAGAATGAGGAGATTTATGATGTTTCCACGAATTGCCGAGGTTCGTCACATTGAAGGATACCGCTTAGAGTTAACTTTTACCAATGGCGAGAAGGCAGAGTTAGATTTTAAAAACCGGATTGTAGGGCGTGGAGGAGTTTTTGCGCCGTTACAGGATATAGATTTCTTTAAACAGGTGAAAGTTGACCCCGAAATTGGTACGCTTGTTTGGCCGAATGAAGTGGATTTCTGCCCTGATGTGCTTTATAGTGAAGCAACGGGAACACCTTTGCCAGAACTTGGCATGGCTGTAGCCTAAAAGAGGAACAATATGGGCATCGTCAAAGATATTCTGAAAAAGAGGACCGAAAATAGAGCGCGCCTGGAAAAAGAAGCGCCCAATCTCTATAACGGCTTCAATGAATTGATGAAGCACTACTACAAACGCGGCGTTTTGGACCGAAAGTATAAAGAACTCATGGCCGTCACCGCGGCTGTGGCGACCCGGTGCGTGCCCTGCCTGGCCAACCATACCAACAATGCGCTGGCCGCGGGTGCGACCAGGGCAGAAGTATTAGAAGCAGCGGCGATTGGGGTCGAGTTTGGCGGCGGCCCTTCGTTTGTGATGGTGCGAGACAACCTGTTGGATTTTTTAGATGAAATTGAAGCAAATCGAGCGCCTGAGCGCAAAAGCTGATAGAAGCATTTCTGTGTTTCAATATCAGTTGCTGCACTTCCTCGTTGTTACCAACCTCTGTTCTAGTCCCCTCTTCAAGATTCAATAATTTTTTGCGAATATAACAACAAAATTTCTCCGGCCTCGGTTAAGGCCGCTTGTTTACCGGCTCGCTTAAAAAGACGTACGTTGAGCTTGGTTTCAAGAACCTCCATTGAATACCCCCAAAGGTTCGATAAAACCGATATTATGTATCGAAAACTGTCTATTGACATGTTATTTCCGATTAACTTATACTACGAGCTAAACATCGACGGTTATCAACCCCACAGTTTTGTGGGTCATACCAACATAAATATTAATTATAAGGGAGAAAAAAATGACCAGAGATGAAGTAGAAAAAACGACATTTGACCACTATGTTTCGGGATTTCACTGCGCCGAAGCAATTGCCAAAACAATCATCGAACTGTACGCCGAAAACCCAAACGTGGAAATAACAAAAGCTGCCTCGGCTTTTAGGGGTGGTATTGGCGGCACACACGCAGAAACCTGTGGCGCACTGACCGGCGGTATCGTCGCTATCGGTTACCTGTACGGTCGAATCGAACCCGGCAAAGATATTCAACACGCCAAGGAACTTGCCGCAGAATTTACCGCTCAGTTTGTTGAAGAATTTGGTTCGGCCAACTGCGGCGTCTTATTAGAAAAATTAGGTAAACAACACAATGGCCTCAAATGTAAAAGGTTAACCGCTACGGCGGCAGGATTGTTATCCGAGCTATTGGTGGAAAGAGCGGGGTAAAGCAAGGGTTTTTATGGGCGAAAGTAGAGCGGCATAGTTTATATTTTAGGCCAGGTTATGGTTGTTGTTGCAGAAAAGCCAACTCTTGCTATCAGCCGGTTTATCAACTATACTTTGCCGGCAAAGGCTTTGGTAAAAGTAATATGCTGTGCTGGCCTGCCAGTGGCTGAAACGCGACTCGTTAGGCGTCCCACTAGAATGGAGGATCATTCATGGACACTACATCCAACAAAGAGCTTATTCGTCGCTTCTACGAAGAAGTTGTCAATACCGGTAACACCGATAGGATGGCCGAGTTCATCTCACCTGATGTGGTCGAAACCGATGGTATCAGCCGGGTTCATAGCGGCATCCAGGGCATGATTGACCATGTTCGCGGGGTCCGCACCACCTATCCCGATCTAACGGTGACCATTGAGCGGCAAATAGCGGAAGGTGATTGGGTCGTTTCCGTTATCACGGCCCGCGGCACCCATCTGGGCGAGTGGCTTGGGATGGCCCCCACCGGCCGGCAGTTGGTATATGGCGGGGTTAATGTCGACAAAGTCGTAGACGGTAAGCTGGTGGAACATGGCGGCGCAGCCAATCTGCTGGGTCCACTGCTTGAAATAGGGGCCGTAAAAGTTGTCGGCTCGCTCAAAACATAATTTGATATAATTTGTTTCACCCTCAACTCTGTGATACAGTATTGTCACCTTAAATAGTCGAGGAGAGGTTATGGATTATAAAGGTATCATTACCATTGAGTCAGGTAAACGGGGCGGTAAACCCTGTATCCGAGGGATGCGTATAACTGTCTACGATATTCTTGAGTATCTTGCTTCTGGAATGAATTATCAGGAAATTCTGGCCGATTTTCCTTATCTGACCCAGGAGGATATTTTGGCGTGTCTAAAGTATGCGGCTGAACGAGAACGATATACGGTAGCGATTCCGGCATGAAATTAGAAAGATGTAGATTTCAGTGAGTTTAGTGTTTTACGGGGATTTCCGCCGAAGGTAATTTGGATACGACGAGGTAATTGTTCAACCCAAGATATTGAGAACATTTTGCGGGCAAACCACGCTGCGATTAAAGTTATGAATGAAGATGCTAACACCGGCATCTTGGAGTTATTCTAAAAGAAGCCTTGCATCTAAAAGTGGATGATGTAAGTTTTGAAGTCTACTACTACCCATCCACCACCCACACCTGGAACGCTGACCCCTTACTTCCTACTCCCTACTTCCTACTCCTTACTCCTATTTGACCACCCGCGCTCGAAACGCCGTCTCGTCATGGGTTGAGTCAGCGCCGGGCTTTAGGACGAAGAAGAGATAATCCCCCTGTTTAACCTCCAGGTTAAATGATTGAGTAAACCCCACCGCGTCATTGGCCGCCAGCGGCCACCGTTTTATTTCCTCGGTGTTGCGATAAACGACGATTTCTACCCCATCGCCCCCTTGCGTGTCAATCTTACGCGCGGAGACCTCTACCTGAACCGGGCCGTTGGTTTCACTCGTCCAACGCCAGGTAATGTCACCTTCTGCGCCGGGATGGGCCGAGGTGGGGCAAATGCGAACATAATCTTCCCAAACCCGATCCCCTAATTTAGGGGCACGCCAGCAGCTTCCATCGAACTGCATATCTATCCAGTCAAAACTATCTCGCCCCTTAGACCATTGATACTGCCAATTGCCCTGCCCCTGCGCCCCGGAGAATTCACTCACAGAATCGGCCAATGGCGGCGGGAGGGTGGAAGTGGGTGGGGGGGCGGCAGGCGCTTTGGTGGCAACAAGTGTAAGCGTAGGCGTTGAAGAGGAAATGGGCGCAGCCGGCGTCACCGCCATGGCCGTCGCTGTGACTGAGGGCGGCGTAAAAACCTCCGCCAGCGGGGTCGGGGTGAAACCGGCAGCGGAGACTGTCGCCGTTGGGGACGCGCTGGCTGTGGTGGCCTGCGCCAGGCCAAACGGCAGGTTTAAAGTCCCCTTATCCCGCCACAACCAATATCCAGCCGCCGACGCCATGACTACAACCAGCAGCAGGCCCACCCCGTAGCTGAGTTTGGGCTGAGAGGTCCGCTTGGCAACCTTTGGCACGGTCTTGGCCGCCGCCGGTTTGGTTCGGTGAACCGGGGCAGCGGGTTGAGTCGCCAAAGCCTTGCTCAAAGCATCCATTAACTGCCGGCCCGTTTGATAGCGCTCGGCCGGAGATTTGCTCAAAGCTTTGAGTAAGACAGCCTCCGTCGCCTTATTGAGCCGGGGATTGATTTGGCGCGGCGGCGGGGGGGCCAGGGTCAGGTGTTGCACCGCCACCGTTGTCGGCGAGGGATCATTAAAGGGGATGCGGCCGGTCAGCATTTCGTACAGGATTACCCCCAGCGAATACAGGTCGGATTGGGGGACGGCTTTGGCCGAGTGGCGAGCCTGTTCTGGGGCCAGGTAATTGGCGCTGCCAAAAACTTCGCCGGCCGAGCCTTGCTCGACATCCAGGGCCAGGCCAAAATCGGCCAGAACGACCCGTCCATCTTTGGCCAGCAGCACATTCGAGGGTTTAACATCACGATGAATGACCCCACGTTCGTGGGCATAATCCAGGGCGCCGGCTACCGCCTGCCCGATACGCAAGACCTCGGCCTGGGGGAGCAGTTTACCTTTAGCACCTTGGGCCAGTAGTTGCCCCAGGTCTTGCCCATCAATATATTCCATCGCAAAGTAATAGAGGCCGTCTTTGTCGTCCGCATAGTAGATTTGAATAATGTGTTCGTTCCGCCACCCGGCGATAGCCTGGGCTTCGCGCACAAAGCGCCTGGCATAGGCCGGTTTATCCCGATGACGGGCGTCAATGACCTTGACGGCAACCGGACGCTTCAACTTGACGTCGTAGCCGTAGTAAACCTGGGCCATCCCACCCCGGCCAATCGTCCGTTCCAGCCGGAAATTGGCCAGTTGATGCCCTAGCAGGGGATCGTTCATCAGGGGGTCGCTCCTGTCAAATAAATCTGCACTTGAAAAGCTGTGTGGTCGTTCTGCGCATTACTGTTTCGTTTCATGACAAAGAAAAGGGTGTCTCCCTGCTTGACCTCGGTCTCGAAGAATTTTAGCCGGAAAACCCCGGCGGTGTCGTTTGGCCCAATTTGCCAGCCGTCGATAGGTTGGTTGAGTTGGTTGTGATAAGCCAGGATGGTTACGCCGTCCCCGCCGGAGTCAATCTTGCGAGCCGAGATCTCCACCTCAATCTGCCCGCTGACATTGCTTGTCCAGCGCCAGGCGATGTCGGCGCTGTTGCCCGGATGCCCGGAGTCCTGGCAGATACGGATGTAATCCTGGCCGTACCAACAACTTCCATAAGTGCGCTGCTCAAACTTCAGCGGTTGAAAGTTGTTCTGGTCAGGCTTGGAAAAGAAATAGGCCCAGGCTTCATCTGGCTGGCCGGAGAAATCCCGGCTGGTGTCTGCCACCAATTGTGGCTCAAGGAGCGGGGTGGCGGTGGGCGTCACGGTAGGGACAGCCGGCGTCGCTGACGGGCCAGGAAGAGGGATCACGTCATGGGCCGGCGCGGTGGGCGTCACCGTATGATCGATCCACTGCGCCAGTCCCACCGGCGGTACAAACTGCTGAGCCAACTCTTCAAGGCCGCCAGGCCAACCTTTAAATCTGATCCAGCCTAAAATGGCAACCATGATCACCCCCAGACCTACGGCCAAACCAAGTCCGATGGTTAGAACGGAGGGTCGGCGCCGGCGGACCGGCTCTGGTGAAGGGACTGCCTGGTGGCTGGCCCGGCGCCGGTGGGTCTTGGACCGCCGGGGCCTCTTAGGAGCAGCGGGCGAAGCCCTATGCGGAGCAGGTTTCGCCACTGCCGCCGGTAGAGGCGGCAAGGGGCGTTTAGCCAGACTCATGGCCACTCGCTCAGGCAGGGAGTGGCCCACCACGGGGACCGCAGTTTTAACCGGGGTAACTTCTAACGCTTTATCCAGGGCATTGGACAGGGCACGGCCGGTGGCGTAGCGGCCTGTAGGGTCTTTCGCCAGGCTCTTCAAAATAACGGCTTCCAGCTTGCGGCTAAGTTCAGGGCGGATCTGGCGCGGTGAGCGCGGTGGTTTGGTCATGTGTTGCATAGCAATGTCGAGCGGCTGGGCTGCGTCAAAGGGCAGGACGCCGGTAAACATTTCGTAGAGGATGACGCCTACGGCGTAAAGATCACTCTGGGCTACAGCGCTGGCCGACGACATGGCCTGTTCCGGGGCCATATAGTGCGGCGTGCCAAAAATCTCCCCCTGCGTGCCCACCTGGGTCAGCAAGGCCAGCCCAAAATCGGCCAAAATCGCTTGGCCCTGCTGGTTCAAAATAATGTTGGCCGGCTTGACATCCCGGTGGATTACCCCCCGGCGATGGGCATAGTCCAGGGCCAGGCAGACCTCACGGACAATGCGGCTGGCTGCGGTTGGCTCGATAAATCCACTTTCGCTCCGATAGGTCGCCAGGAGTTCGTTGAGAGGCGCACCTTCGAGATACTGCATAGCCATATAAAGCAGGCCGTTGGCCTCACCGTAGCGATACAAACGAACGATGTGTGGGTGCTCCAATTGGGCAATGGCCTGGGCCTCGCGTTCAAAACGTTTGATGTAATCCGCATCCGTCCGAAACGGCGTATCGATGACCTTGATGGCTACCCAGCGTTTGAGCCGCACATCCAACGCCCGGTAGACGCGAGCCATACCCCCTTGGCCCAGCAGAGCTTCCAGGCGATATTCGTCTAATTGTTGCCCGATTAAACTGTCTCGCGGCATTATTTTCTCCGTAGGCGAGTTTCCCGGCTGGTCTCGGTAATCCGGCGTAGATCGGCCATAAAGCGGTTCAAGCCGCCGGCATAGGCATCAAGATAATCTTGGGTCAGCCGCACCGCTAAATCTTTGTGTCCGGCTGTTATCAGCAAGGCCACGTGGGGGCGGAAATCGCGCAGGGTGATTCGCATCGCCCCCTTGGCATCGGTGATGATCCCCCAGGCCAGGGTCTTTTTGTCGTTGTCGTCCTTGGCAGTGATAAAGCGGGTCAGGCTACTATTGGAAGCGACGGCCCCCACGTTGGAAAAAGTTTCGCGGCCTCTAATCAGATCATTTAAAACCTCAAAACGGTCGGGAACCTGATCCAGCATACGTTGCAGCGGGGTGGGCAGGTGGGCCAGCATCTTAATTGCCCCAATGCTGAGCGTTTCGCCGGTCAGGGCAATTTCTTTGGTCCGGCTCATCATCCGGCCAAATTCGGCCAGGGTGCGCAGATAAACTTTTTGCAGTTGGTCAAATCTCTCATAAAGGGCCTCGCTGTCGCCATCGCCCCGCTTGCTATAGGCGTTCAAGGCTTTGACTACCCGCCGGTGCAAATTGAGCAAATCCAAATCGTGCAGCGGCACTTGCAGGGTGATCGGATAGAGCCGGTCACGCGGACTCCGCAGGCTGGCATCGACCGGAATGACGATAGCCGGACTCACTTCGGCGGGCTGGAGAGCCTGTAGGGCGGCTTCGGCGGCGGGCCGGGTAGCCTCAACCTCGCTTAACCGGCGCAGTTGGGCCACCAACCCGGGCGCGGGCTGGTAAGTGATGGCATGGACGGCGCGATAAAGCACCAGCAGGTCATTGATGGTCAATTCAATCAAGTCGCTGCGTTGTTTGAAGGATTTGCGCAGGGTCAACATCGCCTTGAGGTTGACCGCCTCGGTTTCGGCGTCAACTTCAGGCGTGACTAAGGGAGCTTGTTCCAACAACTTCAGTTCAGCCGGTTTGAACGGCAAGGCCAATCGATAAGGTTGGGTTGCTTGGGGCTGCCCGGCCGGTGAACTGTTTAGATAGACAGCCCAGGCTAAAGCTTCGTTGGTCATAATTTCGGCCAGAGCCGCGCCCCAAGCTCCATCGAAAAAGATATGGGACTGGTCGAAGACAAAGGTTTTGCGGGTATCGAAGATGGTCAGGGCATGATCGCCAATGCCGCGTTCGCCCTGGCGCAGTTCGGCCAGGGGCAGACTGCGCAGGGCCGAAGGGGCGTGCGGGCGCGGGTCGAAATTTAGCAGGATGGGGGCGTGGCGAAGCATATCCAGTTCTTTGACCAGGTTCCGGTTTAGTTTTTGGCGTAAGCTGGGCCAGGCAGCACGCTTGATTTGGGCCAAAGCAGCCAGAGAAGGAGGCGATGCTTTCGGATCGGCTGATAAGGCTGCTATTTGCGCCCGCACGGTGGCAACCTCGGCCGGCTGGCCGGCGCCCGGGGTACAGGCCGGCAGCAGATAGTAATGCCCTTGATAAATTACCCCAACGTGCGCTTGCTTCAGAGCGATAGGCGTGCGGGTTTCGCCATAGGGGCCAGGATCAAGATAAGCCAGGAGAGACATCTGCTGTTGGTAGGCCGGCAGGTCCTCGGCTTCGGCGGCCCGGATGTGGGCAGTCCACTCGTGGCGTAGATCGGCGGGTAAATTACGAGCAGCCTCGGCCAGGAATTGGTCGAATTTGCGCCGGCGATAGGCGGAGTAAGTTTCACCGGCGGCGACATCTGGGCCGCGCTCGTAGGGGCGCTGTTGTTCCCAGACCCGGTAGAGCCTGGCGTATACCGGGCCATCGGCCCGGTCATGGCTCAAATCCACCAGGCAGCGTAGATAAACCCGCTCCCGCCATTCATTTTCTAACAAGCTGGGATACTGATGGAGGCAATGAATAGCGGCCATGACCCAGGCCGTAACCCGGTCAACGGTGTTCAGGCTCAGGCGGTGCTGGTTAAGGAGCAGGTCAAAACCACAAGTTTCATTGGCATGGCGCGCGGTATCCTCGCGTAGAGCATAATCCACGTAGAACTGCCATGTTCCCTCTGGAAAGGAGTCCTCTGGGTCTTTACCGGCCAGCCTGAGCAGGTTTTGATACCCCCAGATCACCGCCGCCGGCCCGGCGAAGAAAGCGCCATAAACCGCCCGGTCCAGGGCCTGGTCGACGCCTTTAAATAGCAAATTGATGTCACGGCTGATAATTTTAGCCGGGGGTTTGCGTCCCGTTAGCTTAGCCAGCCCGCTCAAAATGACAGCCGGGACATTCCCTGCCGGCACAACCTGGCTGACCAGGTTGACTGCTGCATCAATCTCAGGCAGTGAGAGTGACGACAAATCACGCAGCAGCTTTGACTGGGCAATACTTTTGAGGTTGTCCGCAGTCCTAAGTGAAGCCTGGTTGTAGAGTGTCTGTGAGTCCATGCGTTAATTGTGTCCCAATCTATTATACACCTTAAGGTCGAAGCGTCAACGCGCCTGTGTATAAGACCTGACAGGTTTGAGAAACCTGTCAGGTCTACTTTACCAAAGTTACTATAGCATTTCTACCCAAAAGTCGTTATAATGTGGACAATCATCTTGGCTAAAGATGCCACAGGGGAAGATTTATGAAAGTAAGAATCTGGGGGGCGCGGGGGTCCGTTCCTGCTCCCATCCGGCCCGATGAGATCAGGGAGAAAATCATCGCGGCCCTGCTGGGGGTTTCTCAGATAGAATCGGGTGAGTTTCGGGAGGAACTCATCGCGACCATCTTAGAGAGCACGCACACCTCATCGGACGAGTCGGGCCACTCCGTCAATCTCGCCGCAGCTAAAACCCAGGTCAAGCGACGCCAGGTGATTCGAGCTTACCTGGACAAGTTGCCGCTGTTGAGCACCGGCACGGCCAGCGGTAATACGCCCTGCGTTGAAGTCCAGTCAGGCGAGGATATTTTTATCGTTGACGCCGGCTCCGGCATTCGCCAGTTGGGGTTGGAGTTGATGAAAGGTCCATGCGGCCAGGGGACAGGGGTGATTCATCTTTTCTTTAGCCATCCCCATTGGGATCATATCCAGGGGTTTCCTTTCTTTCGCCCGGCCTTTGTGCCCGGCAATAAAATCTTCATTTATGGCGTGCATGATATGGAAGCGGCGCTCCGGCGACAACAGGAGTTTATCAATTTCCCGGTTTCGCTGGATTATATGCAGGCCACTATGGAGTTTATTCATCTCAGAACAGAAGATGTGCTTGAAATTGACGACCTGCACATTCGTTGCATGCGCAATTTTCACCCTGGCGATGCCTACTCCTTTCGTTTTGAGAAGAGTGACAAGGTATTTGTCTACGCCAGCGATGCCGCTTACCCCCCCGGCGCCGATTTGCGTCCTTTTCTTAACTTTTTTGCCGAGGCCGATGTGCTCATCTACGATTCCCAATTTACCCTACAGGAGTCTGACGAAAAAGAGGACTGGGGCCATAGTTCCGCCCTGGTCGGCCTGGAGATGGCCCATCAGGCCAAAGTAAAAAATCTACTATTGTTCCATTATGATCCCACTTATTCGGATAAGGACCTGGAAAAAATCCTGGAAGACACTTTGAAGTTCCAGCAGAGCCAATACTCCGGCGAAGAGCCGGTCAACGTTATCATTGCCCAGGAAGGCCAAACATTTGATCTGACCCCACCCAAAACCACCCACATGCAACAAGTGCCCGGTGGTAAGGCAGCCATCGTCAAACCAACCGGCATCCTCAATGAGCGGGTGGCCATGGAACTGAAGAAACAATTGACCGAGCTAAAGGAAAATGGCTGGCCGCCCCAGGTTATTATTGATATGTCAGAAGTTGAGATGTTGCAGGTGGCCGGCCTGAGAACTTTGGTCAAACTTCGCCGCGAACATCCGGGCACGCCGATGGTCCTGGCCGGGCCTTCTATCAACGTGCAGCAAGTGATTGAGCTGGCCGGTTATCTGGATTTTTTTGCCACTTATCCCTCGGTGCATGCCGCGCTCAATGCCCTAAAAACGCGCGAAACGCTCAACCTGCCGGGCCAGATGATCAAAGATCGTTACTATATTGAAGCCAAAATTGGCGATGGCCAACTGGGTACGATTTTCAAGGCGGTGGATATCAAACTCAGCCAGCCCGTGGCCATTAAGATTCTCTCCCCCTCTTTCAGCGACGGGGCTATTGAACGATTTTTACGGCAGGCCCGCGAGATTGTCAATTTAATTCACCCCAATATTGTCAATATTTTTGACTGCGACCAGGATCGGGGCCTTTCTTACATGGTCGAAGAGTTTATCACCGGCAAAACGCTGCAAGACCGGTTGAATGAGCAGTCCGGCCAGCCGCTTCCTTTTGATCTGGCTTTGAATATTGCTGCCAGCATCGCCCAGGCCCTGGAGTATGCCCATGCCCACAATGTTATCCACGGCGATTTGAAACCCCAAAATGTGCTGATTACCCGTAACGAAGTTAAGATCAGCGATTTTGGCCTGGGGCGGCTGGAAAGCGGCAAGTCCCTGCTGAGTATTGACCTCTCTTTGGCCCTGGTGACGGCCAATTATGTGGCCCCGGAGCAGGTCTTGGGCCAGCCCATCGACGCCCGCACCGATTTATACGCGCTGGGGACCATTTTGTATGAGATGTTTACCGGCCGGCCGCTTTTTACCGGAACCGACTCGGAAATCCTGGAACATCACCGCAGCACCCTCCCCAGGCCGCCCCGTGAGATCAACCCCAGCCTATCGCGCTCGTTGGAACATTTGATGCTCAAACTGTTGGATAAAGACCCCAATAAACGTTACACCACCGCTCGCCAGGTGAGGCGTATCCTGATCGGCATGGCCATGAGTGCCAGCCACTGTTGTGAAGAGCAGACCCTGGCCTGCCAGCGCTGGCCGAAATTAGTAGGCCGGGCTGAACCCCTCCAATGCCTGCTCCAACTCTGGGCCAAAACCCAACAGGGCCAGGGTCAGGTGGTGTTTATTCAGGGAGCAACCGGACTGGGCAGCACGCGGCTGGTGCAGGAATTGGCTGACCGGGCGGGCGAGGCTACCCTACTGCTGGGGCAGTGCCAGCAAGTGGAAGGCAGCTTAGCCTATCAACCTTTCCTCAACGCTTTCAGAACTTATTTTGCCAGTACTCCGGCGGACCTGGCGGCTCAGCAGGTCGGACAGGTTTTAAACGAGGCAGCTCAGTTTATCCCCGAACTCCATCACCTCCTGCCTAACATTCTCCCCAACCCCCAATCCCTCACCCCCTCACTTGCTCAATGTCTCCAACGCGCTACAGCCGAACGCCCCTGGTTACTTATTCTTGATGATTTGGATTGGGCCGATCAAGCCAGCTTGCAACTGCTGGATTACCTGGCGCGTCATTGCGGTGAAATGGCTTTGATGATTGTCGGCACTTACGACCAAGATATTGCCGATAATAAGCCTCTGGCCGAACTGTTGAACCATCTGAAATGCCACTTGAGTTATACCTCCATTTCATTGAATCCGCTCAGTGAAAGTGAGGTGGGCGAATTGCTGGATAGTATCTGGTCGCCCCCCATCCCCACCGACTTGGTGACGACCCTCCATCGCCGGACCCGAGGCAACCCTCTCTTTATTACTGAAGTGGTCAAAGGTTTGATGGATGAAGGGGCGGTTAGCTGGCGCAACGAGGCCTGGCATTTTGCCCCGGTGGCCGAGGCCAACCTGCCCCAACGAATACGCGAGGCAACGCTGCGCCGGATTCGCCGCCTGAGCAAAACCACCCAAAACCTGCTTCAGCAAGCGGCCGTGCTGGGTTATACCTTCAACTTCGCCGACCTGCGTGAGGTCAGCGAGTGGGGTGAGTGGGAAATCCTGGAAGGTTTAGATACAGCCCTGGAGCGCCAACTGATCCAGGATGTTGCCGCCGAAGGTATCTTTCGCTTCAACCATTTGCGCATCCAGCAAGTTTTGTACGAAAACATGAGTTCACTCAAGCAGCGGCTGCTGCACCGTGAGATCGGTGAAGCTCTGGAGCAACGCCACTCGCTTGAGTCCGAGCGTATGGCGGCGCTGCTGGCTTACCACTTTTTCCAGGCCAAAGAACCGGCTAAAGGTCTACCCTATAGTATCCAGGCCGCGGCCCAGGCTAGTACGCTTTATGCCAGCCATAATGCCTTGATCTGGTACACCCAGGCGTTGGATGCGCTGGATCAACTCGGACAAAATGAGTTGACCCAGCCCCAGCGGTTTGAGTTGCTCCTGGCGCGTGAGCAAATTTACAACAACTTGGACGAGCGACCGGCCCAGGCGGTTGACCTGGCCGCGCTGCAAACCCTGGCCCAGGATTTGAATGATCCGGCCAGGCAAGCCATGGTGCATATTCGCCAAGCCCGTTACGAACGAGCGCTGAACCAATTAACCCAGGCTATGACCGAAGTTCAAGCTGCCTTGATCGCTGCTCGCCAGGCGGATAACCCCGCCTTGGAGGGAGAGAGCCTGCTGCATTTGGCCTATATTTTAGCCCGCCAAAACCAACTGGAATTGGCCCGCGCCCACATAGACGACGCCTACGAAATTTTGGACCAAGTTGGCAACCCCCGGCTTAAGGCTGAAGGGTTCAACGGTTTGGGTGATATTTATAAACTGCTGAAAGATTATGTCCAGGCCGAAAATTATTATCAACAGGGGCTGGCGTTGAATCGCTCCGCCGGCAATCGGTATGGCGAAGCGGTCAGCTTGAGTAATTTGGGCAGCTTATGTCTGGAGCAGCAAGATTACGCCCGCGCCCTGGCTTACAGCCAACAAGCCCTGGAAATCAACCGGCTGATCGGCCATCGCCGGGAGCAGGCTGTGTGCTTGCAAAACTTGTCGGCTGGCTACAAGGGACTAGATAACGAACAGGCCGCCCAGCGCTGCCACGAAGAGTCGCTGACCATGGGTCTTAAGTTTGAGAAATTTCAGGAGTAACCGGAAGAATTAAAGGCAGGATCCGTTTAGAAATGCTGGCTAACTCTCAACCGATTTCAGGAATTCGGTAGGACAAGAGCCTATCCAGGCTGGTTGTGACATCTTGGATTGAGATGTCGGGGTAAACGTGACGGATGGTGGTGAGAAACTCCTGATGCGAGCGCCCCCGCCGATAATCCGGTTCTTGCGAGGGATGTTTGAGATAACGGTCAATGAGTGCGAGGTCGTTGGCTACCATCAGAGAGGCCGTATAAAACAGCAGGTTTTTACTGCCATACATGGAAGAACCCAGAATCTTACGATCCTGGAGGCAAATATCGGAATGTCCTTGTTGGGATAGTTCCTGAATGCCCAGGTGTTGAAGGGCATCAATAATAAGCGTGTTGATCTGGCGGAAGTATTCCTGGAAAAAAAATTGACGCTGCACCTGTTTTACCAGGGAAATCACCACTATGCCTGGAGAGAGGACCACCGTTCCGCCACCACCCCGCCGCCGCAAGATGGGTATTTCATCCTCCTGGCAGCGCTGCTCATACACTTCAACCGCAGCCTTGTTGCTGCGTCCCAGGACGACCACCACCCGCTCCGGTTCCCAGAGGCGATAGACCCAGGGAACTCCGCCTCGGACACGTTCAATTAAGTCTTCATCTAAGTGATTATCCATCATTGGGGGTGGCGCTGATTGTTCTCCATATTTCTTGCCTAAAGGGGGCACCCCTTTCCGCCAAGTCAATCGGTACCCCCTTCTCTTGCTTTTAAGGCCGAATCAACCGATCACAAACAAATGAAACCCGGATTGGCACGGTTTTTTTAGGTAGTTTCGACTACTTCAACAAGGCTTCTGCCCCGGCGGTAGCAACCTCGTGGTCGTCCTCGACACTGCTGCCGCTGACGCCAACCGCCCCGATGATAGTCCCGGCCTTGTTTTTCAAAAGTACCCCGCCTGGAAAAGTAATCAAGCCGCCGTTGGAAAACTCGATGTTATACAAAGGCTGTCCGGGTTGGGCCAGCTTGCCCATGTCGCCGCTCGGCATGTTGAAGAAGCGGGCCGTTTTGGCCTTTTTAATAGAAATATCAATACTGCCGAGGAAAGAATCGTCCATCCGGACAAACGCTTTCAAATTGGCCCCGGCATCCACAACCGCAATATTCATCAGCGTACCCTGGGCTTTTGCTTTGGCGAGGGCCGCTTCAAGCACAGCCATAGCTTGATCCATGGTAATATCTACTTGGGTAGTCATGTTTTCCTCCTTGACTCTTTTGATTCTTTCGTCAATAGCCAGCTTTATGTCCGAATCTGTGCCAATCCAGCGTATCTACACGCTTGGCGTCCGTGTTCTACTGCTGGTAAGGGGTTATATTTGCTTGGCGCTCTCCCACGCCTGTAACACCTGAGTTGCACTATCGAGCATCTGGGGAATTGCCGCCGCCACGACAGAACTCAGACCAATCCCCATCGTTAAATCCGCCGGTTGAAGCCCGATTAGGTGAAGATTGGGGGGCATTTTATCCCGGAACTTGGCTAAAGCGAGTATTTCTTGAAATGTGACCTGGTGCTGGGACAACTTCACCCCAGCATGGAGGGGAATATCCTCACCGCGCAGTTCAATCAGGCTGCCGGGGGAACGCCCGGCATTAACGGCATCGAGTATCAACAGGTGGCTGCACGACTCAACCAGAGGCAGCAAGCTAAACCCCATCACCCCACCATCCACGAATTCAATCTCGCCGGAGAGGGGGCTTAACTTTTTGGCTAAAGCCTTGAGAGCATGAATTCCCAGACCCTCATCACCATTGAGAATGTTGCCTAACCCCAGCACAACTTTACGGTTTGATCCCATCATATTTATCCCCTAACCTCCACCTCCCGGCAAAAACTTTTCTAGTCAGCCCGAACATCTATCAGGTGAATGGCACAGGCCATACAGGGGTCAAAGGAGTGGATGATGCGCAGAATTTCCAGCGGCCACTCCGGCTTGGCCAATTTCACGCCCACCAGCGCGGCTTCGTATGCGCCGGGTTGACCCTTATGGTCACGCGGAGAGGCATTCCAGGTGGTGGGTACAACCTGCTGAAAATTCTCGATCTGGCCGTTTTTAATGACTATCCAGTGCCCCAGGGCGCCGCGCGGCGCTTCCACGTAGCCGACCCCTTGGGCGCTGGTGGGCCAGGTGAACGGCTCCCACTTTTCGTCATTAAAGGTGCGAGTGTCGCCCGACTTGATGGCGGCAATCAAATCAGCATAAAAAACATGCATCAAGTCGGCAAACACCTTGGTTTCGATGGCCCGCGCCGCCGTCCGGCCCAGGGTGGAGAAAAGCGCATCCATTGGGATGTTGAGTGTCTTAAGGGTCAGGTCAACCAGTTCTTTGGTTTGGTTATGGCCGGAGGCATACAACGCCAAAACCCGGGCCAGCGGTCCCATCTCGACGGGCGTTTCATTCCAGCGGGGGGCTTTAAGCCACGAGTACTTTTGCTCAACCTCTAACTGTTCGTAAGGAGGCTGGGGGCCGGTATAGTTAAAACTGGTTTCGCCCGCCCACGGGTGCAAACCGACTCCATCGCCATTACTGTACTTGTACCAGGACCGGGTGACAAATTCCTTCATCTGTTCCAGGTCACGCGGGTCTGGTTCGGTGATGTGGCTCAGGTCGCGGTTTAAGATGAGGGCGCGGGGGATCAAGAATTTGGAGGTATCGTTGGGCTGGCCCTGGGGAAAGTCGCCCCAGGTGAGGAAGTTGCCTAATCCCTCGCCAAGCGCGGCATATTCCAGGTAGTAAGGGGCTAAGGCCAGCACGTCGGGCAGGTAGACCTGATCGACAAAGCTGATGATCCGGTCAATGCTGTCGCTGATAATGGAGAGCCGCTCCGCATTGAGGGCGGTGTCGCTGTTCAGGTCGATGGGCAGCGGTACCCCGCCGACGACAAAGTTGGGGTGTGGATTTTTACCGCCAAAAATGGTATGGATCTGGGTGGCGTGCGCTTGCCAGTCCAATGCTTCCAGGTAATGAGCCACGGCCAGGAGATTCAGCTCCGGCGGCAGTTTGTAGGCCGGGTGTCCCCAGTAGGCATTGGCGAAAATGGAGAGTTGGCCGCTGTCGACGAGAGCCTGTAATTTGCGCTGTACCTCGGCAAAATAAGAGGGCGAGGCGTTGGGCCAGGTAGAGATGGTCTGTTGAATCTTGGCTGTTGCGGCCGGGTCGGCTTTGAGGGATGCCACTACATCGACCCAATCCAGAGCATGGAGGTGGTAAAAGTGCATGATATGATCATGCACGCACTGTTGGGCAATCATTAAGTTGCGGATAAGATTGGCGGCGGGGGGGATTTTAATATCCAGGGCGTCTTCCACCGCCCGTATCGAAGCCATCGCATGCACAACCGTACAGACGCCGCAGGTACGCTGGCTAAAAACCCAGGCCTCGCGCGGGTCGCGCCCTTTCAAAATAGTTTCCAGTCCCCTCACCATCGTCCCTGAGGAGTAAGCCTGGGTAATAACATTATCCGCATCTACCTCAACTTCGAGGCGCAAGTGACCTTCGATACGGGTAATTGGATCGATGACCAGACGTTTCGGCATGCCTTATCTCCTGGCAGTCTTAAGCTACCCGGCTAAACTCCGTTCCGTGAAAGGTACGGGAGAAGAAATAAAATATCAGATGAGAGATGCGGCTCAACGGAATCCAGATGAGCAGCACATCGACCGTCAGCATATGTAGGCTGAACAACACTTCGTAACGGAACCAGAGGTGATGCGTCATCATATAGCCGGTCACCATCGGCAAAAAGACGACCCCCAAATTAATCCAGTCAGCCGGGCCGGTCAGCAGTTTGAGCACCGGGTTGACCAGCCGGTTGATAGCCAGGGCTAACATGGCCACTATTGCCCCGGCCGCGAGCCAGTCTACAATCGGGGTGGGTATAGTAGGCCAGCCAAACCCCACCAAACTTTTCCAGACCAGCATGTGGGGCGTGCCCAGGAAAATAACCACGAACAGCCCCAGGTGGAATAAACCCCCGGCCAGGAAAGTAACGGCATTGCCACTAAAGGTATTTTTGACCCAGGGAATAAACGGCCAAATAAACAGCCCTTCAAGATAGGATTGGCCAACCCCCTTCAATTTGTTGGACCGGGCCGAACCATGTCCTCGCAGATGGCCCAACAAAACCAGCCGCGTCAGCCGGTACAGCATACCCGCGATAAATACCAGCAGCGCCGCCTGAAAAAATGGGCCGCGTGAAAATTCAAGGATAGCCGACCAGGTCATGATGGCGCCTCCACTTTGGGTTTTTGTTTCTGGGCGCGGTTAACCATCGCCGCGCCGGCCCCGACCACCACCCCGGCTACGGCGGCTGCGCCGGCCGTGACCAGGGTAGGCCGGTTTAACGGGGCCGACTGTCCCTGGTAAAAGCCGCCCCCATCCCAGAAATTCGGCTCAGAGCAGCCCAGGCACGGATGGCCGGACTGGATGGGGAAGGACAGCCCGGCCTCCCACTTGATGCCGGCGCAAGCATTATAGGTAATTGGCCCTTTACACCCCAATTTATACAAACACCACCCCCGGCGGGCGCCTTCATCGTCGAACGAGTTGGCAAACTTACCAGCGTCATAAAACGGACGGCGCAAACAGCGGTCGTGGATAGTTTGGGCGTAAAAAGTTTTGGGCCGGTTGAGGCTATCTAACTCCGGAAAATTGCCAAAGACCAGGTAGTGAACCAGCGTGCCGGTGGTGGCTTCCGGGATAGCCGGGCAGCCGGGGATGTTGACGACCGGTTTAGCGGTGATAATGTCCGCCACGCTTTTGGCCCCGGTTGGGTTGGGAGTGGCCGCGGGGACGCCCCCAAAGGCGGCGCAATTGCCGGCGGCGATGATGGCGGCTGCCCCGGCCGCGGCTTCCTTGAGAATATCCTCGGCGGTGCGGCCCCCGATGGCACAATACTTCGCCTCGGGGCCGGTGGGGATGCTGCCTTCAACCACCAGCAGGTATTTCCCCTCGTACTGCCGCATGATTTCTGCCTTATTTTCTTCGGCCTGAAAACCGGCCGCCGCGGACAAGGTTTCATGATACTCAATGGAAATCTTGTTGAGCACCAGGTCTACCATCGTCGGGGAGTGGGAGCGGGTGAGCGCTTCACTGCAGCCGGTGCAGCTCTGCAACTCCAGCCAGATGACCGGGAGACGGGGTCGGCTCTCCAGGGCGCGAGCTACCTGGCGGGTTAGAATAACCTCCGGGTCCATGCGAGCCAAGTGGCCAGGCAGCCCACTGGCCTCGATCGGCGGGACCTGGCCCAGCCCCATCAAGCCGGCCAGCGTCCCGCACACTTTTATAAAGTCACGCCGGGAGATGCCCGCTCGATGGAGATGCTCGTAGATTGTCTCTTCAGTCATACCGTTTCTCCAAAAATAAACCACCGACCACCTCCCCGCTTACGTGTTCCTATTCCTGTAAGAGAAAAGGTGGGGTGGGGTCGGTGGGATGTTATCGACACAAATATTTTTGTACCTGATTTTTGCTGTAGCTGGTTTGCTGTTTTTTATAAATTAATTAAGCCGTTTTACGGATACGTAGCCTCGGCCGGGGGCCATTCAAACCCTTCCGGCACTCGGTAGATTTCGGCAATCGTCGAAAGGTCGGCTCGGGTGTCGAAGTAGGTGTAAATGAAGTCATGCCATGTGCCGCCCTGAACTATACCGATACCTTTACCGCGGAAGATAGCCACAGTATCCTCATAATTTTCCGCGCCAAAGGCCACATGATGCAACCCTTCGCCGTGTTCCTTCAGAAATTCAGCGTAGATGCTAAGGTCGTCTAGCGGCTCGATCAGTTCCCACTGAACCTTGCCAATGTTGGCCAGCGCCAGCCGCATAGCATAATTTACCTTCTTATCGCGGATGATCATGTCCTGGACGGTGTCTTTATTAAAGGTGTAAACCGTCCAAGGCCCAAGGCCATAATTGTCGTAATACTTTTTCATAGATGCATCCAGGTCTTTCACCACTACGGCTACCTGCAAAACATCCGTGAAGATTGGTTTTTTTGACACAATGAGCCTCCTGTCTGCCACCGATTCTTAAATTTTTTACCAGCTACAACAAAAGTCAGGAGCAAATTTTTTGTGTCCGGTTTTACATGGGCGGAATGTATAAGGCCTGTTTCATTACGGCGCGGCCCGCTTCCAGCATACTCTCGCAGAGGGTGGGATGGGGCCGGATAGCCCAGGCCCAATCTTCGGCCAGGGCTTCCAACTGGATGGCCAGGGCGGCTTCCGCCACCAGTTCCGTAGCCCGGTGACCGATAATGTGGACCCCCAGGATTTTGCCCTGTTTTTTATTGGCGACCAGCTTAATGCCGCCCTCGGTTTCATTCAGACCGGTGGCCCTGGAGTTGGTATCCAGAGCGATATTGATGACTTCTACCTCATAGCCGGCATCTTCGGCCTGGTCTTCAGTCAGCCCGACACAGCCCACCTCCGGTAAGGTAAAGGCGTAGCGAGGAAGCAGCCGCCGGTCCAGTTGGCGGGGACGGCCCATAACATTCTCGGCGGCAACCAACCCTTCGACGGTGGCTACGGATGAGTAAAACGGCTCGCCGACCACGTCGCCTACGGCGTAAACGCCCGGCACACTGGTTTGCTGATAGGGATTGACGATTACCGCTCCGCCCCGCGTCGAATCGAACTTTACCCCAATCTCGGCCAGGCCCAGCCCTTCGGTGTTGGGGCGGCGGCCGGCCCACAGCAGTTGTTGAACGGTTAATTCGGTTTCGCCTTTGCGGCTGGTGATAGTCGCCTTCACCCCGTTATCAGCCTTGACCGCCGCTTTGAGCGTGGCATTGGTAAAAATCTGAATGCCCTGCTCCCGCAGCGCCCCTTGCAGCCGCTGGCCGATGTCGTAATCTTCAGCCGGCATAGGATACGCCCCATCGATGACCAGGCTGACTTTACGGCCCAGGTAGGCATACAGGGTGGCAAACTCAAGCTCAACCGGGCCGCCGCCCCAAACGAGCACATGGTCAGGCAGCGGGTCCAGGTTGATGGCTTGATGAGGAGTGGTGATAGCATCAGGGTCAATCCCCTCCGGCGGCGCGGCCCAACGAGCGCCCGTTGCCACCACCACGGCCCGGTCTGCCTGGAGCTTCTGCCCGTTCACTTCAACCGTCTTGGGGCCAACCAGGCGGGCCTGACCCTCGATAATTTCGACCCCGCAAGCGGGCAGTAATCCGCCCAGGCCGTCGCGCAAATCCTGGCTAACCTGGCGCGCCCGCTCAACTATCTTGGCGGGGTTTAAGGTTGGTTCGCCCACTTCAATGCCCATTTCCCCGGCCCGGCGAATGCGAGCAAAAAGCTCGACACTGGCTAACATACTGGTCAAGGGAATACAGTTGCGGTTGACACAGTTTCCGCCCAATTCGGCCCGCTCGATCAAAGTCACCCTGGCCCCTAGTTGGGTCGCCCGGATGGCCGCCGATACACCACCGGTTCCTCCGCCAATCACAATAAGGTCTGGCATGATAAATCTCCTAAAAAATAGTAATCAGTCATCAGTGAACAGTGAACAGTTGAACTGCTCACTGTTCACTGTCTGGTGATAACTTCTCAACTAATCAAAATTCGATAAGGGTTGCTGAGAATATTGCTCACGGTGCGCAAGAAATCCGCTCCCGGCGCGCCGTCTACCAGGCGGTGGTCGATGGTCAGGCTTAAGGCCATAAGCGACCGCTTGGTTATCTGGCCTTCGTAAATGGCCGGCTTCTCGATGATCCGGCCCACGCCCAGGATAGCCACTTCGGGCAGATTGATGATGGGGGTAAAGAAATCCATGCCGTACGTGCCTAGATTGGTCACGGTAAAGGTGCTGCCCGTAATTTCATCCATCGAAAGGGAATCGTCTCTGGCTCCGGCGGCGAGTCGTTGGGTCTCCTGCGCGATTTCCGGCAGGCTCTTCTTGTCGGCGTCACGGATGACCGCCACCAACAAGCCCTCTTCCAGGGCCACCGCCAGCCCAATGTGGATTTCCGCTAGCAGTTGGATCTCATCGCCGCTGAGGGTGGCGTTAAGGCGGGGGTGTTGTTTTAAAGCTTTAGCCACAGCTTTAATGATTAAATCCGTGTAGGTCAAAGCAAAGTCGGTTTTAAGTTGGGTGCGCAGCTTGACCAATTCCGTCACATCCACCTCGGTGGTCACGGTAAACTGGGCGGCTTGTTGGAGGCTGTCCACCATGTGCTCGGCGATGGTTTGGCGCATCCCACTGAAGGGGATGGCTCCGGCAGAAACAGCCGGGGCGGGCATGGTAGGGGCAGCCTTCGCCGGGGCGGCCTTCGCCGACAAAAATTGCTCCACATCCTGTTCGGTAATGCGCCCGCCTGGGCCGCTGCCTCGCACCTGGGCCAGGTCAACCCCACGCTCGCGGGCCAGCGATTTGGCGCTGGACGTGGCCGGGGGTTCCGCCGCTTTTTTGGCGGCCTGTTCGGCGATGTATCGCTCGATATCGGCCTCGGTGACCCGGCCATTAGGGCCGGTACCCGTTACTTCGGCCAGATTGACGCCTTTTTCTTTGGCCAGCCGCCGGGCCGCCGGTGAAGCCAGCACAAATCCGGCTTCGGCGGGAGGCGGCGCTGCCGCCGGTGCGGCTGGGGCCGCCGCTGGTGCGCCCGCGCCAACCACAGCCACCTCTTCGATGGCTTCGGCCTCGGCCTCAGACGGGACAGCTTCGCCCGGCTGTAAAATCCAGCCAATAACGGCCCCGACGGGCCGGATCTGTTTGACTGCGGTGACGGCATGTAAGACTCCGGCGATAGAGGCTTGTACTTCGTAGGTTATTTTTTTACTCTCCACCACCACAATGGCATCTTCGGGTTTGACCGAGTCGCCAGACTGCTTCAACCACTTGATCACCCGGCCTTCTTTCATGGCCATACCCAACTTAGGCATTACTATTTTAGTTGCCATGGTAAACTAACCTCCAGTTTTATCGAAAAAGTTTTCATAATCG
>CAZUNT010000102.1:22481-24076 GCA_964622215.1 uncultured Caldilineaceae bacterium
AGACGAGCCGATTAGTTTCAAGTTTTGGAAAATTCATCCTCTTTTCTGCTAGGCAAAAAAGCGACCCAATACCTGTGACCTATCACCTGACATTTGACACCCAAAACTCAACAGCGGCTATCCGCAAAACACCCCTAAACGTGATGCCTCGGCCAGGCAGCGAGACACGTTAACTACGCGGGGGCCGTTGTTGGTCAAGCGGATCTTAACGGTCTGGCCAGGGTAAATCTCGATGGAACGCTCGCCGTCGAGGGCGATAGTACAAACCTGTGGGTTCAGGGTAATTTCCTCGCCAATGGAGAGCAGACGGTGCTCCCGGATGTCGACCTGAGCCACCATGCCGGGCGCGACCGGGGCCAATACCCGCCCCTGTCCCTGGCCGATGGCGATATACAGGCCGTGTTTTTCTTGCGGCGTCACCGGCTGCAAACACGAGCCAATGGCCGACATGCCAATACTGCCCGGCATAGCCTGGGCCAGCACAATCTCCTGGATGTGGGTCGGCTCCCAGATGGCCCGCGAGCCAATCCACAAGTCGGAACAGGCCACTACATCGACCAGGGCCATGTCTACCCACTCCTGGTTGACGTAAACATCCATCCGTTTGGCCGAAAAAGTGACCTGCTCCGGTTCGATCAGGCGGCGAGCCAGCAGACCGGCGGCCAATCCGGCTATTGTGCCTTCGATCATGGTCGAAAAAACGTTATTCGTGCCGGTCGAGATGGAAATCAGCGGGACGGAGCCGCAGCCTTTGGCCACGACCCGGTTGGTACCGTCGCCGCCCAGCACAATGATGCTGCCGGCCCCCATCTCATGGAACCGCCGGCCCGCTTCGGTCGAGTCATCTTCGGTAGCCTCAACCGGCATATCGAGGATGGTAGCCTGAAGCGACGACAGGTGCAGCCCATCCAGGGCCTGCTCCCCCAGGCCGTAGTAATCGGGCATAATGCTGACTTGTTCCGCGCCCATGGCATCTAGGGCCAGCAAGACGCGCTGTAAAATGTTACCTTTTTCATTGTTGTCGAAGACGGAACCGTGCGCCACTAGGCGGCGAATATCCTTGCCCGAAGCCGGGTTGGCTACAATACCGACGAGGCTCATATCGATCAAATACTCCTTATTTTGTGTAACTACTCAGCCGAACCCAAATCTAGACAATCCTGACCGCCGACCACTGACCGCTGACCGCCGAAAAGTTGGGTTACAGAGCGAGCAATTTATGGCGGTCGGCGGTCTGCCGTCAGCGGTCACAAGGCTCATTTGGAATGATGACTGAGTAGTTACTATTTTGTTTATGAAAGTTCTTTTCTCCAGGCTGCCAGCATGCGGTCTATATCTACAAATACGGTCACCGCTGCGTTGGCTACGTAAGTTTCGTCAGAGGTATCCCCCAGGTCTGGCTGGTAGATACTCTGGGCGATCATGCCGCCCTCCACCACCTTGATCTGCTTCTGGCCAAAGGGAACGGCCTGGAGAACTTTCTCCGGGTTCACCCGTTCCGGGTGGGGGCAGGCGATGAGCACGTCGACGATCATCTGGTTGACATCTTCAAGCCGGGCCACCTCCAGCAGTCCAATCAGGCAGCTCCTGACCAT
>CAZUNT010000103.1:0-10791 GCA_964622215.1 uncultured Caldilineaceae bacterium
GCGTCGGGCGCGTTGGGGTGTAAACAATGGGTGCAGAACATATAACCTTCCTCCTCTGTTACTACTTATCCTAACCCGGACAAAAAACTTAACCACCGAGAGCACGGAGAAGACACAGAGAGCATCAAGAGGTACTTAACGTCTGAGGTGGAATAGAATTTTGGACCACGAAAACCTCTCGAAATAACACGAAGATTAAATTTTTCGCGTCTTTGTCCTGTTCACTAACAAGTGAACTCTATCACCGGGCCTAAAGCGCGGGGCTGAAGCCACCGCGCTGAGAGGGCCAAGCTCTGTGAGCTAAGAATCTAGCCCGTTAGGGCTTCGCTCTTTCAGACCGACGGCTTCAGCCTCGGTCTTAAGGTACAAAGGAAAGTATAAAAGTCTCCCTCAAGCAAGTCAAACACCTCTGGTTGTTTGGTAGGGGCAGGGCTTGCCCCTGCCCCGGCATTTGAGGCAATCGCGAGGGTTGCTCCTACGTCTCATCATTAACAAAATCTGGTATATCTGCCAAATACTCCTCTACCCTTACCGGCGCAGGTAAATGTCGAATATTGGCCGGATTATCCCGATCTAAGGCCCACTGCGCCGGGTTAGCGCGAATGTAAGCCCGAATGGCTTGCAATTCTTGTTCATTGCGAATGATATGCTCGTAATAATTACGCTGCCAAAACTTGGCCCGGCGTAAGGGGTCATTCGCCTTGACCCAATCTAGGTAAACGGTGAAGACCAATGATTTAAAGGCCCCAACCACACAATAAAATGCACATGATTCGGCATCACCACAAATTCATCCAATTCAAGGGTGGGGAACCACCCCGGCAAGGCCCACCAGACAGCGGTAATGATGCCAGTCACAACCGGATCGGCCAAAACACATTCCCGCTGGCGGGTGCAGAGGGTGACAAAATACGCCCCGGCGGAACGATAATCATATCCCTTTAGCCGGATAGAACGGCGGTGATGGTGGGTGGGGTTGAGTGGTTGGACCATAGACATATTTCGTTCCAGCAATCAAACCCAGGCAAAGGAGCCTTCGCCTAATAGGTTTTCAATGTGGTACTTACCAAGGTTGTCTGGCATTGCCAATTCTCCTCACAATGGGTAACAAAATGCGCCTCGATGGATCGGTGATGATGTTGACATGGTTGTATCGTTGGGGCATTGTATTCTCTGTAGATGAACCATCTAACGAATTACTTCATTTTGTAACCAATAGTTTTTGCACAGATATATCCACATCGTACCTTATCTAGCTAAACTGGTCACACTGAAACCCTTATTCCAGTTGGTTTCGATGAACTGGGTCGGGAAATCAGGAGACGTATGAAAGATTTGCTGCCCCACTTCACGGTTATTCGACATTACCACGGCCCAAATGTTGTTCCCATAAGCCAAACTGGTTACATCGAAATCCTGACCCCAGTTGGTCTCGATGAACTGGGCTGGGAAATCAGGAGACGTATGAAAGATTTGCTGCCCCGCTTCACGATTATTCGACATTACCACGGCCCAAATGTTGTTCCCATAAGCCAAACTGGTTACATCGAAATCCTGACCCCAGTTGGTCTCGATGAATTGAGTCGGGAAATCGGGGGACGTATGAAAGATTTGCTGCCCCACTTCACGGTTATTCGACATTGCTACAGCCCAAAAGCCGCTATCGGTAAAGAAAGGTGACAGCGGCGTTGGCCTACCGCCGAACAGCCAGAAGCCAATTAACAACACGGCAAACAAAACTACACCAAACACTATTGCGCTACGCCGAGATTTCCACCACAGGGTAGACGAAGGGGATGCCAAAGACGACGAAGTTGATATATACGGGGTCAGTTCAGGCTCATCAACCGGGAACGGAGGAACCGGCAGAGGTTTCGATTTAACTGGCTCAGATATTGATTTGGCTGTTGGAGCCGGAGACGAAGCACTCAAGGCTGCCAGCGCTGTTACCAACTCTCCAACACTTTGAATGCGCTTGGTCGGTTCTTTGGCCAAACCGCGCTGCAACACCTCTGTCACCCCGGCGGGCACGCCAGGCGGCCAGGCAGCCGGAAATTCCGGCCCTTTGTCGTGTTTGCGCATCACGGCCATCATCGAGGAGCCTTCAAACAGCACCTCACCGGTCAACATCTCAAAGACCACACAACTTAAGGCATAAACATCACTGGCCGGAGTCGCGGCGGCCCCTTCCCACACTTCCGGGGGAATATACGCGCCGGTGCCTTTGACCCCGGCTACACTGGCGCTTAAACTGGCCGAGCCTTCGGCCGCCCGCACCAGGCCAAAGTCGCCCAGGTAGGGGTGATCATTTTTATCCAGCAGGATATTCGACGGCTTGATGTCGCGGTGGACAATCCCCTGGCTGTGGGCATAATCCAGGGCCGAGGCAACCGGACGCAGTATATCCAGTATTTTCGGCCAGGGCAGCGCGCCTCCCCGAGCCAGCCGGGCGGCCAGGGTTTCCCCTTCAACCAGGAATTGGGCCAGGTAAACCTGTCCTTCGGCCTGGCCCACCTCATAAATAGTGGCAATATGGGGGTGATGCAGCCGGGCCATTGTTTTGGCCTCCTGCTTAAAACGGCTGAGGGCTTGTGGGTCGCTCAGCCAAGCCGGTTTGAGCACTTTCAGGGCCACCGCCCGGTCCAGGTCGGCATCTTTAGCCCGGTAGACCCAGGCAAAGGCTCCTTCACCGAGCAAGTCTTCAATTACGTAACGTCCAAGTTGTTGTGGCATCATATTTTTCCATCAATTTTCAAGTAACTTGTGTAACTCTTCATTAATCTCAGCAACAGCATTTTGCTCACGTTCGATCTGGTTTTGTAAATATAAAGGCGCTTGACCTGCGCCATAAGAAGCGGCTTGCTCCTGCAGTTTGTTCAGATTAGCGTAATGTTGGGCCAATTGCTGGTGGAGCGACTCGAGCCGCTGCTGTTTTAATTGGACAGCGGAGACGGCAGTCGTTTCAACTTCCGGGGTAGAACTGCTGCCTTCATTCCATAACGTACCCCCGCCGGCAGGCCGGTTGACCATGTGCTGAATGTTTAAGGTTGTGACAGCCTCTCCTCTATCCGACCCACGCCGGGCCACAGTGATGAGTTGCGTCACCGTTTCACGCCAGTCACCGCTGGTCGATAATTCTACCTGGAGTGTTACCTGGCCCAGCGTGTTAGGGACGATGGTAATCAGGCCTTCTGTTTTCTGGTTACGCTTTAGCGTCCCCAAGTTCTTCGTCTCCTTGCTACGCAAATAATTCCCGCCAATCGAGAGGGTCAGATCTTCGGCTGCGCCCCAACCGACGTTTTCTACCACATAACGTAGGGTATTACCTTCATCAATTAACAAGACTCCCTCGGCTTGAACGCTCCAACTCAGCAGCGGTTCGCCTCTAATTTGCCGTAGTTTGAGCCGGCAGCGCTCCGCGTTTTGGTTATAGGCGTCAACTTTGGCTGCTTCTTCGGCCACATTGGCCCCTTCTTCAAACCAGGCGAGGGCCTGGTTAAGCCAGGTCTCAATTTGCTTATCTTTTCTAACATTCCGCACACCGCCGGCCTGCTCGATGGCCTGATCAACCTGCTGCTCCAAACTTCCGGCGGCGTGCCCCCAACGATGCAGTTGGGCAAAGAGTTCGGCAGCTTCGGTACAACGGGTCATTTTTACCAGCAGTTCAGCCGCTTTCATCAGCTCACCCGCTTGCCGGTAAAAAGTAAGGGCTGGCTCATACCGTCCGGAGGCTTCGGCCAGCTTGGCCGCCTTGACCCATTGTTTTAAGGCTTGCCAGGCCTGGATAGCTGTATCGGTTTCGCCAACTGTCTCGGCCAACTCCGCCAGCCGCTGCCGGGCCGCTTCGGTCAACAACTCTGGATTGACTCGCTTATAGGCAGCCAGTGCTTCAGCCGGCAGCCCGGCCTGGTCATAAGATTGGGCCGCCTTCAAAAACTGACCTCGCCCCCCATACACCTCGGCGGCCTCGGCATACTCACCCCTTTGCAGCAGGCCCTCGGCTAATTCATCCCATAATTCCAATTCGCCGGTCAGTTTTTTCCACCTGTCCCAGGCATTGGCCTGAACATAAACAGCGCGCGCTTCAGCCCAGGCTTGAGCTGCCTCAAAACACTCTCCGGCCGGCAGCCACGCTTCAGCTTGGGCAAACGCTTTGGCCGCCGCCAGATGTTCTCCCAAATCACGCAAAGCCTCAGCCTGTTGGCTGAGATCAGGGATAGCGAGGGCGGTCTCGACAGCCAGCGTATGCTCTGCCGCCCCTTCAGATGTTTTCAAAAGAGCAACGACCCGGCGATACTTACCCGCCTGCAAATACAACCGGCCCGCCCGGAGCGGTTGAGCCAATTTTTTGACGTAAATCTCGGCCGCCTGGGTATACTTACCCTGCCAGGCATAAGCCACAGCCGCATTTTCCCATTCTCCCCGCTGACTGTACACCTGCGGAGCCTCAATAGTTGCCTCCTCCTTTTGCCAGCGCAGGGCATAAATTGCTCCCTGGCGAGTGCCGGCAATCAGAAGGTCATCCACCAATAGCAGATCACTTTGAAAGCGGTGTTCTACGATATATGGCGGCCACAAGAGTTGCTGCTCTTTGACGTCGAGGCCGTAAAGGGTCCCCCGGCTCTCGATCTCCCGGTTCCGGTCATCGGTGGCAAAAAAAACGGCTCCGTTAGTTGCTACCGGACGAGCCTCGATATGACCAGAGACTTCGTAGCGCCCCACTCGCTCGCCGGTACGCCGGTCGAGGGTATAAAGGGCGTAGGCTCGCGGGCCTGACTCCGCTCCCCCTTGATAATCTTTAACCCCAAGGTAAAGATACTCCCCGCCTGCCCAAAGGTCAGAGGAAAAATCACGCGGCGCTTGGTAGCGCCAGATTTCTCGACCCGTTTCAGCCTCAAGGCAGTAAAGGTGACGATCCCAGCAGCGCACGTAGATCAATCCATCCACCCAAACCGGGGTGTGAGGGAACCAGCCCCCGGCGGGGAAAGTCCAGACAAATTCGCCTGTTTTACTATCAAAGGCCGCCACTTGCTCACAGCGACCGGGCAAGATGAACAGACCCGTCGGCGTCAAGAGAGGGGCCGCCGGGGCCCACGACCAGGGGGTTGGAATTTTACGACGCCATAATTCTCGGCGGGCCGCCAGGTCGACCGCATAAAGCCAGCCGGTATTGACCGTAAAATAGGCTATGTCGTCTTGAATGATAGGCACAGACAAGGAAGCAGCCTCAACCGGGAGCCGCCATACCTCTTTGCCATCCTGAAGGGAGAGGAGGATAAACTCTCCCTGGGGCGTGGGAAAGCCGCCGGTGTACTCATTGCCCAGCAATACATAATCACGCCAGGTGGCAACACTGTAACTTTGATAGCGAGGGTCAAACTGATACCGCCACTTGATCGCCTCGGCCGGGTTGGCCGCCCTGGTATCCAGGGCTACTAATTGATTTTGTTCGGTGGGAAAGCAAATAAACTGACCTACGGCTGCCGGACGACTTCCCTGGTGAGGTAACTTCGCTCCCAGGGCCACCGCCCAGACCAATTGCCCTGCCTCACCCATAGCCAATGGCCGCTGCCAACCACAGGTGGGGCATTGCTCGGCAGTGAGAATGAGGGCATCACATCGAGGGCAAAAGATGGAAGGTAAGGCCATTGTCAGTTCTGTAGGTGGCAATTCGGCTCATCAGCCTTGATTAGGAAGTTGGGTGGCGCAACAAATGTTTGTTGGGTGCCCAACTAAAGGGGATAAGGGATCTCCACTAAAGAAGATTTTTTAGTTACCTTAAGTATATCATAGATATACTATCGTGACAACCGTTTTTGGGTAGTAGCAAAAATATAGCGGCGGATATTCCTATCCGCCGCTAAAGGAGAGAAGAAAAAGATTTGTAACGCTTTCAGGGGTCTGGAAGAATAAGCGCCTGAAATAGCTACGACAAATAAGCTATTTTAGAGGAGTCGGACTCACGGGTTCGCTGCCGGGCCATTTCCCGCCGATACGATGATTTTAGCTGCGTCATGAGCCACTCTCGGCCATGGCCTGCATGATTTTATGCTCATCCACCTCACCGCTGAACTCATTTATCTTCTCGCGGTCCCGCAGCACCACGATACGATGGCTGGTGCGTAATACTTCCTCTAACTCCGATGAAATAAACACACATGCTTTACCATCTTCAGCTAACTCAAGTACCAGTTTTTGAATTTCGGCCTTGGCCCCGACATCAATACCTCGGGTGGGTTCATCCAGAATCAAAAGATCGGGGTTTGTGGCGAGCCAGCGAGCCAAAATAACCTTTTGTTGATTTCCGCCGCTTAGATTTTTAACCGGTTGGTCTGGGGTAGGGGTACTAATATTGAGCAATTGAATATAATATTCAGCAAGTTCATACTGTTTTCGCTTGCTGAGATACTTGAACCAACCTTTATTGCCCTGGATAGCCAGGATGATGTTTTCTCTGACGGTTAAGTCGGGCACCAGGCCTTCTGCTCGCCTATCTTCAGGGCAGAAGGCAATACCTCTGGAAATCGAATCGTCGGGCGAGAAGTTTTTAACCACTTCCCCGGCGAACTTCAACGTACCGCTATCCGGTTTGTCTATGCCAAACAACAACTTGGCGGTTTCTGTACGCCCTGATCCCAGCAGTCCGGCAAACCCGACCACTTCTCCGGCATGTAAATCCAGGTCAAAGGGTTTAATCGAACCATTACGACCCAACTGCCTGGCCTGAAGCAGCGCATCTTCTTTAATGTGCATACTGCTGTCAAGTTTTATTTTGGTCATATCATTAAGATCATTGAGATTCCGGCCGATCATTTTTGTAATTAACTCGATCATCGGCAAGGAATTTGTGTCGTAAGTCCCAATCAGATTTCCGTTTCTGAGAACCGTTATTCTGTCCGCAACTTCGTACACCTGATTAAGAAAATGAGTAATAAAGATAATACCCACACCTTCATCTTTTAATTTACGCATCACCTGGAATAGCTTCTCGGTTTCATTGGCATCGAGACTCGAGGTAGGTTCATCCAGGATTAATATTTTGGCCGAGGAAATCTCAAGCGCCCGCACAATAGCGGCCATCTGTTGGATGGCCACTGAATACGTCTCCAGGGGCCGGGTCACATCAATATGAATATCCAGCCGGCGCAGAAGTTGATCGGCCCGGTCGTTCATTGTTTTCCAATCAATACCCCCGAATTTCCGGGGTTCCCGGCCAAGCAAGATATTTTCGGCTACCGTTAGATTAGTGCAAAGATTGACTTCTTGATAGACCGTGCTAATCCCCAGAGTCTGGGCATGTTGAGGTGATTTTATAGAGGCTTCTTTGCCATCAAGTGTGATCGTGCCCTCGTCTTGTCGCTCAACACCGGTCATGATCTTGATCAGAGTAGACTTACCGGCGCCATTTTCCCCGATCAGCGCATGGATCTCACCCCTTTGGAGCGTAAAGTCCACATTATTAAGGGCCTGCACCCCTGGAAAGTGTTTATAGATACCTTTCAATACGAGAATATCTTTATTAGACTCCGCCATAATCGCTGTGCCTCCGTCTTGGATAACGCTTCGTATCCCGTAGGGGATAAACAACTTTAAATCAAATTATGAGTGTTTCTTTCTCATATAGAATAGACTTTGAATTCCGAGAAAGATCAGTGTGAGGACGCCTACACCGATGCGGGTCCACCATGAACTCAAAGTGCCATTAAATTGGAGGATAGAGACGATGGTGCCGTTAATTAAGACCCCAAACAGGGTGCCTATTACATTTCCTACACCACCCGTTAACATCGTCCCACCGATCACCGCCGAGGCAATGGCATCCAATTCCATCCCTGGGGCGTACCCTCCATAGCCTGAAAGTAGAGAAATGCTGAACACAATCCCGGCCAAGGCAGAACAGAAGCCGCCGAAGGCATACACAAGGAGTTTGGTGCGGGCGACAGGAAACCCCATTAACAGAGCAGACTGCTCATTATTGCCAATAGCATAGACCATGCGGCCAAATCGGGTAAAGAAACACAGGTAAATTGTCACCACTAACATCACTGGGCCGACAAAGGAAGGAATATACAGATACGATTTTTCAAATAAAGGGATATAAATTTTGGTTAAGGCCAAGTAACGATAAACAGGATCCTTAATCGTTAAAGAAGCCAGGGTGATGATATAAGCCATCCCCCGCGCAAAAAAGAGGCCCATTAAAGTTACAATAAAAGGTTCTACTTTGAAGAAATGAATAATCCAGCCCTGGGTAAACCCAAAGATAATACCCATGACTAACATCAAGGGCATCACCACAAAAGGACTCATGCCATTAGCCAGTAAAGCGGCTGAGGCGGCCGTGGTCAAGGCAATTACCCCGGCTACAGAAAGATCAATACCTTTGGTCAGGATCACCATCGTCATGCCAATAGACACAAGCAACAGACTGGCCTGGTTAATAAACAGGTTAAAAAACACCTGCGGTTTTTGCATAGCGGGATACAGCCAGCCTCCGGCCAGGTAGACCAAGATAAATATGACGATGGTGGTCAGCAGGGGACCGTTATCTAACAGGAAACGCTTCGTTTGTTGCATTATGTTGGATCCCTTTCCGGTCAGCAGGGAGTCGTTATCTAACAAGAAACGTTTAGTTTGTTGCATCATGTTGATTCCTTTCCGGATAGTAAGTGATAGGTTGTGATGAACCACTTTGTGACCAAGTGATGAAACTTGTCGGATTTGGAAAAGGACAATACTTTACGGACGTATCGAGCCAGTCGTTGGCGTAAGGTAACGTGAGTGGTTTGGCCTGTTTCTTTACCAATTTACCACTACCTGGGCAGCTTTACTCGCCCTAGGATTACCTGGGGCTGTTTATTGCACCGCATCGTAAAGCGAATGTCAAAATTCGAGACAGGATTTGTGTTCAGACCTTCTTTTTGAGCACTCAGCAATATGTCATCAGTGAATGACCCCTCCACCTCATCGCATTTTTTTCCGGCGTGTTCCACCGTCATGCCGACGTTCTTGCCTTGGGGATACAACTTGGCATTCGGGAAAATCATGCCGACAGAAAACGGCGTGTTTTCTCCCGGGTCAAATATAAGAGTCCACTCCTCAACTTTTATCTGGAGGGCGGTGCTTTCACCTATAAAAGCAGCCTCTGGCTTTTGGGTAATGATTGTTGTCTTTCCTTCTCCCAACCACTCGTCGGGTTCGGACACAAGGCAAAGCCCTTCTGACAGGGTTAGACATTCGGGCGGCGTTTCTAGCGAAAGCTCTCCCGGCTGTCTTGGGGGTTTTTCGGTTTGAATCGTGTTGCAACCGGCCAGAAGGATGAACAATAAAATGCTGCATATTCTTTTCATGATACTTTTGGTGCAGCAACCTTCCGCCTCAGCGGTAGGTCGAGGCACATCTTCCTTTCTTAGGATTACAACCTATCACTTACTATTTTATCACCACCTCTTACTACCTCTTTCCGCTCAAAGAATCTGTTCAAAATCCGGCGAGTGTAGTCAGAGTAAAGGATGATCACAACCAAAACCAGTACAGCTCGACCCGCCAGGAGGGCATTAGCGGGTACACCAAAGGTATACATGGTGATCGTAAAGGTCCAAATGATCAGGGCGCCAATCACGCTCGCCATCAAAGAAAACCGCCCGCCCGACATGAGGGTGCCGCCGATAACCACGGCTAAAATGGCGTCCAACTCATACAAGAGGCCAATATTATTGGCATCAACACCGTGAATGTAAGAACCGAGGATCAGGCCGGCAATGGCGCTGCAAAAACCACAAAATGTATAAGCGAACAGCTTGATATTTTGTTCGCTAATCCCGCTATAATAAGTAGCTTTGGCATTGATCCCAACCGATTCGATGAACAAGCCAATTGAGGTTTTACGCACCAAGAGCCAGGCCAGCACAAACACAACGGCCACAATATAGATTGAGACCGGTAGCCCAAAAATAAACCCGTTTCCAAACCACCAATAGGGTGTATAATAAACCGTCATAATTTGACCGTTGGTAGTGAGTTGGGCAATGCCACGGCCGGCTACCATGAGGATCAGGGTGGCGACCATTGGAGGAATTTTGGCCCTGGAAACCAGGAAGCCGTTCCACAGGCCGCACAGGGTGCCGGCTACCAGATCAACCAACACAACGATCCACAAGGGAGTATTGGTGGTATTGGCGGCCAGGATCTTATTTTCGATCAAGGCATTGCCCAGGGCTGGATTGATCAAAACTGTACTCACGGCCGCCGAAATAGCGATCACCGCCCCCACCGACAGGTCAACCCCGCCCGTAGCAATCACCAGGGTCATCCCGATCGCTACCAACATCAAGGGGGCCGCATTGTTAACCACATCAATGAGATTTCCAAATAAATGGTCTTCCAGTATGCCGATTTTAAAGAAGCCAGGAGCAAAAATCGCATCAACAATGAGAAGCAAAATCAGGGCAGCGAGGGGCCAGAATAGTTGGCTGCCGCGTATACGTTTAAGGAAAGAGGTGTTGTTGTTTTTCATAAATTCCCTGCCATTGTTTGGATAATGGTCTGATCAGCGATATCACCGGAGAATTTAGTAAGTTCTTCATTGTACCGCCAATATAATGAGGCTCAAAACCAAGCATACTATTTTTGGCAAGAGAGTTTTGCCAATTTTTTTATAACAAGAAGCGGCGTAGGGTCACGCCGCTTCTTACCTATTGTTTGCACGAGCGTATAATACTTCGTATCCCGTCGGGGATTACGCTTCGTATCCCGTCGGGGATTACGCTTCGTATCCCGTCGGGGATTACG
>CAZUNT010000103.1:10891-23959 GCA_964622215.1 uncultured Caldilineaceae bacterium
GATTACGCTTCGTATCCCGTCGGGGATTACGCTTCGTATCCCGTCGGGGATTACGCTTCGTATCCCGTCGGGGATTACGAATAACTCATGCGTCGCGGCCAGAACAAATGAGTACTGGCGCAGAACAAATTAGTACTGGCGGCTTGGCAGTAACTCGGCCGCTTTGTCAGGATAGTAAACGGTTTCGTTGGTGAGAGTTTCCGGCTCGACAGGTTCGCCGTTGGCGAGTTTCAGGGCCATTTCCAAAACCTGCGGGCCAAGCAGCGGGTTACATTCCACATCGGCTTGCACCCAGCCATCAATCATCAGTTGGAAACCACCGCGGGTACCATCCACAGAGACGATCTTGATGTCGCCGGGTTTCATACCAGCGGCCTTAATCGCTTCAACTGCGCCGATGGCCATATTGTCATTGTGAATGAACGCGCCCTGAATTTTGTCACCATATTTCTTCAAGAACGCTTCCATCACCGGCTTGCCTTCAGCCGTGGTGAAGTTGCCGGTCTGCGAGTCCATAATTTCGATGTTCTTGTTGAGCTTGTCACGGAAACCATTGGCGCGGCCAACCGCAGCGCCAGAGCCGGTGGTGCCGCTGAGTTCGATGATCGTGCCGCCATTAGGAAGCAGCTTGTTCATTTCTTCAGCAGATCTTTGGCCTTCCAGGAACATATCCGAACCAATGTGGGCGGCATAGAGAGACTTGTCGGCAGAGACGGAGCGGTCTACGATAATGACCGGAATACCGGCGTCCTTGGCTTCGGTGAGAACAGCATCCCAACCATCTTCAACCACCGGCGGCAGGGCAATTACATCAACACCCTGCTGAATGCAGGCACGCATGGCCGAAATCTGGTTTTCTTGCTTCTGCTGAGCATCGGAGAAGATCAGGTTGACGCCCAATTTCTTAGCCGTTTCCTTGAGTGAAGCGCTATTGGCGGTCCGCCAGTCGCTCTCGGCGCCCAGTTGCGGGTAGCACACCGACAAATCTTTGTATTCCTTTTTGGCCTTCGGCGCTTCGGCGGCGGGTTTTTCGGCAGCAGGTTTTTCGGCGGGGGGAGCGGCAGGTGCGGCGGCGGGGGGAGCGGCAGTGCCACAACTCACTACGGCAAGGATCATGGCTAAACCTACCAGCAAACACAGAACTTTTAAAAACTTCATTGTTAGATTCTCCTTCTTTTCTAATTTGCTAAATTTGATTTAACAGAGGATTTGATGAAGGGCCGCATTTCTCCCGGGATGAGATGCGGGCATTTATTTGTTTCATTATATCCCTTAAATGGAGCAACATCAATGAATTTTTATGGGGAATAGATTGAAATTTATGGGTTGTTTTCCAACAATAAAAAACCCTCCGCCGGGAGGGTATGATTTTTTTGGATAAAGGTTAATTATTTTTTGATTAATATTGGCGGGTTAACAAGACTTGGGCCGCGTTATCCGGGTAAAAAATAGTTTCCTCAGACTTGATCCGCTTGGGGACTTCCTCACCGTTGGCCACTTTCAGGGCTAGATCGAGGAACTGCGGGCCGAGGAGGGGGTTACACTCGACCGTTGCATTCAATTTACCCTCGATCATAGCTTCAAAAGCGCCTCGGGCTGCGTCAACTGACACAATCTTGATATCTTGGCCGGGTTTCAGGCCATAGGCTTCAATCGCCTTAATCGCGCCCAGGGCCATATCATCATTGTGCGCGTACAGCGCGTCAATCTTATCACCATAACGCAGCAAAAATCCTTCCATCACTTCTTTACCCTTGGCTTGGGTGAAGTCGCCGGATTTAGAAGCAATAATGTCCATCCCTGGATAATCTTTCAGGATTTCTCTAAAGCCCACGTAGCGGTCATTAGCCGGAGCAGAGTCTATCGTCCCTACCAATTCAACAATTTTGCCCTTGCCTTTCAGCAGTTTAGCCATCACCCGGGCCGCATTTCTGCCTTCTTCGACAAAATCAGAGCCAACATGAGTTACGTAGAGACCCGAGTGAACGTCAGCGCGGCGGTCAACCAGGATGATCGGAATACCGGCATCTTTGGCTTCCTGGAAAACATCAGCCCAACCGGTTTCCACCACCGGCGACACTCCAATCACATCCACCTGCTGGGCAATAAAGGAACGAATGGCTTTGATTTGATTCTCTTGCTTTTGCTGAGCATCGGAGAACCGCAACTCCACCCCCAATCGCTCTGCTTCCGCCTTGATGGACCGGGTATTAGCGGTTCGCCACTCGCTTTCAGCCCCAATTTGGGCAAAACCAACAATCAGGTTCTCATAGGTTTTTTTCGTTGGGGTGGTTGCCGGCGGCGTAACCGGCTCTGGTGATTGAGATAGAGCGGTAACGCCGCACGCAGTTAAGGTAAAAGTTGCGGTTAACATCAGCAGCAGATATATATTACATATATTAAAAGAAGATGTCTTCATTGTTATCCTCTTTACCTACGATAGGGGGCTAAAAGTTGAAAGTTGGCCTTATGGTTCGCTCAAACTATTTTTCATCGGAATCACCAATCTCACCTGTGTCCCCACCTGGTATTTACTTTCAATTGAAAGTCCATATTCTTTGCCATAATACAACTTAACCCGTTTGTTGACGTTTTCAAGCCCAAAGCCTCTTTCCTCTAATTTGAACTCATCAGAGTCGTCATTAATCTTCTCTTGGATCTTGGCCAGCTTATAGTGCGTAAATCCAGCCCCATCATCCTCCACTTCAAGGATTATTTTATCTTCATCCTTGGGGTAAACGCGCACAATAACGGTTCCGCCCTTCCTTTTGTTTTTAACCCCATGATAAATGGCATTCTCAACCAGGGGTTGGAGGAGCAGTTTCAAGATTGTCCCACCTAAAACATCTTCATCTACCTCAATCTGGTAATCCAAAATATCTCGATAGCGCATCTTTTGAATGGCCAGGTAACTTCTCGTCTGTTCAATTTCTTCTTGAATGGTAATCCAATCTTTACCTTCACTGAGGGTAACTCTGAAGAAGCAAGATAGGGCGCGCACCAGTTCGATAACTTGGTCGTTTCTTTTAGCTTCGGCCATCCAAATGATCGTATCGAGCGTATTGTAAAGAAAATGGGGGTTGATTTGGGCTTGCAGCGCTCTAAACTCCGCTTTCTTCAAGTTTTCTTGCTCCTTGATTTTGCTGTCCAGCAATTCCCTGATCTTGTTAATCATGACATTGAAACTCATGCCTAAATCAGCAATTTCATTGGCATTTTTACTGGTCACCAATGCCTGCAGGTCATTCTGGGTGATAGTAGCGGTCACATCGTGGAGTTTTTTAATGGGGATATAAATACTTTCGGAAATAATCCAGGCCGCTCCCACTGAAAAACCAACCACACCCAATAACAAGACCATATAGATGAGGGTCCATTGACTGAAGCTGTTCTGCGTGGCTCGATAATTAACTTCGACCCGATTCACCTCAAATAAGCTATATTCCTGCACCAAGTCAGCAACCAGGTCCGAAACCCCCCGGATATTTTCTAACACTTGCTCGTTATCATCCACCCGGCTGCCCTGCTCAATCTGCTCTCCCATCCGATCCACATAATGGGTGAGGGTCTTCATCGTCCTCAGAATCACTTGAAGTTTGATTTTGCCTTTCTCCGAGTCGGTATTGGCGATCATCCACCTGATTTGGTTGTTCACTCCGTCGATAATCTCATACTGTTTGCCCTCTTTAAATTCTGTTTTTCCAGCCACAATACTCCACATTTCCGAATCGATGGCGGGTTTGATGTAGCCATTGATACTGTTAGCCGTAGTGATGTTAGTAATAATGGCATTATATTGTCGGCTGAATTGTAATACCTGTACAATCAGGAGGGCGTCGACCAAGCCCATGGCAAAGATGATAACGAAGAATGACAAAAGAATTTTTGATCGAATGGATAAATTGACTCCAGCAAAGTAATCAATAAGCCAACTGATATATTTGGGGTTAGGCGATATTTCACTATCCACTCTGACGGTCATGTGACTCCTCCTGAATTCATCCACTTTCGCCGGTAAAACCTGGCAGGTTTCGGCGAAGCATGCCTGTCACCTTTAGGGAGTTTGGGTCAACAAGCGAAACTGTTTTGGCGAAAGATTCGTATGTTTCTTAAAAACATAACTGAAATAGTGAGGGTCATTATAACCGATTTGAGAGGAAATTTCGAATGATTTTAAAGGCGTCGTGCGGAGTAATTCTTTCGCCTTTTCCATCCTGAGGTTAGTCAGATAATCCTTGAAGGTCATTCCCGTTTCACGACTAAATACCACACTAAAATGGCTGGGGCTAAAATTGATCTGGGTCGCCACCTCATTTAGGGACAAATTGGGGTCAGTATAATGAGCCTCAATATATTTCTTGGCCTGCTGAATCATTAGCTTATATTGGTTTTGCGTCTGGCTATCTCTAAACCCCAGGGCGCTGGCAAAAACTTGTCTCGCCTCTTTTCTGAGTTGATCGAGGGTATTCACATTCAATAATAATGTTTCAACCCGATTTATTTCAGGAATTACCTGATCGACATTTCCACCCAATTGGTGTACAAATTTGGCTACCATTAAAACAATATCAACAAAAATATAATTTTTGACCAGATAGGATTGGAGCGCGGCTTCATTAAGCGGCCGCATATAAGCCTCAAAGAAAGTATCGAACTCAGCTTTAGTCCCATATCTCAAAAAATTTTCCAGGGCAGACTTGTCCAGATCGAGCAGTTCCGCTTTACCGGCCTCACTATGGGCATCAACATGTCCCGCTTCTTGGGCTACATTTTGTGATAAGCTGGTTAACGCTTCGGCAAAAGATTGGTAGATATTACCAATCCGGTCTTGAGGGCTGCCGATCCCAACCCGCAAAGAACAGTTGGTCCTGTTTTCTACCTCAGTCCTGATCAATTCGGCCAGAAAACGGCCCTCCTGCGCCAGATGTTCGCTAGAGTCTCCTTTAAGAATCAGGATCAGTTCTTCTACGCCTGTCTTCGACAAAAGAATATCCGGATTATTCCCGGCTAATCTGGTTATGATCTGCTCAACCTGCTGATACTCATGATAGTCGAACTGTTCAACCCGTCCGGAAAGCTCAAAATCTATCACAATAACCAGATACCATTTGGCAATAAGGTCCAACCCCAAAAGCCGGCTGGACTGAATGGCTTCTGGCGACGACATACCTCCCATAACCAGCTTCGACAAGAATTTTTCCTGGCGCAGGGCCAAATCATCTTCAATTTGATGTTCTAACCGCTGCACCTTTTCTCGCTCTGCCCGATCATGATCAAGCTGGGCGGCAACTTTGCTCAGAACCTGGTGTAAATCCCGAACCCCGAGCGGTTTAAGTAGATATTCAGTCACCCCCAATTTGACCGCTTCTTGGGCATAGTGAAATTCGTCATGTCCACTGAGGATGATGATCTTGACCGAGGGCATCCGTTCTCTAATGATTTTGGAGAGCTGCAAACCATCCATAAACGGCATTTTGATATCGGTAATCAGCACATCTGGGTGGGTGGCCTCAATCAGCGGCAGGGCCATTTCCCCATCCGGCGCTTCACCGCAAAACTCAAAGCCGGCCGACTTCCAATCAACATTGTCCCGAATACCCTCTCTGGCAACGACCTCATCTTCCACCAGAAAAACTTTGTACATCATAATTCAACTCCAGTTAGGGGGGCTTCACGAGCCTGGGGCATATCAGCGAGGATGAAAATGGGGATAGTGGTGAGTGATCAGTGATTAGTGATCAGTGATTAGTGATTAGTGATATTAGTGATTAATAAAGAATCATCGGACTGTTTACTGTTCACTGTTCACTGTTCACTGCTCACTGTTCACTGCTCACTGTTCACTGTTTACTGTTCTTGAAGAAGCGTACTCGTTACTCGCTCCCTATTTTTGGCCGTACACATTCTTGTACCGATAATGTAACTTAGCCACGTCCTCCGGCGAGATTTCTTCCGGCTGCCCGATTTGCAGCGCCAGCCAGACCGTCTTGGCGACATCTTCTACCATCACCGCCGCCTTGACCGCCGCCTCGCCGGTTGGACCAACGGTAAAAACGCCGTGATTTTTGAGCAGCACTGCCGGCGAATCGCCGATGGCTTCCAGTACCACCTTGCCAATGGCCTCACTGCCGATGAGGGCAAAGCCGCCGCACGGTATCGGTCCACCGAACTCATCACCCATAGCCGTCAGGTAAACGGGGATAGGTTTGCCCACCGCTGCAAAAGCCGTAGCATAAGGGGAATGGGTGTGGACGATACCATTCACGTCGGGCCGGTGCTGGTAAATATAAAGATGGCTGGCCGTATCGGACGAGGGCTTGAGCTGGCCTTCAATAATATTCCCTTCCAGGTCAACAATGACCATGTGTTCCGGCTTCAGCGCCTCGTACCGTATCCCCGATGGTTTAATCACCACAAACCCGGACTCGGGATCACGGATACTGACGTTACCCGCCGTCCAGGTGACCAGGTTGTTCCGGGGTAACTCCTGATGCAGTTCGCTCAGGAGTTTTCGTAATTCTTCTAGCATGATAACTTCTCCAGAACTATATTTATTATACCATTAACCTGAACGAGCCAGAACCAAAAAGGAACACGGAGTTACACAGAGTTTCTCACAAAGATGCACAGAGATGCTCTAAAAATCCCTCTGTGCGCTTCGCGTCTGTGACTTCTCCGTGTCTCTCCGTGTAACAACTTCTTGCTCAATATACAAGAATCTGACTCGTAAGGTGCCTACCTCAGCGCATCCACGGCGGTTCGTTCGATGATGAGTCCCTTTTTGTAGCGCTCCATGAACGCTGTAAATCCGTCCACATCCGCCGGATCAGGCGCGATGGTCGTGCCATGTTCTCCTGCAAAGACCTTGTTGGAGAGATAGATTTCCAGCGGCTCATTCGGCGCCTTATGGAGCATATAGGCGGCCAGCAGGGCAATCCCCCATGCGCCGCCCTCGCCGGCGGTCTCCATTACGGAAACGGGGGCATTCATCGCCGCTGCCATGATCTTTTGACCCACTTCCGGTGTCTTGAAAAAGCCGCCATGACCGAGAACCCGGTCAATCTTCACGCGCTCCTGTTCAAAAATGTACAACCCAATCTTCAATGCGCCGAGCGACGCGAACAGATGCACCCGCATAAAGTTCGAAAGCGTGAAGCGGCTTTCGGATGTACGGACGAACAGGGGACGCCCCTCTTCAAGGTGCGTGATATGTTCGCCCGCAAAGTAATTGTAAGCGAGCAGCCCGCCCGCGTCCGCATCGCCGGTGAGCGCCTTGGTATACAGCATTTCAAACAGCCTGGATTCGTCCATCTCCACCCCAAGCACCTGCGTAAATTCCTGGAACAGGTCAACCCAGGCATTAAGATCGGAGGTGCAGTTGTTGCTATGGACCATAGCCACAGGCTTGCCGGCGGGCGTTGTTACCATGTCAATCTCAGGATAGAGCTTTGACAGCGGCTGCTCCAAAACGATCATGGCAAAGACCGATGTTCCGGCGGAGACATTGCCCGTTCGTTCTCCAACGCTATTCGTCGCCACCATGCCGGTGCCGGCGTCGCCCTCCGGCGGGCAGAGCGGAATCCCCGCTTGTAACTGTCCCGTGGGATCGAGCAGTTTTGCGCCTGCTTCGGTCAGAACGCCGGCGGCGTCTCCGGCGACAAGGACTTTGGGCAGGATGTCTTGGATCTTCCACGAGATGTTTTCGGTTTTAAGCCGTTGGTTGAATAGCTTGATCTTGCCGGCATCGTAGTCGTTGGTCTGGCTATCGATGGGGAACATGCCCGATGCTTCGCCAACGCCCAACACCTTTTGGCCCGTCAATTTCCAATGGACATAGCCGGCCAGCGTAGTGAGATAGCTGATATCGTTGATATGGGCTTCCTTGTTCAATATCGCCTGATGGAGGTGGGCAATACTCCAACGTTGGGGAATAGCAAATTGGAACAGCTCCGTGAGTTCCTGGGCCGCCTGCCCGGTGATGGTGTTGCGCCATGTTCGAAACGGGACGAGCAAATTTTCGTCCTTATCGAAGGGCAGATAGCCATGCATCATGCCGCTGAAGCCAATCGCGCCAACGGTCTGGAGCGAGACGTTATAATTCTTGAAAACCTCGTTGTTAAGCTGCCGATAGCTATCCTGCAAACCGGTCCAAACATCTGCAAGACTGTATGTCCAGATGCCGTTTTCGTATTGGTTTTCCCACTCATGGCTGCCCGAGGCGATCGGCGCATGATCCTCACCGATCAACACCGCCTTGATGCGAGTTGAGCCGAACTCGATGCCAAGAATGGTCTTTCCGCTCTTAATTGCTTGGGGGATATCGTTTTGATTCATCTTAAACTCCTATGAAGCGAAACCGTTATTTCAAATTAGTTTTTTGGGAAGATTGACTACCGTACAGACCCTCGCCTATTAGCGGTGGTAATAAACTTCCCAACCCAAATACTTGTCTAAAGCTTCGTTAACGGCGGCGGCAGTTTGGGATAGGTTGATGGCCGTATGGTGTTCAAAGCCGTTTTCGCAAATGAACTGGAGCAGCCCTTGCAGATTGGGAATGCGCACCACACCGTAGCCGCCAAAGGTCTTGAGTGGGTCATTGGTCAATTCGCCCTCACCCACATAGGCCAGGATTTTGCCGTTGAGGTCGTCCGTAGAAACGCGGCAGTAAGTGAACGGCTCGGCCCGCACCCGGCCCACTACGGTGCCAAAGGTGTTGTCTTTGCCCACCGTCCCGGCAATAATTTCCTGATAATCCATCACCGGGATGTCGTCGGGCGAAATCAGCCCGGCGTCATTCTGGTTGGTGAAAACATCTTTGGGCAGGTTGGAGCAGTGGAAAATAACGGCTTTGTCAGGGTCGTCACTGTAATTGTTATTCCAGTCAACCAGGGCGCTGGGTTTTTGGGAGGCCAGGGCCATCACATACATACCGACCACGCCGGCAATATCGGTTTCGCAGGCCGAGGGCATCAGGTTGTTGCTCATCATGCTCATGACCGTGCAGGGAACGACGCCAAAAAACTCTTGCATCGAGGTCCAGCATTGGACGGCGCTGGCTACCAGTTGCTTATCGCTCATCCACCGGTCAATCACCAGGCCTAATTTAGCCATTTTTAACAGCGCATCCTGGGGAATACCTTTGGTGGGCACGTAGCTAACAATTTCATCCAGCTTGGTCTTAACGGCCGGATCGTCATTGCCCAGGCGGTTGATCTGGCCAAAAACTTCCGACAAATCCAACGTTTCCACAGAAATACCGCTACGTTCCAGCAGTTTTTCACTAAAGCGGACGGTGTTGAAGTTAGTAGGCCGCGCGCCCAACGCGCCAATCCGGGCATTTTGCAGGCCCCGCACCACCTGGCAGGTGCTCACAAAGCGGCGCAGATCAGCCCTGAAATTGTCGCTCTCCGGGTCAACCGTATGGAACTTGGTGAGAGAATACTTGATCCCATACTGGTGCAGGTTGTTACAAAGTGACATTTTGCCGCAAAAAGAGTCACGGCGGTCGGCGATGGTCATCTTGACCGGGTCATCGGCAAAGGCCTGGACCAGGACCGGCACATTTAAGTTGGCCCAACGCAGAGCGTTGGCAATAGCCCGTTCATCGCCAAAATTAGGCAGAGTGACCAGAATGCCGTCAATCTTGGCCTGGTTCTGTTTGAACAGGTCGGCGCATTTTTGGGCATCGCTCAAACTTTCAATACTGCCAAAAAGGGTGTCCTCAGGTGTGAGGGCAACAGCCTCAATCCCCTCTTCCGCCAATACCTTTAAAACTATCTGCCGTCCGGTATCACACAGATGGCTGGGGAAAAAACCCCGATTACCTACAATAACACCTAAAACTGGTTTTTTCATTTTTTTATCCTCATTGATTAATTTATTTCTAACCAGCCCCCTACAATCCTTTAGCCAGGTGATAGTACAGGTCGTTCCAGCGCAGTTCTTTCTTGAAACCTGAAATTGTGGTGTCCTTGTCAATCAGCAAGAACTCCACCCCGGCCATTTCGGCGAAATCTTCCAGGTGTTCGGCGGTCAAGGCGAAGCTGAAGCCGGTATGGTGCGCTCCCCCGGCCAGAATCCAGGCAGCGGCGGCTACTTTCAGATCGGGCTGCGGAATCCACAAGGCGCGAGCGACCGGCAGCTTGGGCAGCGGCGCATCTGTAGGCACCGCGTCGACTAGATTGACCACCATCCGTAAACGATTGCCCATTTCCATAACCGAGGCGTTCACCGCCGGCCCTGTCTTGGCGTCGAATACCAACCGAACCGGGTCGGCCTTGCCGCCGATGGACAGCGGGTGAACTTCTAACGATGGCTTCGTCGCGGCGATGGTCGGACATATCTCCAACATGTGCGCCCCTAACACCTTCATTCCACTTTTGCTCAGGTGATAGGTATAATCTTCCATAAAGGAAGTTCCACCCGTCAGGCCGGCGCTCATGACCTTCATAGCCCGTACCAGCGCGGCGGTTTTCCAGTCACCCTCACCGGCAAAACCATAGTTTTCGGCCATCAAACGCTGAACACCCAGGCCGGGGAGTTGGGCCATCCCGTGCAATACCTCAAAGGAGGTAGTGAAGCCTTTGAAGTTACCGTCTTCCAGAAAACGGCGTAGCCCAATTTCAATCCGAGCGCCATCACGCAGAGATTGATGCTGGCTGCCGCCGGGACGGAGTGAGGCGACCACCTCATACTGCTCGTCGTATATCTGCACCAGCCGGTCAATCTCAGCTTCCGCTACTTCATTTACATAACTGACGAGATCGCCGATGCCGTAGCCGTTGACACTGTAGCCCAGCCGCATCTGGGCATTCACCTTATCACCTTCGGTAACGGCCACCTCGCGCATGTTGTCGCCAAAGCGGGCGAACCTGGCGCCTTGAGCATCATGCCAGGCGCAAGCTGCCCGCGCCCAAGCGCCCAGGCTGGCCTGAACGTCGTCATCTTGCCAGTGTCCCACCACCACCTTACGCTCCAGGCGCATCCGGCTGCCGACGAAGCCGAACTCGCGGTCCCCGTGCGCCGACTGGTTCAGATTCATAAAATCCATGTCGATGTCTGCCCAGGGAATATCACGGTTGTACTGCGTATGCAGGTGTACAAATGGCTTCTGCAAGGCCCGTAACCCCGCGATCCACATTTTGGCCGGGGAGAAGGTGTGCATCCAGGTGATTAGGCCAACGCAGTTCTTGGCCGCATTGGCTTCCAGGCACAACTCCTTAATGCCATCAGGCGTGGTCAGAACCGGCTTAAAGATAACCTTAACCGGAATTTTATCTGACTGAGCCAGAGCCTGGGCCATAGTTTGAGAATGTTCGGCCACTTTGGCCAGAGTCTCAGGTCCATACAGAGACTGGCTGCCGGTGACGAACCATACTTCAAATTGTTTGAGGTCAATCATCATAATAGCTTACTCCTTTTCACGCTGATTCTACAGCGATTAACATTCTAATGACGCCAGAAAACGGACCAGGAACGCCTAAGTCCGGTATCACGTCAAGGGGTAGGGAAAAAATCCATGATTGCCGGCTATTACTCCTAAGACTGTTTGACCATAGTTTTCTCCTAACATCTCTGTTAAAGGTGCCTGAACTAGACACAATATTTAGATTTGATAAAAAAGGTTATATAAATGGAAGAGGAAAATTACCTATTAAAGCATACACAGTACTGTTATCGATACCGGTATCGATAACAGTCTAACACAAACCATAAATAAGCGCAAATGAGAGTTGGCGCCGGAAAAAATGCAACATCGAGCGATTCGATTTTGCCAGGTACTTGACAAGATTTAATTCATATGATAAGATGTGAACGTTCACAATGTGAACGTTCACATCACCTTTATTTCCTCCTTCATTTACCATTTTACACAAACAGGGTAGCTCCGTGGCCAAGTCAAAGAAGCGGGTCACTATCAAAGATGTAGCAGCTCAGGCCGGTGTTTCTTACCAGACCGTCTCGCGCGTCATCAATAGCCAGGCGAACGTGACCGATGAAACTCGTCGCCGGGTGCAACAAGTGATTGATGACCTTAATTTTCGGCCTAACCTGGCCGCCAGAAGCCTGGCCCGCCGGCGCTCCAATATTATTGGCCTCATCGTTCCCTACGAGGCTGACTACTTTTTTAGAGACCCTAATTTACTAGCTCAAATCAGCAGCGTTGATGCCGAGGCTAATGCCCGTGGTTATAACTTGCTGCTCTCCACGGCCGCCGGTTCTGATAACGGCCTGGAGGCTTACGAACGCTTCATTCGTAATCAAGTGGCCGATGGCGCCCTGGTAGTTGAAACTGCCGCCGGCGCTGTGGGCAATCAATTACTAAGCCAATACCATTATTTCTACGTCACGATAGGCTATGACCTGAGCGACTCCCGGAAATATTTGGTGCATGCCAATGACCGGTTGGGGGGCTATGAAGCCACCCGGCATCTGCTCGAAAAGGGACATCGCCGCATAGGTATTATCAACGGTCCACCGATTGGGGCAGTCGCCGCTATGCAGGAACGGCTGACGGGCCACCTGGAAGCCCTGGCCGAGATGAATCTTACTTTTGATCTCAACCTGATGGTTTATGGAGATTACACCCGGCCGAGCGGGCAACGGGCTGCCGAGAAGCTGCTGACTTTGTCCAACCCACCCACGGCTATTTTCGCCTTTAACGACCGGATGGCTATAGGCGCTATCTGGGCCTTAAAAACGGCCGGGGTGCGGGTTCCAGAGGATATAGCGGTGGTTGGTTTTGACGATATTCCTGCCGCGGCCGATTTTAACCCGCCTTTGACTTCGGTCCGCCACTCCGGCGGGCAAGCAGGCCAGGCGGCAGCGCAAATGCTTTTTAAGCTGATTGAAGGTGAACCGGTTGATAAGCCGGAAATTGTGTTACCGGCTAAGTTGATGGTCCGACATTCGTCATAAATGTGTTCAAAATCTGGAGAGGAGGTGAGGCGACAGGGGGTAAGAAGTAAGGAGATAGGGAGTAAGTTGATAAATCGCCAGGAGATGGCCGGGGACGACCGCCGCCGGGGAAGTCTCGCCCGAATCAAAGCGGCTTTCGATGTTGGTCAT
>CAZUNT010000104.1:0-23809 GCA_964622215.1 uncultured Caldilineaceae bacterium
GGTCAACGGTCGGCGGTCAGGGTTGCTGAGACATAAGATTGGCTGAGTAGTTACCCATAATGTATAGTATTATCTCACCCAATTATTTTATGCTAAAAGGGATTGCTTCGCAACACGCTATTCAGGAGACCCTAAAGGTTTTGAAAACCTTTAGGGTCTGTTACCAAAAAATTGGAACACGCTCTTCGGCTCGGAATCAAACGCTTTAGGGTAATTTTTGAGCCCGTTGCAGGTAATGGGTAAATGCCTGCAAGTGGGTGGGGTTGGGGCTGGGCTGGCTGATGGGCAGACGAGCGTAAACGGTTGTACCTCGCCCCGGCGTACTCTGAAAACTGAGCCGGCCCCGCCAGGCGAGCGCCCGTTCGTGCATCGACAGCAGACCCAGATGGCCTTGCTGTCCCATCAACAGCTCAGGTGCATTTTTCATGCCGGCGCCCGTATCTTGCACGGCAACGGTTACCGCGTCGTCACGCCAGCGTAAGTGGATAAAAATTTGATCAGCCTGGGCATGTTTTAAGGCGTTGTCCACTGCCTGCCGGGTAATATAGTACAAATCCCGTTCTAATTTTTGATCCTGGATCCGGGTGTCGCCAAAACCCTGCGCGGTCAGGTCAACGGTGCGCGGGGCTGAGGGGGGCAAAGCGTGCCGGGTTAGCGAGTCCATATAAGCCTGCAGAGCCGCAATCAAACCGAGGTCCGTTAGAATCGTCGGATGCAAGCCCTGGGTAATTTCGCGCAGGCGGCCGTTGAGGTAGCGCGTTTCTTGTTCAAGCATTTCTAACCAGGCTTGAACCTGGGCCGGGTTGCCGGTTAGCTGGCGCTGGCTATGGCGTAAGGTCATGCCCATCGTCGTCAAACGGCTTAAAACGTCGTCGTGGAGTTCAATGGCCAGGTTGCGGCGTTCCTCTTCCTGAGCATCCATAGTGCGCCGGTAGGCCAGTTGCAGCTTATTCAGCGTCTCGGCCAGGTCGGCGATCAAGCGGCTGTTTTTTACAGCCAGGGCCAATTGCCCGGCCAGCAAATCCAGCACCCGCAGCGTTTCAAGGTGGTGTAATTGGCTGCGCCGAGAACTCCCCAACCCAATGAGGCCCACCAGTTCATAGCGCAGGCTCAACGAGGCCACCGTCTCAATCCCTAGATCCATCAACCCCCGGCGCAAGGCGCTCTCCGGCGCGGTTGAGACTGCCTGCGTACCGTGGAGTTGTTTCAGTTCCAGGTCAACCGGCAATTCCGCCAGGCAATCGCCGGGCAAGATACCTTCGGCATGGGCCAAAGTTAATAGGCTCTCTTCGGCGCAATAGAACCAGATGGTCACATGATTAACCTCTAACGTTTCATACAAGAGGCGAGATACATAGGGCAGCAAAGTGCTCAAATCCGCAGTACCTCGTACAACCTGGCCATATTCTTCGACAAACTGGCGATAAATGAGCTGCTCCGGTCGTAAAACTCGCTCCAGAACCGCTTCCAGCCCCGGCTGCAATAGAGCCAAGATGATCAAAACACTCAGGGTGGAGATAAAGGCACTGTAATTGGATTGGATTGAAAAGAAAGACAAAAAAAGGAAAATTAGGGAGGCCAGCAGCAAGTTAACAACCAGGTTAACCAGAACATACACCTGGCGCTCATGACGAGCCAGGGCGGGGGGAAGCCCAAGCTTATGGCAGAGGTACTCCCAGGCAGAAGCGCCCGGGAATAAGGTTATATTTTTGTTAAGCTCGCCGGTCTTCATCGCCGCCACTCTAAAACCTATAGCGACTCAAGCTGCCCCGGCCGGTTGAACGATTACTTAAAGGCGCTGGGGCGGCCACTGCCCATCCGGCGGGCCGGGGCCGGCTGAGTCGGCTGGGGAGTGGCTATGATCGAGCGAGGCCGGTCGAAGTTGCCCAACAACAGAACTGCGCCGATAGTCAGTAAACCCAGGATGATGACCAGGGCAGCCACAATCCACCAGGGAAAACCCACCGGCGGGGTTGGCTCTGGCGCAGCAGCCACCGCCGGAACCGTCACCGGAGGTTCCTGACCCCCGGCGGCAACGGTAAAGGGAGTTAATTCAGCCGGAATTGTTTCCAGGTTAAAGGCGACCAGTTGCGCCTGTTCAATCTCGACGGTTGAAGGGATATTTTGGAGAATTTTAAAGGTGATCCGGGCAATGGAACCGGCGCCGCTAACGGGTGGAGCCGGATTGAGCAGGGTGACGGCATAGGTAATTTTCCCTGCGGCCTGGTCAACCTTATTGGCAATCACAAAACCTTTATCAACCGGCAGCAATGTACCCGGCTCAACTTGCAGCCCGGTCTGATCGCTGTTAACATCCTGGGTCTCCAGGGTGGCCGGGTCATATTTCAAATGGATTTCCAAACCATACAGGTCGGTCACATTTTCGGCCATCACATCAACCGTCAAAACGCCTGCGGCCGATTGGACGGGTTGGAGATAGAGGCGAGTAGCGGCCTGCGCCAGGGCTGCCGGGGCGCTCAACAGCAAAACCAGCGAGATCAGACTAAAAAGAAGGATAAATCTTGAGGAATTTCCACCAGGCTTCTGCATTACTAACTCTCTTTTCAGTTGAATTGACGAGGGAAATTGGTTGATCCTGGCAGGGGCAAAAGCCGTCTGTCTAGGCTGGGGCCAACCCAGGTGGATGGTTACAAAAACAAAACGGAAGATGCCGCCTGCCGGGGACAACCAAGCTAAGGCCCGCCAGGGCCAGGCAAGCGGTGTCGTAGGGCGTCTTGCGTCTTCCGTTAAGCACATCACCTTAACCTTCCACTTGAGTTGGTAAAGAACGGGCTGGAACTTATGATGCCAGCCAAAGGGTTAGATTCTTGAGCAAATCAAGCATAACATAGAGCTTAAACCGAAACAATAGAGATTCGGTACCACAATTTTTGTTAACCTTCTGGAAATAGGTACAACCCGAAAACTGTGGTATAATTCGCTCTGCACACCTCGTGAGCAGAGCTGGGAAAAACCGAATTTCTCAGGGAAAATCAAAAGGAGATTGTTTGTGAAACTGCATGAATATCAATCCAAGCGAATCTTCGCTAAATATGGCGTCCCTATCCCCAGGGGGGATGTAGCAACCTCTCCGGCGCAGGCCCAGGAAATTGCCAAACAATTAGGTGGACCGGTAGTCATTAAAAGCCAGGTCCTGGTCGGCGGGCGGGGTAAGGCCGGGGGGATCAAAGTGGCCAAAAATGCTGATGAAGCTGAAAGATTGGCCGAGCAGATCTTGGGCATGAGCATCAAAGGTATTGCCGTGGATAAAGTGTTGATTGACGAAGCGGCTGATATTAAGGAGGAAATTTATCTGGGTATTGTCATTGACCGGACTTTGCATAAACCGGTCATTATCGCCTCGGCTGCCGGCGGGGTTGAAATTGAGGAAGTGGCCAAAACCCACCCGGAAGCGATCATTCGGCTGCCCATTGACCCACAAATAGGGCTAATGGATTATCAGGCCCGGGACTTGGCTTTTGACCTGGGGCTGCGGCGCGCTTTTATCAACCAATTTGTGCAGATTGCCAAGGGCTTGTACCAGGCCTTTATAGATTGCGACGCGAGCCTGGCGGAGATTAACCCGCTGGTTGTGACGGGTTTGGAGCGATTATTAGCCGTAGACGGCAAAATGGTGCTGGACGACAACGGTCTCTTCCGCCACACGGACCTGGCCGAGCTGCGGGATGTGCAGGAAGAAGCACCGGCGGAGCGCGAAGCCCGGCGGGCGGGCCTCAGCTATGTCAAGCTCGATGGCGAAATCGGTTGTATGGTCAACGGCGCGGGCCTGGCTATGGCTACGATGGACATCATCAAACATTACGGCGGTGAGCCGGCCAATTTTCTGGATGTCGGCGGTGGGGCCAAATCCGAAAAGGTGGCGGCGGCGCTGCGTATCATCCTCAGCGACCCCAAAGTGAAGGCGGTCCTCTTTAACATCTTTGGCGGCATCACCCGTTGTGATGAGGTGGCGCGGGGTATTCTGGACGCGCTGGAAGAAGTCAAAACCAACGTGCCGATGGTGGCCCGGCTGGTCGGCACGAATGAAGAAGAGGGGCACCACATCCTGGCCGAAGCCAATTTTCCCAGCGCTTCAAGTTTAGGTGAGGCGGCGCAAAAAGCAGTCGCCTTAGCCCGAGGGGCGTAGGAGGACCTGATGAGCATTCTCGTAGGCAAAAACACCCGACTATTGGTCCAAGGGATTACCGGGCGCGAAGGCGCTTTTCACACCCAACAAATGAAGGAGTACGGCACTAACATTGTGGGCGGTATGACGCCCGGCAAAGGTGGTGAGTGGGTGCATGGTATTCCGGTTTTTGATACCGTAAAGGAAGCTGTAGCCACCACCGACGCTAACACCAGCATTATTTATGTCCCGGCCCGTTCTGCCGCCGATTCGATTATGGAGGCGGCAGACGCCGGGATTAGCTTGATTATTTGCATCACCGAAGGTGTGCCGGTGCTGGATATGGTGCGGGTACGCAGTTTCTTGCAGCGGACAGAAGCCCGCCTGATTGGCCCAAACTGCCCCGGCGTCATCACCCCCGGCGAAGCCAAAGTGGGTATTATGCCCGGCCACATCCACCAGCCGGGCCACGTGGGTATTGTTTCGCGCAGCGGCACCTTAACTTACGAGGTGGTGCAGGCTCTGACCGATCGAGGGATTGGCCAAAGTACGGCGGTGGGCATTGGCGGCGACCCGATTATTGGCAGCACCTTTATTGACATCCTGCAACTTTTTGAAAGCGATCCGCTGACTTACCAGGTGGTTCTGATTGGCGAAATCGGCGGAACCGACGAGCAGAAGGCCGCCCGTTTTATTGCCGAGTCTATGAGCAAACCCCCGACGGCCATTTTTTCCGGCCGGCCGGCCCCCCCCGGCAAACGGTTGGGCCCCCCCGGGCCCAAAAAGAGGGCGGTGAAGGCACCGCCAACGAAAAAATTCGGACCTTTGAGGCGGTTGGCGTCAGGGTGGCCCGGCTGCCCGAAGAAGTTGCGGCCTTTGTCACTGAAACTATGTAAAACGTGGTCAAACAAATATCCTCTCTTGGGCCAGGTCATCCACGTCCTGCAGACTCACCACCTCGAAGCTTATCTGGTTGGCGGAGCGGTGCGGGATTTGCTGCTGGGGCGAGAGAACATCGTGGACCTGGACTTTGCCGTGCCCGGTGATGGGCTGGCGGTGGCGCGTCGAGTTGCCAATGCGCTGGGAGCGGCCTATTATCCTCTTGATGCGGAACGAGGCACGGGCCGGGTCGTGCTAGATACAGGGGCGGCGCCCTTAAAGGCTAAAACCTATCTCGACTTTGCTACCCTGCGCGGGTCAACGCTGCCGGAAGATCTGGCCGACCGGGACTTTACCATTAATGCCATCGCCCTGAGTCTCAATCAGCCTTCCGAGTTGATTGACCCGCTTCAGGGCCGGCGCGATTTAGCCGTCCGACAGATCCGGGCCAATTCGGCCGCTACGTTCAGCCGCGACCCGGTACGGGTAGTGCGGGCGGTACGCCAGGCGGTCGAACTGGATTTTGTGATCGAAGCTGAAACCGAGTTGGCTCTCCGGGAGGCCGCACCCCATTTGCCGGGTATCTCTCCGGAGCGGCGGCGTGATGAGCTGCTGAAGCTGCTCAACACGCCCAGGCCGGGCCAAGCAATGCAGATGCTCCGGCAACTGGGGATTCTGCCCCACCTTTTGCCCGAAATCGAGCCGACCATTGGCGTTAGCCAGGGACCGCCCCATTATCTGGACGTGTTTGACCATACTACGGCGGCGTTGGATGCCTGGGCGAAGCTGGTTGAGACAGGTTTTCCCGATTTTCCGGCCACTTTGCAAGCCAGGGTAAAGCAACAACTGAATGAGCCGCTGGCCGGAAACCTGACCCAGCAGAGTTTGATGCCATTAGCGTTACTGCTACACGACAGCGGCAAGCCATCTACCCGGAGGCAAGAAGCCGGCCCAGAGACAAAAATTCGCTTTATCGGCCACGAGCAGGCCGGCGCCCAACTTGCTCGCCAGGTGATGCAGCGTTTCCGTTTCAGCAGCCAGGCGGCTGATTTTGTGGAGACCGTGGTGGCCCAACACATGCGGCCCCTGCTGCTGTCCGCCGAACCGCAGGTAAGTCGTCGGGCGATTTATCGTTTCTTTCGAGATACCGGCGGTAGTGCGTTTCAAGCCGGGGTAGCGGCCGGGCTGCATGCCCTAGCCGACTGCCAGGCAATCTATCCGCCGGGCCAGGGGAATGTGGAATGGCAGCGGTTATTAGCCGTTGTCACTCACCTAACAGCGGTTTACTTTGAACAGCGGGACCTGGTTGTTGATCCACCCCTACTGCTAACGGGGCGTGATCTTATAGAGCAATTCGGCCTGGCCGAGGGGCGGCTGATTGGCATTTTGTTGGATCGGCTGAGGGAAGCTCAGGCTATGGGTGAGGTGGTAGATAAAGCCGGGGCGACGGCCTTTATCGAAGCTGATGCGGATTTTACTAAGCAAAAAAGAACACTTGCAAAGACCTAAAGGGTACTTACTTTGGCTAAACTTATCATTTATGAAGAAATGGCAGGCGAATCAACGGTTTTTGAGGATTTCGAACTGCTGACAAACCGAATTTTAATCGGCTCCAGCCCCGATAACCAACTGGTGCTGGACGCGCCGGAGATTGACCCGGCCCATGCCAGCCTGGAACTCCGTTTTGATCACTGGGTATTGCAAGATTTAGGCGCGCCTGGCGGCACCGCGGTCAATGGCCAGACCGTTGACGGCCCCTATCATCTGCAACATAATGACCTGATCGAACTCGGCAGCATTAAGCTAAGATTTCACGACCTGGAAATTCAATTGGAGAGGGCCAACGAACCTCCTCCCGAACCGGAAAGCGAGGCTCAACCCATCGCTCAAGTCAGCGGGCGAGTCTGGTTTGCGAAGATAGCCATTGGCACGGGCGTGGTTATTTTTCTGATTCTGCTGCTCCTCATTTTCGGCCAATACCTGGGCCTACTGCATCTGGGCGACCTGCTGCCGCCCTGGCTGCCCAGTAGCCAGTGACTGCCGACCGGCGACGGCAGCCAGCGCCTCATCTCAGGGAGCGGCGTAAACAGAAACTACAATCTGAGGCGTGATGTTGGCTTCAATATAGGCGGCGAGCAGGAGCAGAGGAACCACGACAAAAATAAAAATTTTGGTAAAATTCGCCAGGGTGAGCAGCACCCCCTGTCCCACGTCTAACCCGGCCGGGGGAGAGACCAGGGCGGCCCCCATCCGCAGCGCAAAAGCCATCCCCAGCAGGATAGCCGGAATTTCCAGAATACCGTGGGGCAAAATGAAGGTAGCCGTAAAAAGCCAGGGATTATAACCGAGCAAAACAACCTCGGTAATGATAAACCCGACCAGGCCAATATTAATCAGGGTCAAAAGTAGGGTTAACGCCCCAAAGGAAAAAACACTCACCAGTCCGGCCAAAACAATCACCCGGGCGTTATTGAAAAAAATAAAAGAAGTGTTAATTTCAGGCAAAAGGCGAATGTGCTGTAGATCGGTAAAAGTTTTCTCAGAAATTTGATCAAGCGGCAGCAAGTGGCGAGGTAGGGGGTACTGCGAGGCAAAACTCATGCCTAATATAATCCCCCCTACGGCAGCAATGAAGACCACTGCCAAAGGCAGCCGGTATTCTTTAATGAGCTGGGGGATATCGTGAAAATAAAAACGGAGCAGCTCAAACTTGGCCGATTGGCGGTCGGTCAAACGGGTGGCTGCCTCCGGAGGTCGCAGGAAAAAGCCGGCAAAGCTTTGCCACATACTCTTAAAATTGATCTCATCCATCTCCTTGGAAAGAATATCTTCTCGATTGAAGATACGGATGCCCATCCGCACCAAGATCAGATCGACCACCAGCAGTCCCGCCGCTATCCACCATAACGCCGTATATTCGGCATAAAACATGATAACACTTTGGGTTTGCATCAGCAGGGCCATCGGGATGATGATAAAGCTGGCCAGCAGGTTAGCGGCTCGCACGCTGGTGGTCTGGCTGGAAACCACCACCGCGCCGGAGACCATCACCAACGCCTCAGCCGTATTCAAAATGAACATCAAGACGGCCAAATCTAAAGAGGGAATCCAGGGGGGATCGCTCGTCATACGCATGAGCAGAAAAACGGTAATACCCAGGTAGCTGGCCAACAAGGGTAACAAGAGCGAGGACAACATTTTGCCCAGGTAAAGCTCCAGATCGCTAACCGGCATGGATAAAATGGGTTCGAGGCTGTTACGCTCCTTTTCACCTACAAAAGACTCCAAGGCAATAATCAACGAGAAAGAGATGGGGAAAAAGCCGACAATCATCAGGAGGAATGGGTTGATTCGCTCGACCAAAATTGGGTCGGTGTAGCGAGAAACCCAGTTAGTGGCCCAACGCGAGGTAAAATCCATCAAAAAGGGAAAGATAATTGTCAGAATGATAATTGGGGTGAGGATGCGCCAGTCGCGCAGGCTGTCACGCAGTTCGCGGCGGGTGATAATTAAGGCCGTCGCCAACCCGCCTCGCTCCTGGCGTGGAATAAATTGAACTGCCATAATTTATTTTGCCGCTCCTTGATCGGCTTCCACGATACACAGGTAAACTTCTTCCAAACTGCGCGATACTTCGCTGAGGGTAATCACGGGCACGTTTTGTTGAGCCAGCTCATTTAAGAGAGTGGGGTTAAAGCGGGCGGGATTAGCGACAGTATAACGCACCCAATCTGCGCCGTGAGCAACCACCTTCACCTGCCCTTCCAGATGGGTTACCAGGCCATTGAGGGGTGCAGCCAGGCGAATTTCCATCAACGGCTCGCCGAGCAGGCGTTGTTTTAGCTCCACCGGGGTGCCCTGGGCAATAACTTGCCCCCGCCGGATAATGGCAATCCGGTCGGCCAACTGTTCAGCTTCGGCCAGGTTATGGGTACAAAGGACAATGGTGCGTTTTTCCCGGCGTAAATTGGCAATTGCATCCCGCACCAATTTGGCGCTGTGAGGATCCATGGCCGAGGTTGGCTCATCCAGGAAGAGTACCTGGGGATCGTGCAGCATCGCCCGGACCAGGGTCAGCTTCTGTTTCATTCCCTTAGAATAAGTGCCTACTTTTTTATGCCGCGCCTCCCATAATTCAAAACGCTGGAGCAATTCCTCGCTGCGCTGGCGAATCACCGGAGAGGGCAGCCCCTGCAGCTCGCCAAAAAAGTTCAAGTAATCTAAGCCATTCATCCGCAGATAGAGGCCGGGGAACTCGGTCAGCAGACCAATCGCCCGGCGGACCGCTTTGGCCTGGGTCACAGTGTCATAACCGGCAATACGGGCATAGCCTCGACTGGGTTTCAGAATTGAGCCGAGCATACGGACGGTGGTGGTTTTGCCCGCGCCATTCGGCCCCAGCAAAGCCAGCACCTCACCTTCCGGTACGTTCAGGTAAACATCTCGCACGGCGGTGAACTCGCCAAAATCTTTGCTTAGATTGACAGCTTCAATCATGGGGAATGCCTAATTAATTGTCAATTGTCAATTGTCAATTGTCAATTGTTAATGGGATAGAAATTTAAAAGTCACTATAAAAAGTTTAGCTTGAAGAGAGGAAGTTGTCAACAGTACCAGAGATGGGGTTATAAGTGGTCAATGAGAAGAAGAAAGGGTATAATGGCAGATGAGGTGATTTACGTAAAATTAAAAATTACCAGCAGCGCTACGGCGACGACTGAGCCAAATTCCCACAAGGCCCGACGCGAGAGTTTGCCCAAGAGTTGTTGTTGGGCCAGGCCAACCAGCACATAAAAAATTAAGAGCAGCAGCAATCCGGCCGTCAGGGCGCTGACACGCCAATAATTCAACGTCCAGGTAATTTGTCCCATACTTAAGCTAATAACGGCAGCAAACAGCCAGGTTTTGGCGGTCAATTCACGCCGGTGTCGGAGTAGGGCCAGGGCGACCATACCGCTAATCAACAAAATACCGGTGGCGCTTAGAGCGCTCCGGCTGCGAGTCCGATAAATAATAATAAAAAAGAGCAAGGCGATGGCATAGCCAATGATTTGCTGCCAGACGTAGGGCCACCGAGACCGGGTAGTGTCGGTTGAGATCTGTTGGTATTCGGCGACAAGCGTTAGCCACAGCAGCAAGCCCACTCCAGCCAGGCTAATGGCCCAGGCCACCGGATGAGGGGCCAGCCCCAAGGTTTGCGTCGCCAACACGACCAGGAGCCCCGGCAACATCCAAAATGTGGCCACGTAAGCCAAGTGACGGCTGGGTAAGGCGGGATGCACCCGCATCACCGCATCGGTCCCCGCCATAACCAGTCCCCCTAACAACAGCGCCACCAGCCATTGCTGAAGCGACGCCACCGTGAGGGGAGTGCCAAACAAAATAAATGAGGCTGTCTGCGCCGGAAAAGCCAAGACAAAATAAAGCGCCAGCCCAATGAGAGTTAGACTGACGACCACACTGATACGTTCATATAGTAGCATAGCAGAGCTATTCTAAACCGAGCAAAACCTTTTGTCAACATGTATTCTGCCCATCGCCGGTCCACAAGTTTCTTCCTGGTTCTTATAATCCTGTTGCCTTGCCTCCTCTTTTGGCGCTGGTTTTTTAAAGGGGAGGTGCTTTTCTGGGGCACTCTGCTGCTCCAGTTTTGGCCCTGGCATCACCTGGCCGCCCAGGGCATCCTGGCGGGCGAGTGGCCCCTATGGAATCCCCTCCTGGGCAACGGGGCGCCCCTGCTGGCTAATCTCCAAACCGCTGTCTTTTACCCCTTTAATCTTTTATACCTGTTTCTGCCGGTCGAGCACGGACTGACTCTTTCGGTTGTGCTTCATCTGATTTTGGCCGGTTTATTTATGTATCTTTATACGCGCCGGATTGGTTTGCTGCCCTTTGCCGCCACCCTGGCCGGCTTGACCTATATGTTGAGCGGCTATATCGTCGGGCGCACCCAGTTTATACCGATGGTTCATGCCGCCGCCTGGTATCCCCTGCTTTTACTCCTGAGCGAAAACCTGGCGACCCGCCGCCGCGCCCTTGATGTTTTATGGCTGGGGATGATCCTGGCTATCCAGTTGCTGGCCGGGCATGCTCAACTTTGGTTTTATGGCTTGTGGCTCATCGGCCCTTATATCTGGTTCAGAACCCAGCCGGCCAAGAGCCGGCCTGCCCCAATCAATCCCGGAGAGACGCCGGCCCGCCGCCGAAACCGTCTAGAACGATTGAAACCGAAAATCCAAAATGTGGCGCTCCTGGGCCTGGCGGTTAGCCTGGCCGTATTACTATCAATGGTTCAGCTCCTCCCTACCGCCGAATTTACCACCCAATCCCCACGCCACAGTGGGGCGGAGCATATTTTTGCCCTGACCTACTCTTTTTGGCCCTGGCGTTTGTTAACCCTGCTGATGCCAAATTTCTTTGGCCACCCGGCAGAGGGTAATTATTGGGGCTATGCGAATTACTGGGAAGACCATGCCTACCTGGGAGTCCTGCCTTTTCTGCTGGCCCTGCTAGCCGTGTGGGATTACGTGATGGGCCAGGTTTGGGGGAGAGGAACCTCGCCCCTATCCGGTAATACAGGGACGCCGCACTCCGATAGTATATCCTCCCTCAAGGGTAAAACCGAACCCTGGCGAGTTGTGCCCTTTTTTGCGGCGCTTGTGCCTATCAGCCTGGTTTTAGCCATGGGCTGGAATACCCCTGTTTACCTGTGGGTGTTTGACTTCATCCCCGGTTTCGGTTTCTTTCAAGCCCCGGCCCGCCTGCTCATCTGGTACACCGTTGCTATGGCCGTGCTGGCGGGCCTCGGCGTTCAATATTTCAAACTCACGCCACCCGGCCGGCGCGGCTGGCAGCGGTTGGTGGTAGTGGCCCTGGGTTTAACTCTGGCCGGTTTGGCCGGCAGCCTGGTTATGGCCGGGCGCAGCCGCACTTTTCTGCTGGCGACGACGATGCTGGGGCTGTGGCTGGCCGCCTCGGCCCTGCTGCTGCTTAAACAACCCAGGCCAGGCTCAATTTTGTCTATCATCTCCACCTCCAAACGTATTTTCCGTACAGAGAGGCTTTGGCAGTGGATTGTATTAATTTTTGTCGCCTTTGATCTGCTGTGGGCCGGCTGGCCATTGAACCCCATGCTGCCGGCTGACATCTATACCCGGCCGGCTGCCAGCGCCGATTTCCTCAAAACCCAACCGGGTAACTCCCGTTTTTTTGTGGATGAAGAGTTTGATTATGCGGCCAAGTTTGACCGTTATTTTCGCTTTTCCGCCTTTGGACCGGCAGAAATAAGCTACTGGCAAGGCCTGAGAGAAACGCTCATCCCCAACCTGGGTGTTTACGCCGGTCTGGCTTCAAGTAACAACTACGACCCGCTGGTGGTGGGACGCTGGCAGCGGCTGGTCGAGCTGCTGCCAGAGGCCGATGAAAAACTCCGCGCCCGGCTGCTGGCGCTACTGAACGTGGGCTATTTGATTGGCAGCCCGGCCCAGAGCGCCTGGCCCACCGTCTACAGTAATGAGGCGATGGCTATTCGACCGGTTCCGGAAACATTACCCCGCGCTTATTTTGTGCCGCAAGCCTACCCGGCTAAAGATGAGACGGAGGTGATAGCCCGTTTAACTTCACCCGATTTTGATTATCACCGCGAAGTGATTATCATGGAACAGGGATTTAACCTGGCCGCTAAAACGCAGGCTGAGGTTCAAGAAACAATCGGAGTAGTAACCGTCGCCGAACCGACTCCCAACCAGGTCAGGCTGGCCGTAACAGCGCCTTCTGCCGGTTTTGTGGTGCTCACAGATACCTTCTACCCCGGTTGGGCGGTTACGGTCGACGGGCAGCCGGCTCACATCTGGCCGGCCAACCTGGCTTTCCGGGCCGTGGCCGTCGAGGCCGGGACGCACGAAATCGTTTTTAGCTACCGGCCGCGAAGTTTCGTCATTGGGTTGTGGGTCAGTCTCATCACCTGGGCGGCGGCAATGGTTGGAAGCATTTTTCTATTAAAAAGGTCAACTATTCAACAGGCATAACTTTACCCTTGATTACTTTAATAACCGTTATTTATGGCCTATTCGGCTGGCTGGTTGGGGTCGCCATCAACCACGCCGCCGACCTTTTACCCAAACGAGAAACGCTGCGCCAGCGGCCCAAATGTTTAAGCTGCGGCAGGCCGCGCCCGCCGGCGGCTTGGAGTGGTTTGTTGGCTGTTTTGCGGGGCCAATTCCGCTGTGCCCAGTGCGGCCAGACCTACACGTCGCCGGTGCGGGCCATTCTGGTCGAATTAGCCACCCCGGCCGTTTTCGTGTTTCTTCTGGGGTTTTACGGCTTTTCGGGTCACCTGATCCTGGTCTCGATTTACACGGCTATTCTCATTTTGATCACCGTCACCGACCTGGAGCATCGTTTAATTTTTAATGTGGTTATCCTGCCTTCGATTCTGTTAGGGCTGGCGGCTGCTTTCTTTACGCCTAACCTCTACTGGCCTTCGGCCCTGGTAGGAGGGGCGGCCGGCTTTATCATTGCTTATGTGGCAGCGCTTATTTCGAGGGGCGGCCTGGGTGAAGGTGATGTCACCCTTTCAACCTTTTTGGGCTTGATTGTCGGCTTTCCGTTCATCTTGCTGAGTTTAGGTTTTGGCGTCTTTTTGGGTGGATTTGTGGCCTTTTTACTACTTATAACCCGGCGGGTGGGGCTAAAAAGTTTTATCCCTTACGGCCCTTTTTTGACCATTACGGGGTGGATTATGCTCATTTGGGGCGATCAAATCTGGAGCTATTACTTTTTTTGAGAGGAGAGATCAGGATGAAGCGGGTGCGTATTTTAGTCGAGGGGCGCTTACAAGGGATAAATTTTCGTTATCATACTCAGCAGGAAGCCCAGAAACTGGGTTTAACCGGGTTTGTTCGCAATCTGTCCGATGGCCGCATCGAAATAGATGCCCAGGGGGATGACCAGAATATCGAAAAATTGCTAACCTGGTGCCAGGAGGGGCCGCAAAGCGACCACCTCAAGAGCATCCTTTTCCGCTATGATGAACCGGCCGAACATATTTCTGAGTTTGTCGTGCGCTGAAAAAGAATGAAGAAATAAAAAAGTTGTCGGCCTCTAATTTCTAATTTCTAAATGGCTATTACCCGGAGGAAAAAATGGACCGCAACGATGTAATCCAGCTCATTCAAACTGCTCGTTTTGAGGGTGTCGTACCCGATCTTTGCCAGGCTGACCTCCACTCCATTGACTTACAACAGGTTGATTTGCGGGGCGCCAATCTGACCGGGGCGAACCTGGCCGGGGTCAATTTGACCAAAGCCAATCTCCTCCGCACCCAATTAAAGGAAGCTAACCTGAACCACGCCCAGCTACAGGGGGCCAAGCTGCACGGGGCCGATTTGAGTGAAGCCAACTTGAGCGGGGCTGACCTCTCCGGCAACAAAATGGAAACGGCCAACTTGAGCCAGGCTAACTTGAGCGGGGCTAAGCTGCGCCGGGCCTACCTCCACTCAGCCAACTTGAGCGGGGCTAACCTGACCGAGGCCGACCTACAGGATAGCGACCTGAGCGCCGCCGATCTCAGCCAGGCTAACTTGCGCAAGGCCACCCTCCGCTTCGCCCGGCTGGCTCAAACCAATTTAAATCAGGCTAACTTACAGGAGGCCAATTTGCACCGGGCCAGCCTGGTTGACAGCAATTTGAGTGGAGCCATCCTGACCACCACCAACCTGCGCGAGGCTGATTTAAGCCGGGCCGACCTGAGCCAGACCAACCTGAGTAAAACGTTTTTATGGAGCGCCTGTTTACAGGAGGCCATTTTAACCGGGGTTGATTTGCAAGGGGTTGACTTACGCAAGAGCCAATTGTTGGGCGCCAATCTGAGCGGGGCTAATCTGCATAAAGCCAGCCTTGAACACAGCCAGCTAACCAACGCTAACCTGAGTGGGGCTAATTTAAGCGGGGCCGACCTAAGTGGAGCCGACCTGAGCGGGGCCAATCTGAGCGAAGCCGATTTACGCGAGGCCAAAATCAGCGATGTCCAATTGAAACAAACCAGCAGCCTGTCCGGGACGATCATGCCGGATGGGACCAAACACAAGGTCGATCCCCGCGCCAAAGACCAGCCCGGCAGCAAACGTAAACCCGATGTCGACCGTTTAGCCGAGGCCGCCGCCCGCCTGCGCAAACAGCAGCAGGGATAAAAACGGTTGAACGTTGGAACGTTGAACGTTATTTTCGAGGAGTTTGGGGAGTTATCAGGACGTCGGCGAATCCAATAGGGGGTTTTCCGCTACTAAGCGTTGGGCGGCAACCTTAGATAAACGTTCATTTGGAGAGAATTCAAGGATGACAACACGAGAAAAACCACCACGCTCGTGGGACGTTGATATGCTTTTTGTTCTCGGAAAGAAAGAGGGAATAAAAGCGAAACATTTAAGGGCAATACCAGTTCTCATTCTTGAAAGATGGATGCAAGGAGGGAGAGAAGAAGGTGTAGCAAACTATGTCTGGACTAAGGATTTGGCAAAGCGTCTAGTAAATAGTGGGTTGGTGCCTCCTTTCAAGCCTAAGGGTACCTCGGTCATCCTTGCCTCTCTGACTACGATACAAGCGTCTCGAAACCTAACCCGTCCTCCTCTTATTGAGTACCAAGGAGAGGGGATGTTTTGGGTCAACCTACCACACTATGAACTGCTGCTCCAGGAATATCGCCAAAAGTACCGCGAATTCTATCCGGAGGACTATAAAAAGTTGTTCCCAGAAGGGGAACTGGAATGGGAACTGTCGAGTCTGACTGAAGTACGAGCAGTATCAAAAGAGACTAAGCCAATACTTGCAGAATCAGAAGTACAGGACGAGATACAGAGCTTACTTGGACCGGTAGAGCAGGCTCTGCGCGATCGACAGCAGGATGTCGAAAGACTAACAAAGGAGAATCAGAAACTACGAACAGAACTGGAAGCAGGGGCAAATGAGGATTCAGGAGTCTCCTTTGTGCATACTTCACCAGATTTTCATCGTAGCTGGTATGATGGAAAAATTACAAGCATCAAAGATACTATTGGAGATATGCTCAAAAGAGCAGAACATGCTATCAGAATTTCGACTCGACAAATAGATATGTTCAGTGATGACTTAATAGCTCTGAAACGTCGCAGTCCTGATATAGAAATCACGGTTCTCTCAAGAGGTCCACAAGGTGCGGAGGGCGATCGAAAGAAGCTTGCGGGTCGAGCTTTTGAGAAGATGAAAGAAGCAGGTATCAAGCTTCCAGTGGAGAAAGATACACTCCATTCGAGACTGGTATTGATCGACACAAAGGAAGCCCTAGTTTCTTCGGCTGACTTGGACTACACACAGATGGAGTTAGAGTTTAACGCTGGAATCTGGACGAACAACCCTGACGCGGTAGCGGAAGCCATTCGCTATTTTGACAATTTGCTCAGGTTATCTCAAGGAAACTAATACGATTGCTGTCTAACTGTAAAAGCTGTATAACGGTGTCAGTTATACAATCGAGATGGTTTCAGTCCGTAAAAGCCGCCCAATAATTCGTGCTAGCTGGCTTGCTTGCTACCGCCGCGATTTTCAACCATCCCTTGCTGGCAGTGTCGGTTGTAAGTGGGTCTAGTGAGTTTATCTTTCGTGATGCCAAACAGTTCACCGGACTGGGTCACTGTCAAGCCCGAGGACAAGCCAGCCTTGATTTTCATTTTAATGCCAGTTTAACTGCTTTGAACCTGGCAAAGATGGATGCTTACTTGTCGTTTGGTTATAACCCGGAGACCCCTTTCTCGATGGCCACCCAAAAAATGGTCTATTTTAATGAACATCTGCTGTATCTTCTCAATAATTCGGGGTAGGGGCATGGCCTTGCGCCTGCCCCACAAGGCGACCGCAAGGGTTCGCCCCTACATATTGAGAAGATACCATCTGCTCGAAAAAGTTTTTTCCATCTTAGAACTTGACCCAAGTTTGATAAAATGTAACCCTGATTTCGAGGTTCTCAGAACATACGGGGCTATTGCACCCGCAGTAAGTGGCTGAATTCTATGTTCTGTTCTTAAAACTGTCCGAAGTATTGGACATAATATTACCGAAAGTAGAGTTGTTAAGAAGGCCGTGAGATGATAAAATAGAGTATCAATTCCTTTGTTAGGTAGTTTAGTAATGTCCGACGGACAAACTATCATTGATGAGGCGAATCGAAAAGAGCAGTTGATTAAACTCTCCAAAAATTTAAATATACTTCTTGAACGAAAGGCAAAATACGGGGAATTCCCTCCACTTGATTTAGCCAATCAGATTGACGACCATCGTAAGGCCATAGACTATATTAAACAATTTTTAAATGGTAATCTTTCTAACGCCAATCTTGATGAAGCTTTAGAACCACTTTTGTTAGCAATTAACAATGGACAAGTTGTAAATGTTAAAATTAGTACAAATATTTACAATGCTATCCCCAAAACCCTAATAGTCTCTATATTTCTGATAACCATTGCGGTAGTATTTATTGCTGTAGCAATAGTATCTGGTTACAATCTCAAAATGCTTCAATCTGAGATTAAAGACGATAATGGGGTCACACCATCTCCAGACTTTATAACTGCTACATTTAATAATACCTCTACCTCTATCACACAAGCAATTAGCATAACGAATATTAGTGATCCATCAATTCCAACACCTACCCCAGTCCAGTTCCCGAATTTGTTGAGAATTTTGAACGATTTGAGTCTGATGAGGCATTACTAAAAGCTTTCTGGGTAAACAACGCAGAGAAGGCTAATGAGGTTAGTCTAAGTTTAGCAAGTCCACCGCATACAAGTCCAGGTAGTAACAAATCAGTTGCTTTACATTTTAATATTCGTAACCCGCAGCCAAACCTTAATTACAGTGGATTCGAACGGGTTTTTCCTCCCATTAATTTATCGAAATATAGTCTATTGTGTCTTTGGGTCGAAGTTAGTACCAAAAATCAGGACTTAGATTTTGTAACTCAATTTGGTGAAGCCAATCCTCATGGTGAACCACCAAACCATGTCTGGAAGAAAGAGGTATGGAAATATAAAATTCGTTTATCCTCGTTGCAAAAAGGTGACCTCTGTATGTCTTTGACAAAAACATTTTTTCAACGTGCAGATTGGTCTGCGGTAGAAAACGATAAGATTGATTTAGAGGCAATCGATTACCTCGGCTTCTTTGTAGAAGGAGCACAAGGGCCTGGTATAGTTTACTTAGATAATATCCGAGCAGAGTAATCAGTTAATAGGGTAAACCTAAGTTAGGTTAGTGGGGCAGTCGCCCGCCCCACTGCCTCTTCAGAACCGTGCAAGCCGTAGGGTAGGCCGCCAGCAAGTTACCCAACAGGCACTTTTCCAACGGCCCCCCCTCCGAACCACACTTGACCGCTTTCCGTATAACGTGGCTCTCCAGTAATCTATTTCGAGAGAGCAACACCATCATACTGTCCGCTATGGATGGCATTATGGCAACTTTGACAAACTATCAACGACTTGCGACGACGAGCCGCCATTCGTTTGACCCACTCTGGCTTACTGGTTTGACCTTTGGATGCTAAGTCGGAGAGTTTGCGAATATGGTGGACTTCAATTCTAACCCGGAAAAAGCAGCCGAAGACAATCTGCGAAATAATGATTTAACCGCTGCCGGGTGGGAGGTTTTACGCTTTACTACCTTGCAGATACAGGAAAAAATGGCGGAATATTGTATCCCAAACATTGTGGATACAATTAACCGTTTGGGTGGGCTAAATGAAGGTAAGCTAATACCCCGAAAAATTGATTTAGCTGCTCCAGAAGGGAGCCGTCAATTGGGGTTGTTTGATAATTTGTAACTCGTTTTCTCTTCCAGATCGCCAACGGGCCAATGTTGGTTAGGCGGCAACGGCATACGGTCGCACCTCTTGGTCTAACCGTTCCGCTAATTCATCTGCGGTTATATCTAAATCGTAGTCCATTTGTAAACCTAGCCAGAATTGAGGCGACATCCCAAAGTAACGCCCTAACCGTAGCGCCGTATCTGCCGTTATGCCTCGTTTGCCTAACACGATCTCATTAATTCGTCGGGCCGGTACTCCTATTCGTAAAGCCACTTGATTTTGACTTAACCCCATTGGCTTTAAAAATTCTTCCAATAATATCTCCCCAGGATGTATCGGCTTCAACTTTTCTTCACCCACAATCATTCTCCTAATGATAATCTACAATCTCAACCTTATAAACGTCTCCATTTTGCCATTCAAAACAAATCCGCCATTGGTCATTGATCCGAATACTGTATTGTCCGGCTCTATCCCTGCTTAGTTTCTCTAAACGATTAGCGGGGGGCACTTGTAAATCCCGAATCGTCATCGCTCGATTAAGCATTCGTAATTTACGTAAAGCGATCTGTTGAATATTTTGCGGCAGTTTAGAAGAACATTGACGATTGAAGATTTTCTCAGTCTCTTTGGACTTAAACGAGCGTATCATAAATAGATTGTATAACGATACTCGTTAAACGTCAATCGCTAAAGTTAAGTTTGCCATGGGTAAAACGGGCGATGTTCATGGTTTAGATAGAGATGATGATGGTACTGCTTGCGACCCTTCGAATTGGGAGTGAGAATATTTTAGTAGAGATGGTTTTCGGGTTAATCTCACATTTCAGGCAGAAAATGAGCGCGAGAATAAAGCAGTATTTGATGCCCTTGTGAAAGAGAGACCTAAAATTGAGCAAGACATTGGCTTCTCTTTAGATTGGCGTCGAGACCACGAACCAGGGGTAAAAAGGTCGGATATTCGTGCAGTAAAACTTGGTGGGCAAATCACAGACTCTACCTCTGAACTTGCAGAATATAAAAGATGGGCAGTAGAAACTATTCTCAAATTTGTTGATGTTTTTCGGCCAAGAATTAGAGGTTATTTGCGTTCAAGGTAAAAAACGACCCTTTTGATTAACATAAAAGGATTAATTGATATTTTTGTTAGGGTCAACAACATTTTGAACACGCTAAAAATTAACGCAAAGCCGCCAAGATGCTAAGGCGCAGAGGAAAAAGGGGAAACTTTGCGTCTTTGTTCCTTTGCGCCTTTGCGTTGAATTTGTTCAACATCTATTTGACCCCTACAGATTAATTGATATTTTTGAAGAAATCTTTGCGAGCGAGATAGTTCACAAATTATGTGCTTAGGTCCAGGTTAGAACACGGATGAGTAGAATTAACGGATTTATGGTTCGCTAATCCGTTTAATTCCACGCATCTGTGTTCTTAACACATGGAACATAAGTTCAAGTACATAATTTGATACCCTGTCGAAGTTTTAACCACGCTGGTGGAAGCCTATGAGGAGAAGCATTATCCCATCCCTTTACCCGACCCGATAGAAGCCATTTATTATTACCTGGAAAGTCGGGGGTTATCGCGGCGTGACCTGGAGCCATATTTAGGGAGCCGGGGCGCGGGTATCGGAGATCCTTAATCGGAAACGACCGTTATCATTAGAGATGATAAGGCGATTGAATAACGGTTTGAGGATTCCGGCAGAAGTATTGATACAGCCATATGAATATAAGCAAGCTGTCTACCATCGAACTAAAGTCATCAAAGAACATCGGTTTCACCCTTGCACGGCAAGCGTGAATAAAATATAATATCGCCAGTGAGATAAAATGATTACGTCCTTTGGCGATACCGCAACCGCAGATCTCTATCACGGACGGATTACTCATCATGTTCGTCGTATTCCTCCAACTGTAAAACGTTTGGCCCTTCGTAAACTTGATATACTCAATGCCGCTTATCGTTTAGATGATCTCCGTGAACCACCTGGCAACCATTTGGAAGCGTTGAAAGGTGATTTGGCTGGTTATCATAGTATTCGAGTCAACGATCAATGGCGGCTCATTTTTCGGTGGGAAAACGACAATGCTTATGGGGTATTGCTAACGGATTATCATTAAGCGTAGAAGGGAAGAAGATGTTACCGGAAAATCGAATTGCGACCCATCCAGGTGAAATATTAAAAGAGGAATTTTTAGATTTACTGGGGATAACTCAGGTAGCCTTTGCCCAACATATTGGCGTACCGTTACAACGGGTGAATGAGATAGTCCGAGGCAAACGAGGTATTACGCCGGAGACAGCATGGTTATTTTCACAAGCATTAGGAACAACGCCCCAATTTTGGATGAACTTACAAAACGCTTACGATTTGACGAGTAAACGACCGGGGCGGACGGTAGAACGTTTGGTCAAGGCAGCGTAAGCCGTAAAAAAGCAAGTCCGCCCAAGTTACCGCCAGCGAGGCTATCGCTGATCCCGCCTCCACTTCAAAACGGAGGTGAAACTTTCGTTTCACTCCGCTCCTGACACCCGCCTGATGGGTAGTTCGGCCCCTTTATCCAACCGGTATTGGGGCCGCTCAATGGGATTTTAAGATTTTAACACGGAGAACACAAAGAAGTCACAGAGAACTCAGAGATTCTTTTGATCCCCCATGAACTTAGAAATCATCCGTTGTGAACCTGAATCTAATGCAAAGCCTACCCCTATCTTGTTTGTACACGGCATGTGGCATGGAGCATGGATTTGGGCAGAAAACTTTATGCCTTATTTTGCCCGGCATGGGTATACCTCATATGCCTTGAGCCTGCGCGGTCACGGCAAAAGTGAGGGCCCTGAAACCATACGCGGGGTTCGGTTGAGAGACTATGTTGAGGATGTCGCCCAAGTAGCGCAGCGGTTTCAAGCCATGCCTATTTTAGTCGGGCATTCCATGGGCGGAGTGGTTGTCCAGAAATATCTGGAAACCCATCTATCGCCGGCTGCCGTCTTATTAGCTTCCGGCCCTCCTTCCGGGCTGCTCCCATCCGTCCTGGCATTGGCTAAACGCCATCCGGTTATCTTTCTCAAAAGTAGTCTTAAACTGACCCCAAGACCATTGGTAGAAACCCCCCATCTGTATCGAGAACTTCTCTTTTCAGACACCTTGCCCGACAGCCGTTTGCAGGAGTATTTTGAGCACTTGAGTGACGAGTCTTACCGGGTTGTGCTTGATATGATGGGACTCGATTTGCCTCACCCTAAACGGGTCAAAACACCCATCCTGGTCATAGGAGCAACTCAGGACCAATCAATTTTGCCCGGAGAATATGAGGCGACCGCAACTCTTTATCAAACTAAGCCTGTCATGTTTAAGATGGCCCATAATATGATGCTGGAAGATGGCTGGGCGATGGTTGCGGATTGTATCTTGGGCTGGTTGAACGAGAGAGATTTGTAAATCAAACAGATATGATTTTGAGGGTAGACTTGCCGGCAGAATTGACTTATAATGAGGGTAAAAGGAGAGAAAAACTATGTCTAAGCAAAATATAATCAGGCTTATTATCTTGACGCTGCTTCTGCTGGCCTGTAACCTGTTCAGCCAGGATAAAGGCAACCAGGCCGGCCCGGCCACCGCCCCGGCCACCGTAGCCCCGACCGAGGCAGGTGTAGCTGAGGAAAAGACAGATGTAGTCGAGGAAAAGGCAGATGTAGTTGAGGAAAAGGCAGATGTAGTTGAGGAAAAGGGGGTGGCTACAGAGGAAAAAGCGGATAGCGGTAAAGCTGGCTCCGCGGGCAAATCGGGCAAATTTACCGGCGTGACCGGCCTGGAGCAATTGACTGCTTACCGGGTTAAATTTGTCATGGACTTTGACGGCCAAAGCGGCGACAAACCGTCCAAAGGCCATATCGAAATGTCGCTCGAACAAACCAAAAACCCGCCGGCTCGCCACCTGACCATGAGCATGGAAGGCGACACCATGGCCCAAATGGGCGGGGTAAACGCCATTGAACTTTATCAAGTGGAGGATAAAGTTTACATGAAAAATGCGGTGATGGGCGAGCAGTGGATATCTTTCTCCGGCGACCAGGCCGAAAACTTCGAGCAGGGCTTTTTTGCCCCCGACAAACAGCTCGAGCTGCCCAAAACGGCGCAATGCGCTGAGCAGCCTGAAACCATCAATGGCCTGGTGGCTACCCACTGCACGTTTAACGAAAAAGATGTAGCCGACGACAAAGTGACTTATGAGAGCCTGCAAGGCGAGGTATGGGTGACGACCGAAGGCAATTACATTATTAAATTTATCCTCAAGGCCGATGGCTATCGCCCCAAAGAAAAGCAAGAAGGCGATTTGTTTGATTATGGCACGGTAGGTTTTGAGTATGAAGTCACCGATATCAACGGCAATTTCACCATCACCGTGCCCGAAGCGGCGCTCAAAGGCGCGAGTGTGGGCGGGGACGGCGGCGACACGGGCCAAACCAGCCAGGCTCCCACCGGCGACATCCCTATGCTCGACGATGCCCAAGAAGTCACCAGCATAGCCGGCTTTGTCACCTACTATACGCCCTCAGCCATCAAACAAGTGGTTGACTTTTATCGCCAAAAGCTGCCCGCCGACGGCTGGCAAGAAGATACCTCAAAAGCCTACACCGACGACACCAACGCCATCCTCAGTTTTACCAAAGAGGGCAAAACCCTCCAATTAACCGTGATCAAAGAAGATAACCGGACGAATGTCATTGTCACCGTGCAATAATTTAGGCAACTAAAATTGGGGTTTACTCAAGCTGTCATCAATCAGCCTATAGTAACAAACCTGAGGAGGTCAAGATGAACACGCAAACAAGAACTTTCCTTTTACTGCTCAAAGTAATGCTCATTGTCTTGGCTCTAAATTCCCTGGCTGCCTGCGGGAATACCTCACCGGCTACAGCCGTACCGGCAGCGCCAGCCAAAGTTACGCTTAAGGTATCCGGTT
>CAZUNT010000105.1:0-23573 GCA_964622215.1 uncultured Caldilineaceae bacterium
ATAAGAAGTAAACATAAAACGGGGTAGAAGCGAAGGTAAACGAGCCAGAAGAATTGGACAGGATTTTCTTTCACCCATTTGGGATGGTTTTTAGTGAACTATGCCCCCTATTTTACTACAAATGCGGCTGAATGTTAATACGCTACATGTCGTAATTTACTCGGATTTGTATAATTTGTGAAATTTGTTACAAAATGACATTACGCCCTTCGGCGCACCCGTCCCGCTTCCGGGACGCCCGAAGGGGCGAGAGGTGAGAGGAGGCGAAGCGGGGTGTGTCCCAATTTTTAGGCAACAGACCCTAAAGGTTTTCAAAACCTTTAGGGTCTGTTGCCTAAAATTTAGGACAGACCTCCGGGGATCGGGAGTATGTCAGTTTTGGGGCAGGCTTGAATCACTGAGAAGGCTGATTGTCACTGAAACCACTGAATTTGATACGCTTATCAGTGATTTCAGTCAACTCAGTGATTCAGTGGTTCAAAGAATGAGCCATAGGCAACCGGTGAAATTCGCGTAGTCAGATAGATATTCTAGCGAGCAAATAGGGCCTGGTAGATTTCCGCCGTGACCGCCTGGGGATCGTCAGCCTGCCAGACCCGGCGGCCAATGGCCACCCCGGCCGCACCGGCCGCCACAATCTCTTTCACCATCGTCACCGTAGAAGTGTCGTCGCCCTTGCTGGGGCCGCCGGCCACGATAATCGGCACCGGCGCCGTAGCGACCACTTGCTTAAAGCTTTCGACATCGCCACTGTAGTTTGTTTTTATCACGTCCGCCCCAATTTCCATACCAATCCGGGCCGCGTGAGCAATTGCCTCGGCATCATAGGAGCGCTCGCCGGGCGGCATCATCTCGGCTATCACCGGCAGATCGTACCGCTGACTGGCATCGGTTAGTTCGGCCAGCCAACGGTAAATGTCGATGTCGCCGGCCCGGCCAAAAAAGACCGAAACGGCAATGGCGTCGGCGTCCATCCGCAGGGCTGTTTCCAACGAGGCAATGGGTGTTTCCTGGGTCCCCTGGGCGCTCAACCCGGCGGTTAAGCTAACCCGCAGCGCCACTGCTACCGACGGCGGAATGAGCGGGGCCACGGCCCGGTAAAAGCCGGGGGATATAAGCAGCGCGTTTGCCCCACCTTTGATCACGGCCTCGGCAATGACCCGCGGGCGATCGATACCTCGCACCGGGCCAAGCCAGCCTCCGTGATCCAGGGGAGACATCAGGCAGCGTTGTTGCTCGCCGACAAAAAACCGGCTGAGCCGTCTTGATTTTCCAACCATATTTTTTGGTACTCCTTCTTGAAAGTTTTGTTTGCGATAAGGATTTATAATGTGGCCGCAAAATCGGCCAACAGCCGGTAACGGCGGTAAGCAGGCTCATAAATCTCGGCCAATTCCAGGCGTGGTACAATTTGCTCCGGTGGTTCAAAGGTTTGCTCGAGCGCCTGATTAAACGAGATGGTTTTATCTATAGCGGTGAGACCGTAAGCATAGAGCGGGCGGGTCACCGTTTCCCGTCCGGCATAGATTAAGACCGGTCGCCGGCAAATGTTGGCCACCATCTGGGGCCAGCCGGGCACGGTAGCGCCGCCGCCGGCCAGGGCTACTTCCAACACCGATAGGCCCATTTCTTCGCTGATATCCAGCAAATGCCGCAGGCTGTAGGCCACGCCCTCCATAACGGCCCGGACCATGTGCGGCCGGGTGTGGGCCAGGGTCAGGCCATAAAAGCCGCCCCGTAGTTGATCGTTCCAATAAGGACAGCGTTCTCCGGCCAGGAAGGGCAGGTAAATCAGCCCCTCCGCGCCGGACGGAATCGCCAGAGCAGCCGGCAAGATTTCTGCCAGAGGCGTCTGGACCTCGTAAAGAGCCTGACAGGCCCAGGTCAGCGATGCGCCGCTGGTCGACAACACGCCGTTAAGCAGGCGGTAAGGCAGAAATGGGTAGATATATAAACGGTGGGTTGGGTCGGCCGGCGGCCAGTCCGGCTCGACCAGGCAGGAGATCATGGCCGAACTGCCCAACGAGCAGGTGAAGCGGCCGGACCGGGGCGGGGCTGTCCCCATCAGGGCTATCACATCGCCGGCTCCTACGATCACTTTCAGGTCGGAGGGCAGACCCAGTCCCGCCGCTACTTCAGGTAACAGTGGGCCGGCGTCACCCCCCGCTGCCCGTAGGGGCGGCAGTACCCCGGGCGAGAGATTGACTAGGCTCAACCGGTCGACGGCCCAGGCGCGCTGCTCCCAGTCGAGCAAGGCTGCCCCGGCGGCTTCAGTCACGTCGGTCAGGGCGCGTCCGGTCAGGCGGTAGCGCAGATAATCCTTCGGCCAGAGGATCAGCCGGGTTTGGGCCAACACCTCAGGCCGGTGGCGGGCCAGCCAGAGCAGCTTGGGCAGGGTAAAGGTCGAGTTGAGTTGGTAGGGCGGCAGGTTCAAGCGGGCTTGCAGCTCGGCGGTTTCGGCGGCGGCCCGCCGGTCTAGCCAGAGGATGGTTGGGCTGAGGAGCCGGCCGGCCTCGTCGAGCAGGACGGCGGTATGCATCTGCCCGGTCAGGCCCAGTACCTGCACCCGGGCCAGGTCAAAACCGGCCTGGCGCAGCCTGGTCAGCGCCTCGACCAGGGCCGTCCACCACTGCTCCGGATCGGCCTCACCCCAGTCGGGCTGTGGAATCCGGTAATCGTAGGGCCGGACCTCGGCTGCCAGTACCCGCCCTCTGGCGGTAAATAAAACCGCCTTGAGGGCTGAGGTGCCGACATCAATAGCCAGCACATGGGGGATGTTGCCAGAAGCCATCACTTCCTTAATAAATAACCTGATGCCGGCTCAGGGCTGGTCGCCGCTAACTTCCATCATAATCTTAAGCCCTTCGCTGTTCTTGACCATCTCAAAGCCCCGGCCCAACTCTTCCAGAGGCAGTAAGTGGCTCACCAGGCTGGCCGTATCGACCAGGCCGAACTCGATCAGATCCATGGCACGGCGCATATTGACGGGGGTACTGTCGGCCGAGCCGGTCAAAATGAACTCGCCATAGTGGATAAGGTTAGGGTCAAGATGGAGTTCATCCTTGGGATAAATCCCGGCAAAGATATTCAGCCGGCCGCCGGGAGCCAGCAAGGTTAGGGTTTGCTCAACCAGCCGGGATGAGCCTACAGCCACCACCGCCGCGTCGACCCCCCAGCCGCCGGTGACATCTTTAACAAAATCGGCCAGGTTGGTTTCCTGGGGGTTAACGATCCACTCTGCCCCCAGCGACTTGGCTTTTTCCAGCCGGGCCGGGATGATGTCGCTGCCGATGACCCGGGACCCAAAAGCACGGGCAACTTGCAGGTGCATCAGGCCAATCGGCCCCAGGCCGGCTACCAGGGCCACTTCGCCGGGGTAGAGTTTGAGCATATCCTGACCGCGGACCACACAGGCCAGCGGCTCCATAAAGGCGGCTGCTTTCATCGCCGTGCCGGGGCGAAGCGAGTAAACATTCTGTTGGGGAATGCGGATGTAATCGGCGTAACCACCGCCGTACTGTTGGTAGGTGGGACGTTGGCAGCGATTCGCCAGGCCGCGCCGGCAAGCCGGGCAGACGCCACATTTTACAATAAAATCGGCCACCACCCGCTGGCCTAGTTCCAGGTGTTTAACATTTTGGCCAAACCCGGCCACATAGCCGGATGTCTCGTGGCCGAGGACCCGAGGAAAGAGCACCGACGACGATTTGCCGGCAAAGGCGCGTAAATCCCAGGGGCAAATCCCGGTGTAAGCTACTTTAATCAGAACGTCGTTGTCACCCACTTCAAAAATAGGCCGGTAGCGAACTTCTAACTGGCCCGGTGTTTCGCACCACATCTGGCGCATTTGTTGATCGGTCATTGGTTCTATCCTTATGACAAAATGTAATTGAGTTGGGGTTAGTCCTTGGCTGTGCCCATGGTCAGCCCCTGCACGAAATAACGGTTCAAAAACAGGGAAATAATTACGGCAGGGATAAGGGCAAAGAGCGACATCACGGCCATAATACCCCAGTTGATTTCCGAGGCGCTGAACGAGGCCAGAATACCCAACGGCATTGTTTTGGTTTGGGGTGAGGTCAGCATCAGGGCGAATAAAAAGTCATTCCAGGAGAAAATGATACAGTACAGAGCCGAGGCCACAATCCCCGGCACCGACAGGGGTAAGGCGATCTGAAAAAACGCCTGGAAAGGAGACGCGCCGTCGACCATGGCCGCTTCTTCCATTTCTTGGGGCACGTCCTTAAAATAACTACGCATCATCCAGACGACAAATGAGGCGTCAAAGATGGTATCGATGATAATGACCGCCGGATAAGTCCCCAGTAATTTCAAATCTCGCATAATCAGGTAGAAGGGGATAAGCATGGCAATGGGTGGAATCATCAGCAGCAGCAAAAAGAAATACGAGGACATCTGCATATAGGCCGATTTGGTGCGGGCGATGGCGTAACCGGCCGGCACGCCCAGCAACAAAGATAGGAGAGTCGTCCCGGTCGAAATGATGATACTGTTGGTTAAGAAGCGAAAAACCTGACTGGTTTCCAGGACGGTGACAAAATTCTTCAGGGTCCACTCAAAGAAAATCCATTGGGGGGGAATGACAAAGGCTTCGCGCCCAAATTTAAAGGCCGTGGTGAAGAGCCAATACAGGGGCAGCATAAAAAAGAAAATAACCAAAATGATGGCGATATTTTGAGCTGTCTTTTCTAAGGGGGAGGTCTTGTTCACGCTGGGTTTCCTTTAGGCCTGCTGCCGTTCCAAAACCATCACATAGAGGATGGATAAAATCGCCACGATAACCAGCAGCATATTGGCCAGGGCAGCCGCATAGCCCATATCAAAAAAAGTCATCCCAACGGTATAAATGTGGTAGTTGAGCACCGTGGTCGTGCTTCCCGGCCCGCCGGCAGTGGTGGCATAAATAATGTCAAAAACCTTGAATGATTGCGTGGTGCGTAATAAAAGAGCAACAAGAATGGTCGGCCTGAGCATAGGCAGGGTTAACAGCCAGAAACTCTGCCAACGGCTGGCGCCGTCAACCCGGGCCGCTTCATAGGGTTCAACCGGCAGTCCTTTTAGTCCGGCCAGGAAAATCACCATCAGCAACGGGGTCCACTGCCAGATATCAACCAGGATAACTGACGGCATCGCCATGGAGATTTCACTTAATGGTCCCCGGCCTAAATTAACCCCGGCTAACTTGAAATAATAAGGAATAACCCCAAAATCGACGTTATAGAGCGATTTCCAGATCAGGCCGACGACCAGGGGCGGAATCGCCATCGGCATCAGCAGAAACGAGCGAATAAACTGCATCAAGCGCGTTTCCGCCGACAGCAACAGGGCCAGGGCCAGGCCAAACACCAGCTCCAGTGTGACCGTGCCAAATACGAACACCAGGGTATTTGAAATTGATTTGATAACCGCGGGATCCTGGAAAGCGGTGACGTAATTAGCCATCCGCACAAAAGTTTTGAGCTGGTCGGGGTCGGTGAGCCGGTACTTAAAAAAACTGATATAGAACGAAAACAGGAGCGGGTAAATGGCGATGACCACAACAAAGATAAGTAACGGGACCAGCAAAAAGAAATAGGATTCCCTATAGGGTTTAGACCGGTAGAGAGTCCGTCCGGTTGGTTCGCTATTCAGGTTGGTTAGTTGAGATGACATAGTATAGTTATAAGCGAGCTAGAAACAGTTATTTTGTAATTGTCCAAACAGCTTTTCGTTTCAGACCCTAAAGGTTTCAGAGACCTTTAGGGTCTTAGAAAGAGTTAACTTTACTTCTGCACCGGCTATTTTATCGCCTGCTCAACCTGGGCCTGGGCTTGGTCCAGGGCCTCTTGGGCGGTTTCCTGGCCGACCAGGAAAGCATTAACGTGGGTGCCTAACGCATCTTGAACAATACTGTATTCAGGAATGCGGGGGCGATAATCGCCATCACCCTTCTCAAACGATTCGAGGATGAGGGGGAACCAGGGATATTCCTTGACCAGTTCCGCATCTTCCAGGGTGCTGCGGCGAATGGGCGCGCCGTCGTGGCGCATCCACTCTTTTTGGATTTCCGGGCTGGTGAGCCACTTGATAAAGGTCCAGGCCGCTTCGGCCTTTTTGGAGTCGGCATTGATGCCGATGCCCCAGCCGCCAAAACCGTACTTTGGCTCCATCCCCTCGGATACGGGCGCGGCAGCTACATCGACTTTGCCCACGATCGAAGAAATCTCAGGGTTTTCATAGCCGGCGCGGGCGATGCTCCAACCCTCCATCATAGCCACTTTACCGGAGCGGAAGGCGGTTTCCCGTTGATCCCACCAGTAATCGGTAGAGCCGGGCGGGGCATACTTGAACAACTCGCCAAAGAACTCCAGGATTTCGACATTCTGAGGGGTATTGAGAGCTACCTTGCCATCCTTATCCAGGATGGTGCCGCCATGCTGCTGCACCCAGGCCATATAATCCTGGGCTACGGCCGAGCCTTTGGCCCCCAGCAGAGCGATACCGTAAAAATCCTTATCGGCGGCAGTTAATTTTTGGGCTGCGGCCAAAAGTTCTTGCTGGGTCTTGGGCGGTTCAATCCCGGCTTCTGCCAGCACGTCTTTGCGATAGTTGAGCACATTGGCGTAACCGGCTAAGGGATAGGCCCAGTGTTTACCTTCCCACTCGCCCAGGGTCCAGGTTACCGGCATAATATCATCGAGTTGTAGTTCCGCCTTATCTCGCTCCATAAAATCATCCAGCGGCAGGGTATACTTGTTGGCCGCAAACTCGCCGCTCCAGACGATATCGACGGTCATCAAGTCATAACTGGCCGTATGGCCTACAAAATCGGCGGTTAATTTCTGGTACAGGTCAACATATCCGAGTTCATCCAGGGTAACCTTGATGCCGGTTTCTTCCTCAAACTTGGGGACCAGGTAGCGAAAGGCGGTAACATACTGGTCGGTCATCGAGGCCAGAACCAACTCGGTACCGGCAAGCGGCTTATCTTTAGCGGCGGCTTCTTCGGTGGCTGCGGGAGCCGCTTCTTTAGCGGCTTCCTCGGTGGCTGCGGGAGCCACTTCTTTAGCGGCTTCTTCGGTGGCTGCGGGAGCCGCTTCTTTGGGAGCTTCGGTGGGCTTCTCAGCCGCCGGGGCGGGAGTACTGGGCGCTGCGCCACACTGGGCGGCCAGCAGAACAACCAGAACTAGCACGGCTACCAGGCCAACATAGAGACGTTTCGAATACATAGTTTTCCTCCTTTGGCAATCTAACTAGTGAACTGTTTGAATTGTGTATTTATAACGATCACCGCGATTGAACATTTTATGATATTCAACGGGCCTTGCGTGATCGTCATATACTGTACCTTCAACGAGCAATAGGGGCGCGCCAACTTCGACTTGCAGAAGTTTGGCTTGACTTTCACCGGCAGCTACAGCTTCAATAGTCTCCTCCGATCTTGATAGATTTAGTCCTTTCCTCTTCAGGATGGACCAGAGCGATATCTCTTGTTCCAATTCGGCCGGGTTTAGGGATAGGTTAGGCGGCAGATTCAGGTAGATGATGGAGACGCCAATCGGCTCGTCGTCGATGAGCCTTAACCTCTCGACCAGCCAGATCCGGTCAGTATGATGAATATCTAGAGCTAAAGCGAGATATTCCCCGGCCTTTTCATGCCGTAACGATAACAGGCGAGACCCCGGTTTGTGGCCTTGCGCGGTCATAGCCTGTGAAAAACTTTTCATCCGGCTCATGGGCCGTTCGATCTTCGGCCGGGCGACAAATGTGCCTTTACCCTGGCGGGAGATCAAGTAACCCTCGCGAACCAGTTCGCTAATTGCTCGCCGAACCGTAATTCGACTTACCTGGAACTGTTCGCCGATCTCACCTTCGGTGGGAATCGGATCGCCTTCCCAAAACTCTCCACTCTGGATCAGCTTCAACAGAGCTTCCTTGAGCTGGAAGTAGAGAGGGATTGAATGGCTTTTATCGATGGCTGCGGTGGAAAAACTGTTAAAAGAAATCATCTGCTTAGATGACTCAAGATCAAGAAATTTGTTGTAATATTATGCGGAATTTGTTATAACAAGTTCTTAGTGTAACATGAAGCGGCCGCCTTGTCAATTTTTTCCCAACCGCTCATTTTTTCACTACTATTATGAGTATCTACCAAGAAACACGCTGTTTCTTGGTAGATACCTTTATGATTTAATAGACCCCATACTTTTTACCGGTATCAATCAAGGCATGAAGGTTTTCAGGGGTGCAGTCATCCAGAACGGCGCCGTTGGCCAGAATGTAACCGCCATCCTGCCCCACCTCGTCAATCAACTTCTTGACGTAGCTCTGTACATCTTGCGGCGTGCCTGCTTTCAGCATCGAACCGGGTACGTTGCCGCCAAAACAGGCCCAACCGCCCAACTTCCGCTTGACTTCCTTCATATCGGTGTGGTCAAACAGCCAAATGGTGTGACCGGCAGGAATGTCCGGGTCGGCGATGATGTCGAGGCGCTGGTTGTAGCCGCCCTCCACAAATATATAAGGAACAAGGCCCTCCTCGATCAAACCCAGGATCACCGCTTTCAGGGTCGGCCAGTAGAATTTCTCAAAATCCTTGTTCGACATAAAACCGTCGGCCCCTTTGTGCAGCGGCATAAAGACCATCGGCGTATCGCTGGTGGTAGCATACCGGACGCCCATTTCTACGGCAATGGGCACAATCCTTTCCATGGCCTCGATCAATTTTTTGGGCTGGCGGTACATATCGAGCATAATGGCCCGGGTACCGCGCATCGTATCGCCCAACGTATCAAACGGGGCTTTGGCCAGGCTGCCGATGATGTTGGGCAGCCCCAACGCGGCGATGGAGGCGCCGTCAATGGGGCCAATGGCTGAGATCCATTCCATAACCGCCTGCCCGGCTTCCAAGAAGGTTTTGAAGGCTTGCTGGACCGGGGGGATACCGGTGGGGATCAAACTCAACCCCACAAAGGGCAGTTCGACAATATCGGTGAACGGTCCCAACATTTGCCACGCCGCCAGCGCGCCAAAGGAGCGCGGCAGGAAAAAGCGCATAAAATAGTTGCTTGGATCGGTGATAAAAAGGTCATACTCGTCGGCCAGCATGTACTCGCCTTCAATACATTGGTACGAGGTATTAGGCGGGGTGCCGTGGCCGGGCCAGCGGTAGATTTTGTAATCGAGGATGTCGAAAACTTTACCCGGCCCAACGAGGCTGCAGGTGACCAGGCCGTCGGGCATAAAGTCGGCATTAAATTTCTTCCAGGCCGTGCCCATCTTGTCGTAGTCATACATTGCTTCTTGGACGGTGATGCCGCCGTATTCGGCCGGATAAATGCCAAACCAGGGGATGATCGGAATCCGCTCCGGCTTCTTCAAATAGGTCGCATCTTTGATCATCTGGATCCGCTGTTGGTAAGCCTGTTTCACCTCAGGGCTGGCAAACTCGACAGCCAGGGACTGCCAGCTATTGAAGCGGGCTTCCATTTTTTCTTTAGCTGTTAATTTGTTCCAATTTTCAGGTTTGGTAAACATCTATGTAAACCTCCTATGTTTGTGAATAAATGCCGTACTCTTTGGTGGTATCCACCCAGATCTTGATTAGTTCCGGCTTGCAGCCTTCCAAATCCAGCACGCTTGTACACATGATGAAACCGCCGCCTTGGCCCACTACCTGGCACACCTTTTTGGTGTGCTCTCGCACCTGTTCTGGAGTTCCTCCCACCAGCAGCGGAATGGGCATCCCACCCAAGATGCACATCGTATCGCCAACGGCTTCTTTGACCTTAAAAATGTCGCTGTCCTGGAAGAGGCCCATCGTCTTGCCTTTCGGCAGTTCTGCTAAATACTTCAGGCGCTGCTCCCACACTCCCTCGTAGAAAACAAAGGGGGTGATGCCGGCGTCGATCAATTTCAACATCATTTCCTTTAACTGCGACCAGTAGAATCGCTCAAACTGTTTAAGGGACATAAAACCATCCGAGCCGCGATGGAGCGGGATAAAAGCGTAGGGTACCCCGGTGGCCCGGCTGAGAGAGATGGCATGCTCCAGTTGGAAACGAGCCACTTTTTCTTGCGCCGCCAGCAGTTTATCCGGTTGGCGCAGCATATCCAGGAAGATACCACGCATGCCGCGCAGCGTATCGGACATAAAGTCAAAGGGCGCCTCGATTAAAACGGTCAACAAGCTGAACGGTGGAAATCCCAGTGCGGCCAGGCGCTGCGCTGACATGCCCATCTGTCCAATCCATTCAGCTTGCAACTGGGCGGCTTTAGCGATGGCCTCCAGCGCGGCAACCACCGGCGGCGCTGTGAATACGCCCCAATTTAAGATGTTGTAGTAGCCGTACAGCGACATGCCCAGCGGCGGCAGCAGGGCCAACCCCTCCAACGCACTAAAGGCGCGCGGCATGTAAACCCGGATAGCCCAGTCGGCCGGGTCCTCCAGGAAGGCGTCATAATCCTCAGCCGTCATGAACTCATGTTCCACAAACTGGAAAGAGCCGTTGGCTTCCAGTCCATAGCCGGGCCACTTGGTCATGTGGTCGCCCAGGACCTTGCTTGGCCCGGGGGTATGCCAGCACCCGAAGAGCAGATCCGGCTGGTAGAGCTGGGCTGCCTCTTCCAGCAATTCCTGCGCTTTTTCGGGGTAGTCGTACAGGTCCTGCCTGGTAATCCCACCCATCTCAGCCAACTGGTAGCCCAAACCGAGGATGAGCGGGATGCGGTCAGGCTGCTTCATTTGGATGGCATCTATGACCCGCTGGTTGCGTTCCGCGCATAGCTGTTCAGGGGACTTACCTATATCCGATCCTGGTATTGGGGATATAGTGGCCATTGTTAATTCGCTCCAACCCACCCTTTGGCCAGGGAGACAGCGGTCATAGCATCGCGGCCATAGGCGTCGGCCCCGGTGTAGACCCGAATCTGGTCATCGATCTGACCGCCGCCGATCATGACCTTGACATCCTTCAGACCGGCTGCCTTCAACGCTTCGACGGTGGCTTTCATGGGATCGTAGGCCAGGGTCAGGAAGCCGCTCAAGCCGACGATGGTGGCCCCTGTCTCTTTAGTTGCTTCCACAAACTTGGCCGGTGGCACATCCACGCCCAGGTCGGTCACGGCAAAGCCGTTGATGTCCAACATAAAGACCACAATGTCTTTGGCGATGTCGTGAATGTCGCCCTGGACCGTGCCAAAGACCACCTTACCCAGCTTTTCGGTTGTTTGGGCCTGCTCCTGCATGAGGGGCTTGACCTTTTCGGCAATCTGTTTGAGGACCTCCCCGGCCAGAATCAATTCGGGGATAAAACAGTCGCCTGCCTCAAAGCGTTTGCCAATAACCTCCATTGCCTGGCGGCAGGATTCGAGGACGTCGAGAGGATTGGTTCCACTCTGGAGCATTTGCTCGGTGATTTTGAGCGCATCATCCTCCCGCATCTCGGTGATAGCGTTAATTAAATCTTGAGACATAAGTTACTCCTTATTTATACTGAGATTTATAAATGTCCAGGAAAGTTCTTTATTAGGCGTAAACGCCATACTCCTTGCAAGTGTTGAACATCGCGTGGAGATTTTCAACCTGGGCGTGATCGAGAACTGCGCCGGTGGCCATGGCGTAACCGCCATCCTGGCCAACGTTGTCAATCAGATATTTAACATAATTGACCACCTGCTCGACTGTGCCGGCGTGCAGCATCGAAGACGGAACGTTGCCGGCGATAGCGGCCCAACTGCCGAAGTGTTTTTTGACAGCAACCATATCCGTTTGGTCAAAGTTCCAGTAGGTAGTCCCGGCCGGCGGGGGATCGTTGGCGATGATCTCCAGGCGGCTGTTGTAACCACCCTCAACCAGGTGCCAGGGGACAAGTCCCTCGGCAATCAGACCCTCAATCACCGCCTTGAAATTCGGCCAGTAGAATTTCTTGAAGTCGGCATTGGACATAAATCCATCGGCCCCCTTGTGGAGCGGAATGAAAACAAAGGGGTTGTTACCACCCGTGGCCGTTTGTATGCCCATTTGGACGGCGATGGGAACCAACCGCTCGACAGCAGCCAGCACTTTGTCAGGCTGACGATACATGTCGAGCATGATACCTCGCGTACCTCGGAGCGTATCGCCAATAATATCGAAGGGCACCTTGGTGAAACCACCGGGTAGGGCGGGCATACCGAACTTCGCCTGAAGATAGCCATCGGCTTTGCCTGCTGCTTGTGCATATTCCATGGCCGCTTGTCCGGCTTCAATAAAAGCCTTGAAAGACGCCTGTACCGGTGGCAGACCGGCCGGAATCATCATCGCCGGGATCATGGGCAGTTCCATCGTGGCAAAGAAGGATGGGAGCATCGCCCAACCGGCCAGCGCCGAGAATACACGGGGCATATACACTCGCATGTAATACGCTTCGGGATCGGCAATGAATAGATCATATTCATCGGCCTGCATATATTCCCCTTCGACGCATTGAAAATCGACTTCTTTCCCTAAGTCGCCGCCTGGCCAGCGGTAGACTTTGTAGCCCAGTATATCATAGACCTTACCTGGATTAAATGCCCCGGAAAAAACCAGGTAATCTGGCCGGAATTCCTCATTAAACTTGTGCCACGCCTTAGTATACTTGTCATAGTCATACATCTTCTCATAGGGTGTGACACCTCCGTGTATCATAGGAAAACCACCCAGGAACAAGGTGAGTGGGACCCGGTCCGGTTTTTTAAGGTCAATAACATCTTTTATCCGTTGGGTGCGAAGTTCATATTCTTTTTTAGCGTCAGGGGAAGTAAACTCCCGCCCGGCGGTGGACATCCACGCCGCAAACCGGGCTTCACGTCTTGCCTCAGGGGAGAGTTTGTTCCAATTCTCAGGTTTGACAAACATTTTTTCACCCTCCTATCCACTGCTTGGCCAGGGAGACAGCGGTCATAGCATCGCGGCCATAGGCGTCGGCCCCGGTGTAGACCCGAATCTGGTCATCGATCTGACCGCCGCCGATCATGACCTTGACATCCTTCAGACCGGCTGCCTTCAACGCTTCGACGGTGGCTTTCATGGGATCGTAGGCCAGGGTCAGGAAGCCGCTCAAGCCGACGATGGTGGCCCCTGTCTCTTTAGTTGCTTCCACAAACTTGGCCGGTGGCACATCCACGCCCAGGTCGGTCACGGCAAAGCCGTTGATGTCCAACATAAAGACCACAATGTCTTTGGCGATGTCGTGAATGTCGCCCTGGACCGTGCCAAAGACCACCTTACCCAGCTTTTCGGTTGTTTGGGCCTGCTCCTGCATGAGGGGCTTGACCTTTTCGGCAATCTGTTTGAGGACCTCCCCGGCCAGAATCAATTCGGGGATAAAACAGTCGCCTGCCTCAAAGCGTTTGCCAATAACCTCCATTGCCTGGCGGCAGGATTCGAGGACGTCGAGAGGATTGGTTCCACTCTGGAGCATTTGCTCGGTGATTTTGAGCGCATCATCCTCCCGCATCTCGGTGATGGCTTCGATAAGTTGTTGTGACATAGATTTACTCCTTTGTAAATATGATCCTACTTACCTGTTGAATGATCAAACACTCCGGCCCGATAGGCCCGAGTATAGTTGAGACAATGACGGTCGCGCCCCAAAATTAATTCAGCGGCCAGCAAGGTGGCTCGTAATTCCCGGTCTAAAGGGTCAAGAATAGCACTATCCAGGCCAGCCTGCAGGGCCAGGGTTAAAAAGGCCCGGTTAATGTAAGAACGAGCCGGCAAGCCAAAGGAAATATTGCTCAACCCGGCCGTAAAGTGGACTTTTGGATAGGCTTCACGAACTGCGTGCACGGTTTCGAAGAAAATTAGACCGCTTTGAATGTTAGTGCTAATCGTCATCGCCAGCGGGTCAATGTAGAGATGCTCGTCGGGGATGTTGGCGGCCCGGGTAGCCTCTATCACCTTATGAATAATGGCTAGCCGGGCGTCAACGGTTCCTGGAACTTTCTTCTCGTCCATAGCCAGGGCGATGACCGGGCAGCCATGTTCGGCCACCAGAGGCAAAATATCTTCCAACCGTTGCGATTCGCCACTGATCGAGTTGATCATGGGGGTTTTATTGACCGCTTTGATGGCTACAGCCAGGGCTTGTGGGTTGGCGCTATCCAGGGAAAGGGGCGTGTCTACGACAGCCTGTACATTTTCAATCAGCCAAACCAGGTCATCTGGTTCTTGCTTGGGGTGGGTACCGGCGTTGACATCGAGCCAGGTTGAACCGGCCTCGGCCTGCTGGCGGGCCAGGTCGCGGATAAAGTCGGCATCCCGCTCGGCAATAGCCTGGGCCACCCGTTTGCGGGTACCATTAATTTTTTCGCCGATTATTTGCATAAATTTACTCCTTCACAAATAGTTAGCAGTGAACAGTAATCAGTGAACAGTTGAACTGATTACTGTTCACTAATCACCGACCACTTTTTGTTCATCAATTGCGGGAAACAACATCCCCAGGGCGAAACGCCGGTTAAATTTGGGGTAGGTTGTCAGTTCCAGGTAGGTGGTTTGATGGGCAATTTGCCGGGCGCGTTCCCGCACCTGGCGAGACAACAAGGCCCACCGGGTGCCGGCCACTGCCGCATTGCCGACCTGCCGATAGCGGGCCTGGGGCAGTCGAGGCAGCAAGCCCATCGCCAGGGCGCTTTGTATCTTGAGAAATGAACCAAACGCCCCGGCAATAATCACCTCTTGCACTTCTTCCGGGGCAGTGCCGGTGGCATCCAGCAGCACCTCCAGCCCGGCCCGGATGGCGCCTTTGGCTAATTGAATTTCGTTGATATCGTTTTGAGTCATAACCACATCACGCCCGCTGCCACTCTGATTAGCCGGAGCCAACAAAAATTCCGGCCCGTAGCGACCCTGGCGCACTCGCTCATGCTGCCGGTCAAAACGTCCGCGTTCATTGATCAGGTTCCAGCGGCGCAACTCGGCTACGGTATCAATAATCCCGGAGCCGCACAAGCCCACCGCCGGCGCGTTACCTACGGTTTTTAGGCTAAGGCCGGTGTCGGTCAGGCTGACCGCCTCAATGGCCCCGGATGCAGCCCGCATGCCGTCGCTGATATGCGCTCCCTCAAAGGCCGGGCCGGAGGCACAGGAAACCGAGGTGAGAAACTGCCGGCCTGGTTTAGCCAGCACAATTTCGGTGTTGGTGCCGATGTCGAGGCCGAGAGCGATGTGGCCGGTCTGATCAAGCCGGCTGGCCAGGATCATCGCTACATGGTCGGCGCCTACAAAGCCGCCGATACCGGGCAGGATATGCACATAAGCGCCGGGAGCGGTGGTTAGACCCAAATCGCGAGCTTTTATATCAATAGCGTCATTGGTAGCGGCCACATACGGAGCTACGGCAAGCTGATGGACAGGTAACTCCACCAGCAGATGGGTCATAGCAGTGTTGCCCACAATACAAACATCGGCTACCTGAGTGCGGTTAACGCCGGTCTGAGTGGTTAACTGGCCTAATAAATCGTCAAGGGTTTCCCTGACTTTCAAGGCCAGGGTATACGTTCCATTAGGGGTGCGGCGGACGTGGGTGAGGCGGCTGATCACATCTTCGCCATAGCCAATCTGCGGATTCAGGGCGCCAACCACAGCCAGTTCGACGCCGGTGGCTAAATCAACCAGGCTGGCGGCGATTTTGGTCGTGCCCAGGTCAACGGCCAGTCCCAGCGGCAGGGATGCGGGAGGGGCCAGGCCGACGATTTCGGTTTCGCGTAGGTAAGCAGTTAAATGCCAGTTATGTTGGCGGGCCAGGGAAGTCATCTGGCGGATAACGGCCGGTTCGGCTATCAGCTTTGATTCGGCCTGAACCCCGGCCAGGACAGCCACAAAACGTTCCAGGTCTGAGCGGGGGTCATGCAGGGTAGGGGGCGGCGCTTCAATTTGATAGGCATAAATAAGCGGATCGAGCGTTAATTCGCCGGCATCTCCCACCAGTTGCAGTCGCTGTTCGGTGATGAGTGAACTTTTGGGGACGTGAACTTTGAGGTTGTTGTGAACGCGAGTACAACAAGCCAGCCGCTCCCCACCTAGCAACTCTACTTCGGTCAGGATGTATCGTTCATCAAGGGTAGGAGGCGACACCTGGCCTTCCAGTACTATGACCCGGCACTGCCCGCAGCTCTCCACCCCGCCACATGCGGACGACAGGGCCAGCCCGGCCTGTTGCGCTGTTTCAAGCAGTGTTGTGTTGTGAAACACCTCAACTCGCTTGCCGATTGGCTCAAAATCCACTTGATAGGCCTGGGGGATAGGGTCAGACATCAATCTGTCTCCGGTTTGCTAAAGGATAGGCCGGGGAGGTTACACATACCGGTGGCCGTTGTTTTGAAAGCAGTATAGGTGATGGTTTCACCGGGCTGGGCGATGATAAAATCATCATCCCAGGGGCCGTTAAGCATTTTCTGGATCAGGGCCGTAGAGCCGGAGATTTCCTCATAGCGCAGCTCAAATTGTTCGGCCATACGGTGAGCATAGGCGCGGTAGTGTTCCTGTTCATACTGGCCGGTATCGATAAAGGCGAGGCGGGTATAATTTTTGAGCACCAGCTTGATCATACGCTCGGCCCGTTTTTGGCCGTATCGTTCGACCAGGCGCTTATACTCTTCAAAAGGGGTATCGCTGACTTCAATCCAACCTTTGGTTAGATAGTAAGTGCCCGGTTCTTTACTTGATTGCTCTTTGTAAGCAGCGTATGAACCGAGGAAAATAGCGATACAGTCATCAACGCGGGGTACTACCAGGGTGCAATTGGTAGCTTTGAGGCCAACCACGGCCAGGGAACACAAGCCGTACCCAAGGATGATAGTATCGGCTTCAAGGCTGGCGGTGTTGATAGCTTCTTGTAGGGTGTGGCGCAGCTTTTCGGGATGGAGGTGCAGGCCAAAATCGAGTATCTCATAGGTCATACCAGGTGGCAATAAGGGCAACATCTCTTCAATCACTGTTGCACAAGCAATGACTTTAATCCGCGCTGAAGTCATTATTATTTCCCTTTGCCTTTGCTGATATAGGTATCTTCTTTGACCCTAAAAACACAAGTTAGACTAGGAGATAATCGTAGGAAGTGAAAAGTCATCCAATTATATAGTTATATAGGGAAGTTGTCAAAAATTGACAAATTTAAATATAAATTGTACCCTTGCATGAGTAGGAATGTGATTCCGCGGCAAATTTATAGAAGAGAGATACAAGTTAGATCGGCCTGCTTCTTGGCTGTGGGAAATTGATATGAAAGAAAAAACCGTTCATATTGCGGCTGTGACGAGTTATAAAATTAATCGGGCAGCCTACGAACCGGCTTATGTTCAGCTAGCTAACATCCTCCGTCGCCAGATTGCCGAAGGATTATTCAAGCCCGGCGATCAGCTTCCGTCCGAGGCCCAGTTGTGCCGTTACTACGGCGTTAGCCCGATGACGGTCCGGCGCTCGATCAACTTGCTGGCCGATCAGGATGTCGTCACCACGGCCCAGGGACGGGGCACCTTTGTTAAACCCCTTGAATTGAGTACGGCCACGTTTGACCTGCGAGAGTTGCAGGAATTGTTCAGCCAAAATGCCGGAACCGTTATCAAATTATTGGATGTGCGAATTATCCCGGCCGACAAATGTACGGCCGGCAAGCTCAAGCGAGAGGTTGGCGAAAATACCATCTACATTCGTCGTCTGCTCATCAAGGATGGTGAGCCTATTTTTTATCACCGTGAATACTTGATTTATGATCCCACCCGGCCTATTGTTGAAGCCGAAATGGATGTTACCTCGCTGCAAGGATTGTTTGCCAATGTTGAGAACACCTTACTCAAACGAGGCGAATTGACGGCCAGGGCCACCCTGATGAATGAAGAAGAAGCAAACCTTTTACGGGTATCGTTACCTGCGGCCGCTTTGTGTTTAGAGCATACCTTTTATGATTTTAAAAATCAGCCCATCAGCGTAGGCTGGTTCATCTGCCACAGTGATCGCTTGCATTTTACTACCCAAGTTGGACTTGATGATCACGGGCAAAATCTTGGCCCTCGTTAGCGGCCGGAAAACGGGATGGCAACCATGGATAAAAAAGAAACACCGGCGACCTTGATGACTCTGGTGGCGGATTTAAACGAAAAAGAAGTGCTGGCCTTAGTACGTAACCGTTTGGAAAATGGCGATGATCCCTGGACCTTGGTGGAGGAGGGACAGGCCGGGTTACGAGTAGTGGGTCAACGCTACGAAAACAAAGAATATTTTATAGCCGGATTGATTATGGCTGGAGAAATTTTCCGGGAGATGATGGAGTTGGTTCAACCCGTTATCTCCCGACCGTTAACCAGCGCTGCATCCGGGCATATTTTGCTAGGTACGGTGCAGGGGGATATTCATGACATCGGCAAAAACAACTTGAGCATGCTGTTGCAGTGTTATGGCTTTACGGTATTTGACCTGGGAGTAGATGTTCCCCCCACCGAATTTTTGGCCCAGGCTACGGCCCTCAAACCGGACATCATCGGGTTATCCGGCCTGTTGACCTTATCTTATGATTCGATGCAACAAACAGTTCAACTGCTGCGAAGTTCGGAAGATGAAGTAGTAGCTTCAACCCCGATCATTATCGGCGGCAATCAACTCAACGATCAGGTTTGCCGGTATGTCGGGGCGGATTATTGGGTCACAGACGCAATGAACGGCGTGCGTTTATGCCAGCAGTTGTTGGTTAAAAAATGAGTTTGGACTAAAAAGCCGCCGTTCTTGACCGGACCGCACTTTTGGGCTAAGATATATTGACCCTCAACACCCGGTCAAGCCGCATCACCCGGTCAAAACCAAAGACAAAAAACCCCTATGGTTTAGCCGCCGGGGATCTTTTGTTTATGCCACTCGACCACGCCCCTTATAACAACCCTCTTACTTGTCCCGTAAGAGCAGGGCTAATGAGTTTGTGTTAAGGGTTTTATGGTATTTCCCAAAATTCAAATCTTTTGAGGAGGAGCATGATGAAAAAAATAGTTAATGTTACAACTGTAGTTTTGCTATTGGCCTTACTACTGACCCTGGTGCCGACAGCGGCGTTGGCGCAGCAAGAGGAGGTCGTATGCGACCAGGATGCGGTGGTGCAGGCCGAGGATTCGCTGTCGAATCTGGCGGCGAAGTACTATGGCAACGTAATGGCTTATCCGGTGATTGTTGACGCGACCAATGCCAAAGCTGAGGTTGATAGCAGCTACACCAAAATCACCGATCCCAACGTGATTGAATCTGGCTCAAAGCTGTGTATCCCGCCGGGCGAAGTGGCCCAGAAGATGCTCAACGAGCAGGTTTTTACGACCGTCACGTCGGATGAGGCCGCCAGCACCCTGGTGATTGGCCTGACCGAAGATTCGTTCACGCTTGATCCCAGCCGGGCTTATGAATTGCATGCTATCTCCATTCATCGCCCTATTTACGAAACGCTGGTATCTTTCCCGCCCGGCCGCGTCGACGAAATTGTGCCGGGGCTGGCCGAAAGTTGGACCATCTCCGATGATGGGTTGGTTTACACCTTTACCCTCAAATCAGGGCCAAAATTCAGCACGGGCCGGCCGGTTACGGCGGCGGATGTGGCCTTCAGCCTCAACCGGATCCATAATCTCAAGGGCAACCCTTCTTTCCTGACCGATTCTTTTGCCAGCGTGGAAGCCGCTGACGAGCGCACCGCGGTCATTAACCTCAAAGAATCTGACCCGGCGCTGCTGGCTAAACTGGCGTTCACCTCGCTGGGCGTTATGGACAGCACCGAAGCCCAGGCCCAGGGCGCTACCGACAACCCGGAGACGGACAAAGCCGAACAGTGGCTTAACCAAAATTCTATTGGCAGCGGCCCCTACATGCTGCAAAAGTGGGAACCCAAGGTCGAGGCCATCCTGGTGCGTAATCCCAACTATGCCAGCGCCCCGGCGGCGATTGACCGGGTTATCTACCGCACCGTGTCCGACGCGGCGGCCCAGAAGCTGGCTTTAGAAGCGGGCGACCTGGACATTGGCCTGGATATCAGCGCCGATCAGGTGCCCAGCTTCAAGAGCAACCCCAACATTACCGTCTATGAAGGCAGCAGCGATCTGGTCATCTTCTTAACGATGAATATGGACCCGCAGATTGGCGGCCCTCTGTCCCAGGCTGCGGTGCAGCAGGCCGTCCGCCTGGCGATTGATTACGAAGGGATCCGCCAATTGAGCGGCGCCGGAGCAGCCACCCCGGTAAATATCATTCCGGTTCACTGGGCTTATGCGCTCAGCCCGGCCCAGGGGATCAAACGTGACGTCGCCGCGGCCAAAGCCAAACTGGCCGAAGCCGGCTTTGGGAACGGCGCGACGGTCGAGTTGGAGTATCCTGAGTTTACGCTTGGCGGGCTGGCCTTTAGCACCCTGGCCCAAAAGATTCAGGCTGACCTGACCGAGGCCGGGATTACGGTTCAGTTGAAGCCGGCTGATATCAATGTGGCCCTGGAAAATTATCGTAACGGTAAAGAGAACATGGGGCTGTGGTATTGGGGGCCTGATTACATCGACCCGATTGACCGGCTGGCCTTTACTCCTGACGGCAAAGTGGGCCTGCGGGTTAACTGGACCAAAGATAATGCCAGCCCCGAGTTGATGGCGGCGGTTGAACGAGCCAAAGTCGTCACCAAGCCGGCCGAGCGCGAAAGCGCCTTTACGGAAATACAACAACGGATGCTGGTTGAAAGTCCTTTTGTCTTTGTGGTGCAAAATGGGACCCAGGTGGCCTACAACTCGGCCATCAAAGGGTTTACTTATGACAGCGTCGCCCTGGGACGGATCAATCCCTATACAATGAGCAAGTAACCTGAGTTCGGGATAAGGATTTAGCTCACGGACGAACACGGATAAACACCGATCAAAGCAAATTATTGATCAAAATCTGTGAATCTGTGCGCGGCGCGTCCGTGAGCTATTTCCCCTCTCGTTGTTTATCCCGAATTGAGGTAAGTAGTAATAACTTTGTAGGACGTATGTATCTACGTCTTACAAACCTAACTTCATTAATGACTGGTGAAACGTGAAACGTGATCGGTTTAGATAAATTCCACGTTTCACGTTTTACGCTTCGCAAACCTGATGCAACGTTTCATTATTCGCCGTCTACTGTTACTCATACCGCTTTTAATCGGGGTAACCTTAGTTGCCTTCGTTATCTCGCACACGGTTCCCTCTGACCCGGTAAATGCGGCTTTGGGTCAGAATGCGGTCGCTAACCCGGAACTGGTCAAGGCTTTTAAGGCCAGGTGGGGCCTCGACCAACCGCCCCACGTGCAATACCTGACCTACCTTAAGAACCTTCTCCAGGGGGACCTGGGCCAATCCATCTCTACTCACCAGCCGGTCCTCAGCGATTTGGCCCGCTATTTGCCCGCTACCATTGAGTTAGCCACCACGGCCATTATTTTGGCGGTGTTGATTGGCGTGCCTTTAGGGGTAATTTCGGCCGTCAAGCGCAACACCTGGCTGGATCAGAACAGCCGGGTGCTGTCGTTGGTCGGCGTGTCGGCCCCGGTTTTCTGGCTGGCCTTGCTGGGGCTGTATGTTTTTTATTCCTGGCTGGGTTGGCTGCCCGGCCCCGGCCGGCTGGACATCGGCCTGGAAGCGCCGCCGCATGTCACCGGCCTGTATACCCTCGATGCTTTGCTGGCCGGCAACCCGGCCCTGTTTTTTAACGCCGTCAGCCATCTTATTTTACCCAGTATAGTATTGGCCTGTTACAGCATGGGGTTGATCACCCGCATGACCCGTTCGGCTATGCTGGATGTGATCAGCCAAGATTATGTCCGTACCGCCCGTTCCAAAGGGCTGCATGAACTGAGGGTAATCCTGGTCCATTCGTTTCGTAATGCGCTGATTCCAACCGTCACCGTGTTGGGGTTATCTTACGGTAATTTACTCTCAGGGACAGTCTTGACCGAGAAAATCTTTTCCTGGCCTGGCATTGGCCAGTATGCTTATAAAGCCTCCACCTCCCTGGATTTTCCGGCGATTATGGGGGTAACGATGCTGATTGCCTTTATTTTCATCGGGGTCAATCTCCTGGTAGATATCGCCTATGTCTACTTAGACCCTCGCCTGCGCCAAGGATAACCGGGCTATGCCGTCAACCACACCATCCACCCTAACCCATCTATCTGTTCCGGGCGCGTTAACCTCAGCCGGAACAAGCCTGCGCCCCCGGCAGACCACCCTGGGCGCCGTAGCCTATTTTCTAAAACGTAATCACCTGGTCATAGTGGGGCTATTGATAGTGCTGACCTGGATTACTATGACCACCTTTGCCCCCTGGCTGGCCCCCTATGATCCATACAAACAGAATATCAGTGACCGGTTGCAGCCGCCCAACGCCACCTATTGGTTTGGAACGGATCAGTTGGGGCGCGATGTTTTGAGCCGGGTGATCTACGGCGGACGCATTAGCCTGCCGGCCGCCTTGATGGTCATTCTTCTGTCGGGCCTGGTTGGAACGGTGGTGGGAGGGATAGCCGGCTTTCTGGGCGGCGCAGTCGAAGAAACGCTGATGCGCGTGACCGACATTTTTATGGCCTTTCCCACCATCATCCTGGCTATGTCCATCGCGGCGGCGTTGGGACCGAATCTTAGCAACGCCATCATTGCTATCTCTATTGTCTGGTGGCCCAACTACGCTCGGATTGTGCGCGGCCTGGTGTTGACGGTCAAGGAAAATGAGTATGTACAAGCCAGCCGTTCGGTGGGGGCGAACGAACTACGGGTGTTGTTACGAGTTGTTTTGCCCAACTGTTTTGCCCCCGTATTAGTGATGGGCACGCTGGACCTGGGGAACGCTTTGCTGATCTTTGCCGGGTTGAGCTTTTTGGGGCTGGGTGCTGAACCCAGCACGCCCGAATGGGGCCGGATGGTTTCTGACGGCATTGCTAACTTTGACCAATGGTGGATCAGCGCCTTTCCTGGGCTGGCTATCTTCAGCATTGTGATGGCTTTTAATTTTGTCGGCGATGGGCTGCGTGATGCTTTGGACCCGCGCCTGCGGCGGCAGTTATAAACACGCTCAGTATTATTTCGGAAGGAGTCAAATGACGGAGGCGGAAGGCAACACGTGGGCTAGCTTTGACTCACTCCCCTCAGGATTGGTATGCTTTTAGCATAGCCCGGATTTTATCCAATTGAAAGCCTTTTGCTAACTGCTCTAACTCCAGTCCGAAGGGCTTTAAACGGTCGTCTTGTTGCAGGACAGCCGCTTGCTGGCGCAGGCCGCGAATATCGCCAATAGTGACTAACTCGGTTAACTGGCTTAGCACCTCGGCCGGTGGAGCCACTTTGTCTAACTTCTCGGCAGCGATTGGGCCAATTGGAGGCTGCGTAGCGGTGTAAACCCATTCTAAATGTAGTTGCTGCTGTAGTGTTTCCAACAAGCGGTCGATACGCACCGGTTTGGGCAAAAAGATATTAGCTCCCACCTCAATACTCTTCTCCTGATCATCTTCATAAACACTGGCCGAGGTGGCAATGATGACCACAACTTTAAGTTAAGGGGATGGGCGTATTTTTTGTTTTTGGGA
>CAZUNT010000106.1:0-10524 GCA_964622215.1 uncultured Caldilineaceae bacterium
CTATCAGGCGCTCTCGATAATAAATATATCTTTCGGCGGTCCCCCAAGGGGAGGCGAGGCGCTCTCGGCGGTCAGCCGTCGGCGGTCTTTTAAGGAGTCGTCACGAGCTAGCGTACACCACCGATGCTGAAAATACTTTCTGACTACTGACTACTGACTACTGTTTACTATTTTCGAGGAGAAATATGATGACTGAAAACAAATTCTTAAACTGGTTTCGACAAGTGGAATGGTCCCCCTACCTGACCGGGGCGCTGTTGGGGCTGCTGGCGATTTTTACCCTGTTGTTCACCGGGCTGCTCTTTGGGGCCTCGGGGGCGTTTGAAAATATCGCCGGGTCCATCATGCAGGTGGTCGCGCCCATCGTAGCCGAAAACACCTACTGGCGTTTTGTTATGACCCCCGGCCTCACCTGGGCGGTAGTGATGTCGGTCGGAATCATTATTGGCGCGTTTATCGCCGCCGTCACCTCCGGCGACTTCAAGCTGCGCTGGATTTCCGATGACCAGTGGGTTAAGGTTTTTGGCTCGGCCCATTGGAAACGCTGGCTGGCCCTCTTTTTGGGCGGCATCCTGTTGGAGTATGGGGCGGGTATCGCCGGAGGCTGCACCAGCGGCCTGGCGATTTCAGGCGGCGTTCAATTGGCCCCGGCCGCCTTCGTCTTTATGGCCGGTATGTTCATCTCCGGCATTATTACCACCAAAATTCTGTATGGAAAGAGGTATTAACTTATGAGCTTTACCGCAGCCATCATCGTCGGCATCTTATTTGGGTTTATTCTGCAAAAGGTGGGGTTTACCCGCTACAGCAAAATTGTCAATGTCTACCGCTTCACCGACCTGGGTGTGCTCAAGTTTATGCTGACAGCCATCGTCGTCGGCTCGGTGGGGATTTACCTGCTGCGCGACTTGGGCCTGGCCAACCTGACCGGCAGCACGCCAACCTACCTGGTGGGCAATTTTGTCGGCGCGCTGCTGTTCGGCACGGGTATGGCCCTGGCCGGTTACTGACCGGGCACTTGCCTGGCCGGTCTTGGCCGGGGTAATCTTGATTATCTGATCCCAGGGCTGTTGGGCTTTCTGGCCGGGGCAATTCTGTTCGGCCTGACCTACGCCCAGGTTTTTCCGCTCATCTCCGGTATTGCCAACTACGGGGCCACTTACATGCCCGACCTGTTCAATGTCAACCACTGGCTGCTTATCGCCTTCCTGGCTCTCTTTTCGGGCTATCTATTCTATATTTTGGCCAAGAAGGGCGATCCAAGACCGGATAGGGTTAAAGGTTAAAGGTTAAAGGTTGAAGGTTGAAGGTTCAACATTTAACCTTTAACCTTCAACCTTCAACAGCTAAGGTACGGAGTTAAGTTATGACGACCAAAAGAAAGCCTCTCCAGGAACTTTCCCGGCGGCAATTCCTGGGCTTGGGGGCCGGGGTGATGGCCGGGACGGCGGCTTTAAGCGGGCTGGAGGTGATCAATTTGCTGCCCGCCGCTACCGAAACGCCGGCGGCCCCCCGCACCGACTACTACCCGCCCACCCAATTCGACCGCGAAGTTTTTACCCTGTGCGAGCAATGCGTCTGGCGCTGCGGGGTCCGGGCCAAGGTCAAAGATGGCCAGGTCTACAAGCTGGAGGGCAACGGCTTTCATCCTCACGCGCGGGGGATGCTCTGCCCGCGCGGGCAGGCCGGGGTAGCTACCCTGTATGACCCCGACCGGCTAAAATACCCCCTCATTCGTAAGGGCGGGCGCGGCGAAGGAAAATGGGCCAGGGCCAGTTGGGAAGAAGCCCTCGACTACGTGGCCGCCCGTATGCTGGAAATCAAAGAGCGTTATGGCCCGGAGGCGATGATTTTTAGCTCGACCCACAACCTCATCCAGGTACAGTTTGAGAACCTGCTTAAAGCCTACGGCTCGCCCAACTACGGCACCCAGCGTTCTCTGTGCTTCAACGCCATGATTTTGGCCAATTTGATGACCTTTGGCCTGGAGGAACCGGGCCGGGATTACAGCCAAACCCACTACATCATCTACACCGGCCGCAACATGCTCGATGCCATCTCCAACTCCGAGGCGCAAGATTTGGTGGCGGCCATCCAGCGCGGGGCCAAAGTGATCGTGCTCGATCCCCGCTTTACCAAAACGGCGGCCAAGGCCGCCGAATGGCTGCCCATCAAACCCGGCACCGACCTGGCTTTTCACCTGGCCTTGATCCAGGTCATCATAGCCGAGGAACTGTATGACCGGGAATTTGTGGACAAGTACACCACCGGCTTTGAGCAGGTCAAAGAAGCTACAAAAGGCTACACCCCGGAATGGGCGGCCAGTAAATGCGAAATTCCCGCCGAAACCATCCGCCGCATCGCCCGCGAGTTCGCCCTGGCTGCGCCGCACGCCTTTGCCCATCCCAACTGGCGCACCAGCAACTTTATTAACTCCTTCCAAACCGAGCGGGCTATCGCCGTGCTGAACGGTTTGGTCGGTAGCTGGGCCAGGCCGGGCAGCCTGCAGCCGGCCGCCGGCGAAGAGGGCGGAGTCGAGCTGGGGGCCATCCCGCAGCCGCCTTACCCTCGCGTTAGCGCCCTGCGCCTGGACGGTGTGCCCTGGAAATATCCCCTGGTGCCGCTCAAATTGGGCGTCTTTCAGGAGATCCGGGATAACATCCTGACCGGCCAGCCCTACCAGGCACACGGTTGGTTCATCGCCCGCCAGAATCCGGTCAACTCCCTGCCGGAGCGTCACAAAACCATCGAGGCTTTCAGCAAGCTCGATTTTATCGTCACCGTTGACATCAGCATGAACGACACGGCCTGGTTTAGTGACGTGGTGCTGCCCGAAGCCACCTACCTGGAACGATACGATCCGCTGCATGTGGTAGACGGTACAGTTTTCATCCGCCAGCCGGTGGTTGAGCCAATGTATGAAAGCAAATCGGGCCTGTGGATTTACAAAGAGTTGGGCACGCGCCTGGGCCTGGGTGATTATTTCCAGTACCAGGATGAAGAAGATTATCTGCGCCAGCAGGTGGCCCCACTCGGCATTACCCTGGCCGAGTTGAAGGAAAAAGGCTATTATCGCCCCCCCGCCGAGGAAACGGCCGGGGAAAAAGAACCGGTCTTCAACACCTCCAGCGGCAAAATTGAACTGGCTTCCAAAACCCTGGCCAACAGCGGTTTTTCACCTGTGCCGGTCTGGGAAGAGCCGCCGGCCAATGAACCGGGCGCCTTTTACCTGCTGACCGGCAAAGTGGCCCAGCATACCCAGTTTGCCACCCATAACAACAAGTTACTCCACGAGCGTGTGCCGACCAATCCGCTCTGGATTCATCCTACTCCGGCGGCAGAACGAGGTATTGCCGACGGCGATACCATCTGGGTCGAGAGCGCCGGCGGGCGGATCAAAACGACGGCCTATGTGACCGAACAAATCCGGCCCGACTGCGTTTACATGATCCCCGGTTTCGGCCACGTTAGTAAAGGCTTGACTACGGCCTACGGCAAAGGGGCCAGCGACAGCGACCTGCACCTGACCTTTACCGACCCGGTCAGCGGCTCGCAGGCGCTCTCGCAGACGACGGTGAAGGTAGAAAAGGCATAAGAAAGCAAAATTGACAATTGACAATTGACAATTGTCAATTGTAATGGAGACCATTCAATGAGTGACAATCCAACTCCCCGCCAGTCCCGTTGGGTTTTCGTGATAGAGCCAGATCGTTGTATCAACTGTGAAGCCTGTATGATTGCCTGCAATGTGGAAAATAAAGTTCCACCCAACAAACACCGCAACTGGATAAAACAACACGAAAGTGGAATTTTTCCTCATCTGAGCATGACCTTTATGCCGGAAAACTGTCACCACTGTGATAATGCGCCCTGTGTGCAAGTTTGTCCCACCGGGGCCAGTTACCAGCGGGATGATGGGTTGGTATTGATTGACTATGACAAGTGTATCAATTGTCAGTACTGCATTGCGGCCTGCCCTTACGAAGCTCGCTACGTAGACGAAGAGCGTGACGTGGTAGATAAATGTACTTTCTGCGTCCACCGGCTCGAAGCGGGCTTGTCGCCGGCTTGCGTGGAAACGTGCGTGGGCGACTCGCGGCACTTTGGCAATTTGAATGATCCCGAGAGTGAGGTTTCAAAATTACTGGCCCAATACGAGGCTAAACCTTTCCACCCTGAAACAGGGACCCATCCCAACATCTACTACATCAACCGGTCCAAACCGGCCCCCAATGAAGAGATTCCCCTACCGGTAAATGAGCTTGCACCCCAAATGACCCAATTTTGGCAAAAATTGGCTCAACCTGCCACTCTGGGTATGCTGGGTTCGGCTGCGGTTGTAACCGGCGTCGCCTACCGGCTGGCCCATCGTAATGCCCAGGAACATTTCGCCGAAGTGGCAAAAGAGCTGGAAGAAGAAAAAATCACCCCTTTGACAGGCCAACCGCCAACTGCTGTAAAAGATGGAGCCATTGTGCGTTATAAATTTGTGCAGCGGTTGGGGCATGGAATTAATGCCATTGCTTTCATCATGCTTTTTATTACCGGCGCGTTTCTCTTTTTCCCGGCCCTTGGCCTGTTTGCCAGCGATGTCTCTCGCATTTTGCACCGCATCTTCGCCGTTATTCTGATACTTGGCCCAATTTTCTATTTCATCGCCAGTCGAGATAGATTTTTACACTTGCTCAAGGCTTCGTTTACTTATAACAAAGATGATCTGATCTGGCTGATGAAAATGCCGCTTTACTTCTTTGGGAAAGCCGAAGGATTACCGCCCCAGGGTGAAATCAATGCCGGACAGCGCATCCACCACGCCGTCACCATCATCTTTTATAATCTGGTAGCATGGTCGGGGATTTTGCTAGGTATTGGCAAAAGCAACCTATCTAACGAGGTTTTTACCGGCGCGTTGATTATGCACGACGTTTCGATGACCATATTGACCGTACTGCTCATTGGTCACGTTTACTTTACCCTCGTTTACGGCGCGCTCAACAATATGATTACCGGTCGCATTACCAAACTTTATGCGCAAGTGGAACACCCCTTGTGGCTGAAAGAGCTAGAAGAACAAGAACAAAAGCGCCCTCATTGAGTGTCTAAAGGGAACCTATGAGAATAACTACCTATCCTGGCTGGATAACCGGAATATTGATATTACTCCTGGCTGTAACCGGCTGTAGCAATACTCGAATACCTACCAAAGTGGCTGCGCCGCCCGCGCCCACCACCACCCCCACAACCAGCTTGGTTCTGGCTGAACCAGATACGGCTCGCGGCCAACAAGTTTACCTGGATAAGCAGTGTGCCGCTTGCCACGGGCCAGTCGCCGAAGGCGGCGTCGGCTCCAAAATGGCCGGGACCACCCTGCCCTTTGATCAATTTCTGCACAAAGTCCGCACGGCCTTGCCCCCCAAACCGGCTTTCGGCGACAAAGAATTGACGACCCAGGATGCCTACCATATCTACGGCTGGCTCCAAAGCTTGAAGCCAGGGGAGGCCACCCCCGCTGCACCGGCCCCAACCCTCGCGCCGGGCCAGGTGTTGGGCATGCAGGTCTGGACTGAGGGGAAATGCGATACCTGTCACGGCGCTTTTGCTCAGGGCAGCCCCGACGGCCCGACTCTGGCCGGCCTCGGTTTTCCTTTTGAGATGGAACGGGCTAAAATGCGCCGGACAGCCGCTACCATTCCCGAACATGCCGCCGAGCATATGGACGATGCCCTCTTCCGGCGCCTCTACAACTGGCTGCAAGCCGGAGCCGATCCCGACGATGGCTGTTAGGAGTTAGCATGGCCAGAGCAGAAATAAATTCGGGCATTTGCGGGTTCACCACTCACGTTGAGGCTCGCCCAGACGGGGATGACCCTCGCTGCGTGTACCTGACCATCGCAAGCGAGTGTAAGGCGGTCCAAAAACTGGCCGCGCAATTGACCCGGGTTGATCCCTACCAAGAGTTTTCTTTCCGGGGCGACCCGCAAACCTTAAAATTGGCTCCCCAATGCCTCTCCCATTCTGCCTGCCCGGTGCCCGTAGGTATTATCAAGGCCGTCGAAGTGGCGGCCAGGCTGGCCCTGCCGGCCGATGTGACCATCAAACTATCTAAAGATTAACCGTGGAGACCCATCGTTATCCAGCCTCGTCCGCGTAAAATACGCTTGTGGCGCAAGAATAAAAGCCTCATTTATAACCTGCTGCCGCCTCAGAACCCGGCCAGCAGCGCCGGGTTGGGCTACACTTTGGGGCTGGGCGGAATTGCCGTGCTGGCGGCCCTGCTGACCACCCTCACCGGGGCGCTGCTGATGTTTTACTACGAACCGACCCAACAAGGCGCTTATCCTTCGTTAGTATTGATTGACAGCGTGGTCTATTGGGGCCGCTTTATCCGGGCGCTGCACTACTGGGCAGCCCAGGTGATGGTTGTCGCCGTCGTCGGGCATACGGCGCGGATCGTTTTTACGGGAGGCTACCGCTCGCCGCGTGAGGTCAACTGGTTCATCGGCCTGGGTTTACTGGTGGTAACATTGGTGTGGAATTTCAGCGGGTATATGCTGCGTTACGACGCCGGCAGCATCTGGGCGCTGCTGGTGGGGACCAATCTGCTCAAAGCGTTGCCCTGGCTCGGCGCTGATCTCTACCTGCTCATCGTCGGGGGTCAAAGCTTCAGCTCGGCCACGATTCTTCGTTTTTATGCCTGGCATGTGCTGGGGCTGACCCTGGTGGGCCTGGGTGGGATAGGCTACCATCTCTGGCGGGTGCGGGTTGATGGCGGTATCTCCCGGCCTGATTGGACTTCGAGGGGATCGCGCCGGGTTGTCTCCCGCGAAATCATCCTATTTCGAGAGGTGATTACGGCCCTGTTGTTAACCGGCGGGCTGATCCTGTTGGCGATTTTTGCCCCCCCCCGACTTGGTCCGCCGGCCGATCTGAATCGAGTCGGCGGCGACGTGGTCCAGGCCCCCTGGTTTTTTCTGGCCATCCAATGGCTGCTGCGCTATCTGCCGCCGCTGTGGGCCGGCTGGATTATTCCCCTGGCCGGCCTGGTCCTGCTGGCCGCCCTGCCCTTGTTCGACCGGCGGGGGCCTGGGCGGGGCCGCTGGTTTGCCCCAGAGCGCCGGCTGCCGCAGGCGGCTTTTGGCGCGTTGTTGATATTGATTGTGCTCTTTAGTTTACTAGAGTTGTGGCAGGGGGAATAAGGAGTAGGGAGTAAGGAGTAGGGAGTAAGGAGTAAGGAGTGGGGAGTAAGGGAGTAAGGAGTAAGAACGTGTTTCTTAAATCAATCATTGCGCCAAAATCGTCCCAGGATGTCACTCTGAGCGACCAACGGGAGCGAAGAGTCCCTCAAAACGTCGCTTGCCAGACACGTTCTCAGGGATTCTTCGTCGCTTCGCTCCTTAATGACATTTAAGAAACACGCTCTAAGGGGGAAGACAAGATTCTCCTACTTCCTACTTCCTACTTCCTACTCCCTACTGCCTACTGCCTACTCCCTACTGCCTACTCCCGTTTTTTACGATGATTATTACGATCAAACACACTCTCCTCTTCCTGGCCGCCAGCCTGTTCCTGGGACTGGCGGTGATGCTCATTCCCTGGGGCCAGGTTGAGCGGGAGTGGCGGGCGTATCAGCAAATTTATTTTGCCAACACGCCCACTTCCGGCCAGGTAGGCGTGCGGCAGATTAAGCCGCGCCTGGGAACGGACGGCCAACCCGCGTCAAACGTTCCGCCCGAACTCTGCCTGACCTGCCACCTTGGCCTGGAAGAAATCAGCCCCTCCCACCCGGCCGAAACCTTTGGCTGTGTCATTTGCCACGGGGGGATCGGCCTGGCCCTGGATAAAGAACAGGCCCACACCGGCCTGCGGCCCAATCCGGCCGATTTAAGTGTAGCCGCGCAGAGCTGCGGCCAGGCCGGCTGTCACGCCGGTCACACAGACTCCAGCCGCAATCGCGTAGAGCAAGTGACGCGCAGTTTGCAGGCGACTTATGCCGGCGCGATTGCCCTGTTACGCTACAGCTTTGGGGCGCAGCCAGATTTAACCCCGCTCTTTGGGGTTATCGGCGCGGTTGACCCGCAACCCCTACCGCAGACTGTACCGGAACTGGCCCCCTACTCTATAACCCAAACGTCGCGGCCGGCCGAGAGCGAGTTTGTTCAAAATTGCCTGGCGGGCGGCTGTCACCTGACCGAACCGGCGACAAACCAACCCTACCGCTACCGGGCCACCGGCTGCGCCGCCTGCCATGTCCTTTACAACAATGACGGCCTTTACCAGGGGGATGATCCAACCCTAAACCGGGCTGAACCGGGCCATCCGACCCGCCACGAATTCACCACGGCGATTCCGTTCAGCCAGTGTAATCACTGCCACAACCGAGGCAACTACTCCCTGCGCTCGATGAGCTTCACCCCCCGGCCCGACTTGCCGCCGCTGGCTGCTCCCCTGCTGGAGACCATGCCGGCTGAAGGGCGCCGCCTGCGCGAATATTACCAGCCTATCGGCCAGTTTACGTTGTGTGAGTGGGAATTAGATTGTATTGACTGCCACACCCAGGGCGAGGTGATGGGCGACGGCCATCTCTGGCCGGATCAAAAAACGATGCAGTACGGGCAGTGCCGCACCTGCCACGGCACGCTGACCGAGCCGCCGGCCACGGCCAAAATCACGAACCCGGACGATCCGGCCCTACGGCTGGCCCGGCTTAACGGTCACTATCCGCTCGACGTGGGCGATGAGGTCATTATCACCGAACGGGGAGAAAAGATGGGCAGCGTGCAGCGGCGCAACGGCCAACTGGCCCAATTTGGCAAGGTAGATGGCCGGGAGTATTCAGTTCCATTAGTTATGGGCAGTGGCTGCCGGCAGCAGCCCGACCAACAGGAGTCACGCTACTGCCACCAGTGCCATGCTTATGAGCGGTGAAAATGAATCATCATAACCCAAAAATCAATCGGTCTCTCTCCCGCCGAGAGGTATTGACGGCGCTAGGCAGTCTGGGGCTGCTGGCGGCCCTGGCGAGCGTAATCCGGGGCAGCATACGCTTTCTGACTCCGCCGGTCAGCCAGGCCGGCCCCTCTGTCATCGCCGCCGGCCGGCCGGCCGATTTCCCCCTGGGTGAATTGACCCCGTTAACCGCTAGCCCAGTTTTTGTAGGCCGGGACGAAAATGGCCTATTCGCTCTGAGCGCCGTCTGTACTCATCTGGGCTGCACGGTAGCTCGCAGCACCGAGGGCCTGGCCTGTCCCTGTCACGGCAGCCGCTTCACCGTTGAGGGGGCCAATCTAAGCGGCCCAGCCTCGCAGCCGCTGCCTCACCTGGCTCTAGCCCTTAACAATGAGGGCATCCTTGAGGTCAACCCGGCCCACAGTGTTCCACCCGATACGCGCCTGGTATGGACAAGTTAGCAGCTTGTCCTACGGCCTACTTTTTTTATTCTCCTGCCTTCACATAGATCGGATTCGTAAAAACCCAGCCCCGCTGCCGGCCCCAAAAAGAGCGATACGCCTCAACCCGATAGACGCCCGGTTTGGTGGTCTGCCAGGTTAGCTCTTGGCCATACGTTTCGCTCACAACTCGGCCGTTGTGCAATAAGCGGAGACTGGCCGGATGTGGGCTGGAAACCTGGAAGGTGGCTGTCTCTTGCAACAATAAATCATCCCCCATACCGGCCTGCTCAGGGCCGCTCGCGCCAATAAAGGTGAAGCCTTTGGGCGAAGCGATAAGATCGTAACCCACAAAACAATGGCCTTGTTGGAGGGCCTCAAAAATCTGGCGGCTGGCCCGGCTAACGTCGCGGGCCAGCGGTTCGGCCAGCAATAAGTGCGTATTGACCGTTCGAAACAGGTATTCATAGGGGTAAACGGTCCGGGTCAGCGGCCCCATGCTAAAAGACATAGCGTGAGCATCGGAGTTGCCAATCGCCACCACCTTTTGGCCGGTCGCCAGCAGCTCGTCCCACTTGGCCAGCATCTCCGGGAAAGGCGCAGTCAAAATCAACTGGGGCAGGTAAGCGCCGATAAGGCCGCGCAGTCTCGTCCGAAGCTGCCACTTGACATCGGTCATCGTATTCCACAGCTCAATACCGGTATAGCCGGCCACATCCCAACTAATCCAGGGGTAGATTTCCTTAGCCGCGCCCAAACCTGGCCGCTCCAGGGGGTGGGCCAGGAAACAAGTTCCACCCCGTTCGATGACCGTGTTAATTAACTGTTGTGGCTTGGCGGCTACGGGCTGCAAATCTTCAGTTACAAAATGGCAAATCAGGTGGTTGAGTTCGGGGATAAGCTGCTGGTCATTGACCTCCTGACCCATCAGCCGCAAAATTTCCCGGCCGGTATCCGGCTCTCGATACCACCCCTCCATTCCATCCACCCAAATGTTGTGGTCTGTATAAATGATAAAATCAAGGCCGGCTCGCGCCGCCGCGGCGGCTACTTCGTCGTGCGTCCCCGTTCCATCAGAGGTAATCGTATGTAGATGTAAGTTTCCGACAATTTCTGCCTTCATCCTTCATCCTTCATC
>CAZUNT010000106.1:10624-22478 GCA_964622215.1 uncultured Caldilineaceae bacterium
TGGGCTGTACCGGCAAGAATTGGCTGCTCTGCTGTTCCAACTTAGCCAGGATAGGCTCAAATTCCTGGAGGAGCGCCGGGACGGGCCAGGCATGCAAGTTGCTGTTTAGCAAAAGTTTGGCCGTCTGGGCTGTTCCGGCCAGTAAACGGATTGCCAATTCCAGGTCACCCTGGACGCGCCCAAAGACCAGAGGACGAAATTCTTGCAGCAGGTTAAGCCCTTCGAAACTCAAACGGCTGATTTCAGCCGGGCTTTCGCACATAACGCGCCAGCCGCTCAACTCCACCCCGGCCTCTCGCAGAGAAATATACTCGGCTACGGCATTGGTATCCTGGTCGCACCATTCGATCAGCATATTTTTGAGGTGGAGCATCTGCTCGATACGAGCGGTTACATCTTGCCAATCTAAACTATCAACCTGGTTATCCAGGCTAATCTGCATGCAGGCTTCACCCAGGGCCGCCGCTTGCGCCGCCGAGGCGGCAATCACTGCGCCGGCCAGGGCATAATGTTGGTCGCTTACCTCTTCAATGAATTGACGAATGGTTTTATCGGTTAAACGTGTGACCATTTTTCAGCACCTCTAATTTGTTTATTCTTCCGGAGGAATAGTCAAGTAAAAGATGGAGCCGGTTTTGCCGCCACTCTCGGCCCAAATACGCCCACCGTGCGCTTCGACAATGTGCTTGGCAATAGCCAGGCCCAGGCCCGTGCCTGATTGTTTGCGGTTGCGCGCCCGGTCAACTTTGTAGAACCGTTCAAAAATACGGCCGGTTTCATCCGGGGGGATGCCGATACCGGTATCGGCAATACTGACCATAACCCACTCTTCAGCGGTATTTTTTGGGGGGTCGCCGGCCGGGGCGCTAACCCGCCGGGCCGAAATGGTCACGCCGCCCCGTTCCGTAAATTTGATACCGTTGTGGATCAGGTTCGTCATCACCCGGCCCATCAACGTTTCATCCACCAGCACGTTGAGGTCAGGCTCAATATCAATGGTGAGACTCAAATTTTTACGCTCGGCCTGGGGGAGGAGACGTTCCACCTGAGCCTGGACGATGTTACGAAGCGGATATACGGCCATACGTAAAGGGGTTTGGCCCGACTCGATGAGGGACAAGTCCAACAATTCCTGGGCCAATTGATTCAGGGTATCAAGCTGCGGGACCATTTTGTTAACCAGGTCCAGGGCCAGAGTGCGATCCTGCAGGCCGCTGTTTAGTAATGTTTCGGTCAACAACTGGAGCGAAGCCAGGGGCGAGCGTAATTCGTGCGAAATGTTGGTGACAAAATCACGCCGGGCGCGGCTGAGACGGTGCAGCTCGGTCACATCGTGGATGGCCAGGGCTACGGCTACCGGCGTTTTCTTCCCATCCAGCAAACGCCCCTTGATGGAACGCGCATGGGCTTCCAGGGTTTTGTCATCCTTGGCAAAGTAGACGGGCGGCATTCTCTGGCCGGCCAGAGTTTGATCGACTAACTCCCGTAGTTGGTGCTGGCGCGTCCACTGCATAAAGGTAATATCGCTGTCAACCGGCCCAAACAACTGTTTGGCCACTTTGTTGGCGCTGGAAACATGATAATCTCTTTCGACAATAACCAGGGCCTGGGTGGCCGCCGATAGCAACTTTTTGCGCCGCGCCTTTACTTCAGCCAGTTCACGTTTTATCGCCACCAGGTTTCTGGCCAACCGGGCGGCCAGCGTTTTTTCCTGCCGCATTTGATTCCTCAAACGCCAGTAAAATATCAACAGGATAACCCAACTTATCACCAGTACCAGGGCAACCCACCCGCCTATTGACATTCTTCACACCTCATCCTTAAGTCCCGCCATCTTCAGCCGTTTCCAACTCTTCCGGTCGTTTAGCCAAAAGTATAATTGACAGCATGAGGTCTTGTCAAAACCAGAAGGGGGTGGCTCAACGACGACGGCGCAGCGGCCACCGCCGCTGGCGCAGTTGGCGGAGGTATTCCAGACGCTCGGCGATGGTTGTTCTTTTGACATGCGGGAGGGGTTCAAGGGGCGCCAAAGTGCGATAGATACTGACCGCGCCGTAAAAGAGAACGTAGGCCATCGAAAAGGCAACCAGGATATAATTGGCATCAGGATAAATCCACAACAGGGCGGCGGTAGCCACTCCCCACAAAATGGTAGCCAGCAGCATGCCCCGGCGCAGCCAGCGGTTGTGGGTCAGGTAATCCAACCGGGAAGGGTAGATATATTTGATCGGCACAAAGACCAACACGGCCAGGAGCAGGATAATTATTAAATTGAGCCAGGGCGGCGTTTGCCAGAAAAAGAGGTAAAAAACAACAATATTCCAATAACTGGGGAATCCTTTAAAAAAGTGGTCCTCTGTTTTGGCTTCGGGTTGAGTAAATTGGTAGGCTGAAGCCAGAACAACCACGCTGACTCCCACAAAACCCCAGCCGGGCGGCAGCAGCTCCCCAACCAGCAAAAGGAAAGCCGGGGTGATGACATAATTTAGGTAGTCGAGGATATTGTCCAGCAGCGCGCCGTCAATTTGAGGCACAGCCGCTTTAACCCTGGCCCAGCGAGCCAATACCCCATCCACCGAGTCGACCAGGATGGCTGCGGCCATCAACCAAAAAGCCGGCAAGAACTGATGCTGATAGATCGCATACAGGGTGAATAGCCCAAAAACTGCACCGCTGGCCGTAAAAAGATGGACCAACCATGCGGCTACACGCCGGCGACTGCTAATGAAATAGGGGGACTCATCTACCATGATACGGTTGGCTCTTGTAAATTGGGTCTGTTATTTTAATCTACCTCCTCCTCATGCCCCAGGGTCTGGTGCGGGCAGGTTAGCCCGCGGATGGAATTGAGATGAAGGAATAAAGTTTCTACGGCTTCGGCTTCATCCTCATCACTATCGGGAGGGCCAAATTCGACAATTAACTCATCCGTATCTTCATCCCATTCCAGGGCCACAATAGCCAGGCCATTGAGGCTGTCCAATAAGGCGCCATGATCGTCAACATGCAGTGAATCTCCGCAATCGGGGCACAAGAGGGGCAAGGTATGGCCATTTTGGAAAACCAGGGTCAGAACCGGGTCGGTCAGCAAATCGGTTACGGGGGTGTTACTGAGGTGAGCGTAGAGATATTCGCCGGCGCAGACAAACTCGTCGTCAATCAGGATTATGGGCAAGCCATCGTGAGAACAAAAAATCATGCCCTCCATAGGATTTTGCCAGGGAGACGGCGTCTCAAGCTCGTCCATTGAGCTGTCGTCGGTGGCTGAAACATTGTTATTATCTTCGGGCCAGGGGCCGTCATAATCGTTGGGAATCGCTTCATCGGGCACAGCCGCAACCATACTGAGGCGAAGCATATAAAGCAAATTTACCAGGAATTGCTCTGCCCCATCCTCCTTAATCAGTTCAGCCGCAGCTCGAACCCAGGCTTCATCGGAAACAATACGATGATAAGGAGGTATACCCGCGTAAACAGGGTTGCTGAGCATACCGCGAGCCGCGTCTTCATTCATCTGGTTAGGATTGGAAACATATTTTACGGTAGGCTGAGGCAGCGGCGGTAGGTTCGGTTTGTTTTTCATTATTTATTCTCCTGAATATCGCTAATTAAGCACGCACCTGTATTATAGACGAATAAGGTAGAAGTGTCTACAAAAATGAGGGTGGAGGAATCGAAGAGTTTGGTTGGAAATTTAGACTGAATAGCATTATAATAATAGTTAATGTGCTCCACCGGATAACCTGAAACGAACGATAGGAGGCGTCGAACGTTGTCCATACAAGGTATAGAAAAAGTGAATCCCGCTAAACCGATCATGTACTTTCAGTATGCCGGATTAACCAATACGGGTCTGGTCCGAGATCACAACGAAGATGCCTACAAGCTTCCCCTGGAAACCGACGTTAGCACCCTGGCCGATAAAGGTCATTTGTACATACTCGCCGACGGTATGGGGGGGCATCATAAGGGGGAAATCGCTTCGGCCGTGACGATTGAAACGGTAAACTCGGAGTATTATGCCAGGGTTACTCCCTTGTTAGGGGATGATCCGGTTGAGGCGATTATTGAAGCCCTCAGCCATGCGATTACCAAAGCCAATAACCAGGTCATAAACGCCACCGAGGGCGGCGGAACCACCGTTGTGGCGGCGGTGTTGCACGGCGATGTCCTGGTGGCCATGAATGTGGGCGACTCGCGGGCCTATCTGCTGCGCGATAACGAATTGCGCCTCATCAGCAAAGACCACTCGCTGGTGCAGCGCCTGGTCGAAATGGGCAAAATTTCCGAAGAAGAAGCCCTGATCCATCCCCGCCGTAATGTCCTTTACCAGGCTTTGGGCCAGGGGTCTGAGATTGATATTCACATTGTGAGTGAAAAACTGCAAGTGGACGATATTGTTATTCTGTGCAGCGATGGGTTGTGGAGCGAAGTTTCCGCGCCCAAGATCAAAGATGCGCTCAGCCAGGCCACGTCACCCCTGGCGGCGGCTAAACAACTCATCAACATGGCCAATGCCTCCGGCGGACCCGACAATATCACGGCCATTATCATCCAGGTTTCCAGCCAAGGCCCTTCCCAGGCGCTTTTCCCCATTGAAGAGGATGACCTCTCCGGCCAAAAATCCGACCTTGACGATACCCACCCTTCTCTACCGGTAATCCAAAGAGAAGAATAACAGTGAACAGTAATTAGTGAACAGTAAGCAGTAAGCAGTAAGCAGTAAGCAGTAAGCAATTCACTATTCACTGTTCACTGTTCACTGTTCACTGTTCACTGCTCACTATTCACTATTCACTGCTCACTATTCACTATTCACTGCTCACTGCTCACTATTCACTATTCACTGTTCACTGCTCACTATTCACTGCTCACTTCTAACTGATTGCCACCTCGCGCCCTAACTCGGCGGATTGGTAAACCGCTTCAATAATTCTCAGCACCGTCAGGCCCTGCGCCGCCGAAGCGGTCGGGGCGGTATCCTCCTTAATGCAGCGGATGAACTCGGCTACGGCATACTCGTGGTCGGCTCTGGCCGGTTTTATAGCCGGCCGGGTTACGACGGGCGTTCCTCCCACTTCAGTATAAAGGGTGAGGGTATTTTCAGTTGCATAATTGGGGACATATAACTCAATACTGCCCTCAGTTCCGGCTAAAGTGATAAAAAAGTCATCCGTGCCCGGTTTGGTGTGGGAAGCCCAACTGGTTTCCAAATTTAGGCTGATGCCTCCGGCCAGACGAATGAAAGCCAGGGCCGAATCTTCTACGGTATAGGGCGAGGGCGCAGCCGCCGGATGCCAGGTTTTGGCCTGGCGCGGGCCAAAATTGGCCTGGACCGAACCGCTGACGGTGAGGGGTTCGGGATAATCCAACAACCACAGCACCGCATCCAGCATATGTACGCCCAAATCAATTAAAGGGCCGCCGCCCGACCTCGTTTTGTCCAGAAACCAGCCGCCCCAACCGGGGATGCCCGTCTCGCGCACCCAGCCGGCCCTGACCTGGTAAACCCGGCCAATCAGCCCTTGCTCCAAAATTTTCTTCATCCACTGCACGTCGAGACGATAACGACGATTGAAGCAAATCATAAATTTCCCCGGCGCTTCAGCCGCGGCCTGGGCAATTTTTTGGCCGGAGGCGACCGTTTCCGCCAGTGGTTTTTCACACAGCACATGCAGCCCGGCTTGTAGGGCCGCGATGGAAACAGGGGCGTGCAGGTAATTTGGCAGGCAAATACTGACCGCCTCGATTGCCCCAGAGGCAAAAAGTTCTTCGAAATTGGTATAGCGGTGGGGGATGGTGTAGGCGTCGGCCAGCTCATTCAGCCGGGCCTCGTTGGCGTCGCACAGCGCCGCCAGGTCAACCTCGGCGGCCAGAGCCTGGTAACCCTTCAGGTGCAGCCGGCCCACCCCGGCGCCGATAACACCCACTTTTAGAGGAGACTGCTTCATAACTTAATCTTTCCTTAAGGTCAGTTCGGTATAATCCGTTAATGAAGGTAGTATGATATACCGCAGCAGGGCAGGCGCAAAATAGCCACCCAAATTTGTGAAAAATATCCCGACTCTCGCTTAGTACTATTGGGGGAGAGGAGTAATATTGACCCTGGTCCTCAAACCTGATATACTTTCTATGATTTACAGACAATCTATTTTTCTTTCGAATTGGGAGGTTCGAAAAATGGGACAACTCAAAGATCTGACACTCCAAATGGCACGTGCAGTGGTCAATCACTCCGACAGGGTTCAAGTTGAAGAAGTGGAAGGTGCTTCCATGATTGTCCTTGAACTGAGCGTCGATCCCGAAGATATGGGTCGGATCATCGGGAAAGAAGGTCGTGTGGCGAATGCAATGCGCACCCTCTTACGTACCAGCGCAGCAAAGGATGGCAAACGGGTCAACTTGGAAATTGTCTAAAGTGAAGGTGTCGTTCCCAAACAAAAATCCCCTCCGGTGCGAGGGGATTTTTTTTAGCCAGGCAGGAGAATTGTCAATTGTCAATGGTCAATGGTCAATTATTCAGGTTTTCTAGCAGACCTAACCCCCCGACCCCCTTCCCTACGAGGGAAGGGGGAGAAGAGCACCCTCCCCCGCGTCGGGGGAGGGCTGGGGAGGGGGTTCGCCCACGCCGTCAACCAAATTTGCCCCAAAACAGAAATGCCCCCAATTGACCATTGACCATTGACAATTGTCAATTAATTACCTGGCCACCGCTTCCAACAGCAGCCGCAGTTCCACCGCGTCGTCGTAATCGAGGGCGGGCAGAGCAGGTGACAGGTCGAATCACTGAGGCACTGAGGGGACTGATTTCACTGAAAAGACAACTTTTTCAGTGGATTCAGCAAAATTCAGTGTCTCAGTGATTCAAAAACGCTAAATCTGCCCTTGGTAAACTGCAACTTTTGTCAAGCCAGGGGGTGAAGAGCAGGATCATCCGCCAGGGCAGAACTGTGCCCCGCCGTTAAAATTGACAATTGACGAGGGCAATCGCATACTAACTTTTTGGAGCTACAGGCACGAGGCTAAAGCCATCGTGCTGAGAGAGCGAAGCCCTAACGGGCTAAAATTTTAGCTCGAAGAGCTTTGCTCTTTCAGTGCGGCGGCTTCAGCCCCGCACCTTGACTCGCCTTAAGTCGAGTATGCGATTGCCCTAGACAATTGACCATTGACCATTGACAATTGACAATTAATTACCTGGCCACCGCCTCCAGCAGCAGCCGCAGCTCCGCCGCGTCGTCGTAATCGAGGGCGGGATCATCCGCCATGGCCGGATTGCGCTCCCCGGCCAGAATGGCCTGCAATTTGAGGAGCATTGCTTTGAGCGGGGGCGGCACCTTTTGCCCCACCAACTCGGCCAGGAATTGCTGCGCCTCGCCGGTATTCCTCTCCCGCAGGGCCGTATAGACCAACAGATACAGCCGCGCCTTGGGGCTTTGATTTTCCCCTCCCGCCCGGCGATAGGCCAGGTAGGTTTCAACGGCCTGCTGCCTGGCCCAGGCCGCCGCCTGGGGGTTGCCGGTGGCCTGTTCCAGGTTATACAGATTCTTCCACGTTTTCCAGGGTTCGGCGGCGTGACCGAAATGACTATCACACTCGATGGCCCGGCGCAATTCATGGCGAGCCGCATCGGTACGACCCAGTTTGATTAAGGTATCAGCGATATTGTTGCGGTCTCTTCCCTCCTCGAACCAATCTTGTAATTCCAGATGAATATCCGCCGCCTGCCGACAGAAGATAATCGCCTCTTCAAGGCGACCCATATCATCATAAAGATTGCCCAGTTCGCCCAAGCTTTTGGCCTCACCAGGGCGATCTTTCTTCTGAACGCTAATAGCCAGCGCTTGTCGGTAAGCTTGTTCAGCCTGATCAAATTGTCTAGCCTCCCGGTGGATTATACCAATTTGATGCCAGGACGCGGCCACGCTGCCCGGCTCACCTAGCCGCTCAAAGATCTGCCTGGCTTCGGTGTAGATGGTCAGGGCCTCGGCGTAGCGCTGTTGCAACAGCCGGATACTACCGAGATTGCCCTTGCAGACAGCTACCTGTCTCTGAATATCAAGTTTCTCCGCTCGCCTAATGGCATCTTGATAAGCTGCTGCTGCTTCATCTAACCGTCCCAAAGCCCCGAGGCAATCACCCTGTTCGATGATAGCAGCAGAAACCTCATACTCGGCACTGATACCACCTGCATTAGCCAATATTTGAAAGCGCTGTTGCGCCTCGGTCAGAAGTTGGAGAGCTACCTCTGCATTTCCACCTCGGAAAAGCACTCTTCCTAGCAAGCTATGTGCCATTGCGATATCATACGCCGCGCCTGGATATGCTGCTTCTCCGGCGGTTAGGCTTTGCTGTAGCAATTGTTGGGCGGTGGTGTAAGCGGCCTGGAGATTGCCACAGGCTAACAGCCTGTCAATTTTTTGATCTTCCACCAGATAACGGGCGTGACTCCACTCCCCCAACTGACTGGCGACCCGTTCCCGGACGGCTACAACCTGGGCCAAAGCCTGGGGTCGGCCCAGGTTGGCTAATAACTGCTCCACATGAGCAGCCAGACCCACCATCTGCTCCGGCGAGAGGCGGTCCACCGCCCAGTCCAGCAGGGCCAGCAGGTTGGGCAGTTCCAGCAGGGTTAGTTGGGCGGCGAGTTGGGCATCTTGAGAACGTTGCTGGTACAGAAAACCAACCAGTTGGCCCATCCCCTCGGCCCAGCGGCTTTGCACCTGTTCCTGCTCGGCCGGGGCCAACTGCGCCCACAGGTAGGGCGGCAGGGCCGGGTCGAGGCGAAGGTGGTTGTAGGCGGCGGGTTCGACCAGGCCCACCTTGATTAAGCTTGAGGCTAAAATTGAAGCGAATTGATAGGCCGAGTCTAAAGCTGCTTCACCAGGGTTTTCTAGATCAGCGATGAACATAAACGATAGCACGAGCAGATTGGTCCCGCCGTGGAACGGGGCCAGCACTTTGACCTGTTCTCTCATCTCCGGCGGCAGGCGGCGCAGGGAAAGTTCCAGGCTGGCGTAGAGGGAGTTCTGGCGGTCGCCGGGGTGGCGGCGGTCCAATTCGGCCATCAATTGACTCAAATTGGCGGTGGTGGCCCGCACCCCCCGCCCGGCGATGTCGGGGGCCAGCAGGACCAGGGCGCGGGCGTGGCCGTTGACCGCTTCGACCAGGTCGGCGATTTCCTGGGGCGTCCGGCCGGGGTCGGTCTCAGCAGGAGTCAGGCCGGCCTCGGCCAGCACCCGGCCGACCAGTTCAATCGCGTCGGCCCGGCTGAGGCGGCCCAGCTCGATCTCGCGCTGGCGGTGGTCAAAGGGCGGCGGCAGCGGCTCGCGGCTGGTGAAGAGCAGCCGGGTGGCGGGGTCGGCCTGCAGGAGGGCCTGGCACAGGCCAAACAATTCGGAGAGTTCCGCAGTTTGGGCAGCTTCGGAACTCCCGGCCGGGCCGGGCAAAACGCTTTCCAGGTTGTCCAGCACGATCAGGGTGGGCCGGTCGGCCAGGGCGCGCTCGACGGGCTGGAGGGCTTCTTTTAGGCTGGGATAATGAGCCACGGAGTAGCTCGATCCCTCCCCCGCCATTCCCCCCTGCTCCCCTGCCATTCCCCTCTGCTCCCCCGCTCCTCCGCTCCTCCACTCCCCCGCTCCTCCGCTCCCCCGCCCATTTCCCGGCAGCAACTGCCGGCCCAAGCTGTCCAGCACGGCCCGGGCCTCGCCGGTGGTCTCCACGCTGGCGAAGGCGACCCGCTCGAAGCGGCCGGTGCGGGCCAGCCAGCGGGCCAGTTCCACGGCCAGGGTGGTTTTTCCGGCCCCACCCTGGCCGCGCACGACGGCGTAGGGTTGATCATGTAAAAGCCGTTCCAGGGCCAACAATTCGCGGCTGCGGCCGACAAAACTCTGCGGCGGCGGGTCGGGCAGGCCGCCCAGGCTCAGCCGGCGCTGCCGTTCCTGCAAGCGGCGCACGGCCTGGGGTGGTAATTGGGCAACCACCTGCGGGTCTTGCTGCTCCTGGTAGAGCACCGGCACAAACCAATCTTGCAGGCGCAGTTCGCCCGCGCCCATGATCCGGCCGCGATAGGTATTGCCCTGTAAAGCCTGCTGTCCGGCGGCCATAGCCTGGCCGACGGTCCTGCCATTAGCCAGTTCGGCGTAAAAAGCCTGGACAAAACGGCGGGCTGTTTCGACCAGGACGCTGTGGCTCATAGCCACCACCGAGGTCACGCCCTCTTCCAGCAGCCGGGCGGCCACCGAGGCGGTCGGGTCGTCCTCGATCGTGGCGGTCTGGCAGGCGTCCAGGAAAACCAGGGGGATGCGGTGGTCGCGGCTGGCGGCGGCCAGGTCGTCGGCGTGGATAAGCAACATAGCTCGCCCGGCCAGTTTGGAACTGTCCTTGGGGTCTTCAAAACACAGCCCGCCCAGGCCGTGTTCCCGGTCGTACACGCCGTGGCCGTCGAAGTGGATCACGTCGAAGGGCTTCTTGTCTTTAGCCGCCTGCACCACGGCCTGTTCCAGGGCGGCGAAGGTGGGCGGGTTGAGTACGGTCAGTTCGGCCAGCTCGCCCAACTGCTCTACCGCCTCGATCAGGGGCAGGGCGCTGCTGCGGTGGTCAAAATAGCCGGTGTGCTCGTCTTCGGGTCGGGGGCTGACCAGCAAAATGCGGATGGGCAGGCGGGTCAGGCGCACCTCTTGCCGCCGGCGGTTGGGCAGGCGGCGGCGCACCTGGACGGTGTGCTTGCCCTGGCCCAGATAGCCCCGGCCGTCGTGCAGCAGCTCCCAGGGCAGCGACAGCAAGCCGCTGGCGGCTTCGCGGGCGGCGGCCTGCTGCTCAGGGGCCGCTCCTTCGGACAGGTCGCTGTCCACCTTGACCGAAAAGCGGCGCTCGGCTTCGCCGGCAGCGTGCTGCCAGGCAGCCAGGGCCTCCTGAGCGGCGGCCGGCCCCAGGGCGGCCTGGTACAGGTCGCGGCCCCAGCCCGGCAGTTGGCCCTCGATCCGTTCGGCTCGCTCCTTGAAGACACCGACCGGCCAGAGGTAGTACTGCTCCAGGTACCAGCGCAGTTCGCCGGCCTCGATGGGGCCGAGGGGCGCGGTAAAGGGGTAACGTACACTTTCAACCATCGGAACGGTGGGGTAGGTCGGTGGTGTGTAGGTCAGGGTGGCGGTGGCCGAGACCCGGCGCTTCCCCTCCTCGGTTTGAATTGTGGGATCGCGCAGTTCCAGCAGCAGTTCAGCTAGCGGCGGGGCGGCGACCTTCTGCATGGGCTGCAGGTCGTCGGGCAGGCGCCCGCCCAAGGCAGCCAGGATAGCGGGCAGGGATTGGCTCAATCCGCCCGGTTCCAGCCGCACCGGGATACCCACCGGCTCTTCCTCAAACCAGTTGGGCAGGGCGGTTGGCTCGACGCCGGGCAGCAGCAGGGGGATGACCCGGTAGCCCTCATCCCGGCGCTGCTGCTCCACCTGCAAAGCTTGTTTGATTTCGGCGCGCACCCAGGGGGAGTTGATGGTGTTGGGGCTGAGCACCACCAGCACCTGCCGCGCGGTTTCGATGACCTGCTTGATCTCCGGGGCCAGCTTGTCCCCGCCCCGCAAATTGCGCGAGTCGACCCAGACAGGGACTCCCTGCCCTTCCAGGGCCATACGCAGGTCCTTGACGAAAGCATCGTCTTTGCTGGCGTGAGAGATGAAGATGTGATTGGGCATAACGGTCTCCTGGTTTGTAGTAATTGATGTCATTCTGAACGAGCGTAGCGAAGTGAAGAATCCCTTTAAAGGTGATCGAAAAGTAGGGTTCGTAGGCAAAAAGGCAACCTGCTACTGCTATTTTTTTCCAGACCAGTTTCCCCTTAAGCACAGACTCCAGGGATTCT
>CAZUNT010000106.1:22488-23561 GCA_964622215.1 uncultured Caldilineaceae bacterium
CGGCCTGCGGCCTCAGAATGACATACCAATAATCTTCGGCCTGCGGCCTCACGCAAAGCGTCACACTTAATCATACCACCCCTGGCTCAGATCTGTCCACTTGGGATTAACCGACTCGATCAATTCGATTTTCTTGCTTCTGAGCCAGCCTTTGATCTTCTTTTCCCTGGCCAGGGCAGTCTGGACATCGCTGGTTTCCTCGTAATACACCAGCCGGGTGATATTGTATTTCTTGGTGAAGCCTTCCAATAGTTTATGTTTGTGTTCGTAGACACGACGTTTCAGGTCATTGGTTACGCCAGTGTAGAGCGTGCCGGTGGGGCTGGTCAGGATGTAGACGTAATAGCAATTCATAGGTGTCATTCTGAACGAGCGTAGCGAAGTGAAGAATCCCTCTCAAGGTGGTGGAAAAATAAGTTTCAATGGCAAAAAGGTACATTGCTACTTCTATTTTCTGCCAATCCAGCCTTAAGTCAAGCACAGACTCCAGGGATTCTTCGGCTTCGCCTCAGAATGACATAATAGGCTATGTCATTCTGAACGAGCGTAGCGAAGTGAAGAATCCCTCTCAAGGCGGTGGAAAAATAAGTTTCAATGGCAAAAAGGTACATTGCAGCTTCTATTTTCTGCCAATCCAGCCTTAAGTCAAGCACAGACTCCAGGGATTCTTCGGCTTCGCCTCAGAATGACATGCCTCGGCTTTGCCTCTAATGACATGGCTCGGCTTCGCCTCACGCTTGCGTGACATAGTTGCTCTAATCAATCCCCGTTTCCTTTTCCCCCCGCAGCAAATTCACCCGCTCCGCCCGGCCCGCCCGCAGCTTGGTTTCGTCGCGGAAACCGACGGCGGCGTAGAAGTCGGCGTCGTAAGTGCGGGTTTGGATGACGACCGGCATGGGCACGGCGTGGCCCATAATCAGGGCTTGCTGCTTGGTGTCGAGGCGGGCCAGGACTTCGCGCAGGCCGCTCGCCCCGGAGATGCCGGTCAGGACGGCGGCAATGTCGCGCTCGTTGTCCAACAGGGCGGTGACGCGGGTGCCGACCTGGCTCATCACCTCCTCGTCAATGCCGGA
>CAZUNT010000107.1:0-21345 GCA_964622215.1 uncultured Caldilineaceae bacterium
ACAATTTCTTTTTAGACCCGTTCACTTACTTCTCCCCTAACGAAGTTGAGGAAAAGCCAGGATTCGCCCGGGGCGGCTACGTGGACCGGCCCACCGAGGCCCTGGTCGGCGAAGGCGGTGAGGGCGAGTACATTGTTCCCAAATCAAGAACGCGCCACATCACCGGCAACCGGCTGGAATTTAACCCGGACTCCCTGGGGCAGCCGTTCGAGACCGGCCCCGCCTATGACCTGGTAGGTTTCGAGGGCGGCCGGCAAGAAACAGAGATTGGCTGGCAGCGCCAGAAGCTCGATCTGGAAAAAGAGTTCTGGAACTTCCGGCGCAAGTCGCAGTTCGACGACTTCACCATGCAGCAAAAGTTGTTCAATTTCAATATCCGCCAGCAGCGTTTGTCCATAGAGTGGGAGGAAAAGCAGAGCCAGGTCTCGAAACGACAGTACGAAGCTCAATACAATCTCAACGAAGAAATCTTTAACCTGCAAACCGAGTGGCAGCGCCAGGACTATGACAAGCAGGAGGGCCGGCTGGAAACCCAACGAGCCTGGCAGATCGAAGATTCCACGTGGAACCGGGAATCATTTGAACTGCAAGCCGGCTGGCAGCAGGAAGACCTGGAGCGGGCTTTGCGCTATTCCTCTGGGCGCGACCGGCTGGACATCCGGCGGCAGATGGAACGAGCCTCGATTCTGGCCGACCGGCAGCGGACCGAACTGGACCGCGAGGAAGACCGCGACAGCGTCAAATACGATTGGGCCAAAGAAGATTTGGCTGAAGCCAGAGAACGCTTCGAGGAAATGAACGAGCTGCAAAAAGAGCAGATGGAGCTGGGCCGCCAGTATTGGGAAGAACAGCAATCAATGTCCGCGGAGTATCGGACGGCGCGCCAGGCCATGGCCGAAGAACAGATGGCTTTGCAGCAGGAGCAAAACGATCTGACCGTCGCTCAATTCCAGGAGAACATGCGCCTGGCCGAAGAACAGCGCCAACTGGAGCAGACCATCGCCGAAGAAAAATTCGAGTGGGCGCAGCAAGATTTGGAGCTGACCCGCCAGCGGGCGGTGGAAGATGAGCTTATCCTGGGCTGGCAGCGCGAGACGACCACCGCCGGCCAACTTTACCAGATGTACCAGCAGTTGGGCTACGAGGCGACTAAAAACGCCGTTCCGGAGATGGAGAAACTGGCCGCCGCCGCCGGCATACTGTCCAACAACATGGCCGGTTATAACGAATCTTTAAGTAGCCAAAACACGGGATCCACCTCGACCGGGGCGGGCTTTGCCTCCGGCGGCTACACCGGCGACGGCGCTCCGACTGAAGTGGCCGGCCTCGTCCACCGGGGCGAGTACGTCGTTCCCAGTGATGGGGCGCTCGTTTTGCGCGACAGCGGCAGCAGCAGCCTGGACAGCGGGGTAAGCCAGATGATCGCCCTCCTATCAACCATCGCGGCAGCGGTCCAGGGCGGGGGCAAGATCATGATCGACGCCGAGGCCCTCAAGGAATCCGGCTTTGTTCACGTGTCCGACTTCTCCACTATCTACCGTTAAGAGGACGAAATGGCTTACAACGACTACATCCAACTGGATGGCAAACGCTATAAGGTCTCTGCCCTGGGCGAAGAATCTTACCGGCCGATCTACGACCGCCAGAAGACCGACGAGGTCGGGCTGACCGGCTGCACCATCATGCAGGATTTCACCTATAGCGGCCGGGTTCCGCGTTCGTGGCGGTTCACCCTACGCGTCTTTATCAATGACCCCTGGCCGGATTCTAGTTATGGTGTTTGGAATGATTTACTGGTAGCCTATGAACAGCCGTATGTGATTATGATCGAGCACGACGACACCCAAACCCATGAGGTCCGGATCCGCAGCCCCCTGGTCCCCTCGCCCCGGACGCCGAGTGACATCTCCGGCGTCTGCAACGGGATCGTGTTTGTGGATGTAAACCTGGTAAAAGTCTATCGCCCATGACCTGGCCTGTTTCCACTAACCTGACCACCGAAATGAATAGCTTGATTCGCACCCCGGCCTCCCAGGTGACGGTTGAGCAGTTTTTGCCGGAATGGACCGAGCAGATCGGCGGCCTGGCCGGGCTGTACGCTCACGGCCACGGCGCGGCCGTCGCCCTGAACGGCAGCGATACCGGGGAGGATGTGCTGTTTCGCGCCCGCGCCGGCAGCTCCACCAACCCGCAAAGCGGGCTGCTGTACGTGGCCGCGATCCGGGGCGATAACCTGGACACCCCGGCCGACTGGGAGTCGCTATGGGTCAGCGGCGGCGCGACCGACCTGGTAGACCCGGCCTGGAGCGCCGACTCCGGAGCAGCCTACGGCGCAGCCCTGGCGGTGGTTCATTATGCCGATCTGCCCGGCTTCAGGGTGTTCTATATCACCCAAGAGGGTGGGCTGAACTATGCCGATTTTGACTACAGCGCCAATCTCCTGACCTCCGGCCAGATCACCACCCTGACCGTAGACGCCTCACTCCAAATCGCCGCCTGCACTCCGACCGAACTGTTTTTGCTGCGGACGGAGCTGGTCGAGGCCGGTTACGCGGCCTGGCACAAGCCGGTCTACGGTTCGATGCTCTACCGTTATCACCACAATGGCAGCAGTTGGGTGGTTGATGACTCCTTCCCCTTCCATACTCACGCCGAGGCGCACCTGCTCAAAGACGACGGCGATTATGATGCGGCCACGACCGGCCTGATCGCCCAATGGGGCCACCGGCCATGCGGCGGCCTGGCCGCCAACGAAATCGACTCAAATACGGTTTGCGTCACCTTTGGGGTCACCCACTGGCGGCGCTGGGGCTATAGCACCAACAGTCAAGGCTTGCAGAGCTATTTATATTACCGCGACGGCGGGGTGTGGCGTAAGAATTTTGAGAGCGGGGTAGCCGACTGGTCGGAAGACCTGCCCCGGATCAGCTACGATGTCTTCGCTCGCGGGAGCAGCATCGAGGGCAACCAGGTGCTCGTCTGGAGCCGCAACGACGAACCAATGGACCGGGCGCAGCTTGAAGGGGATGAAATCATCCCCCGCCTGCGGGAAGTTGTCTACGCCAAGATCGACCCAACCGGGCGGTATCTGACCCAGTTTCAAAGGTTGGGACCGCAGCCGGACTTGACCGCCGCGACCATCGTCGCGGTCAACCATGCCGGAAGCAAAAGGCTCTACGCCCTGGGCTGGCAGGCTGTTTACGATAGTCCGGCCGCTTCGTTCTTGTGCGAAGTGCCGGAGAGTCAGCGCCAGGCCCTGGACCTGCACGCCACCGGCTACACCACCGGGAGGGATAACAATTGGGGCATGGATGCCTCTATTACCCTCAAGGACGCCTCGCTCCTGTTTAATTCCGGTACGGTCGTGCGTGAGGGCAACCTGGTGCGTCTCTACCACGGCAACTACCGGGATAAATTTTACGCCGCGCTTGGCCGGGACGGGTATCACGTGCGAACAACCTCCTCTTATCCCGGCCTGACTATGGGCTATTCTAGTGGCGGTTATGGCGCGGGCGCACGTCACGGCGTCTTGCGCTACGCCTCCCTGGATGCCCCGGTGGGGGCGACCATCTTGAGCGCTACCTTCCAGATCAAAGGGAACAGCACTCTCCGGACCGATGTCACCGTCGAGATACGGGCCGACGCCGATTTTGATGCTCCCCTTTACGTCAACGATGAAGCCACCCTTCTGGCTCGGCCCATGATGGCAGCGGCTATTTTATGGACACTCCCCTGGCCCTGGACGGGTGTGGTTGTGACCAGTCCTGATATTACCGCGCTGGTGCAGGAATTTATAGACCAGCCCGGTTACACCCCTGGCGGACCATTCCAACTCTACCTACTCAACACGCCGGGCAACACCGCTACCCGCAGCGGCCAAACCTACGGCGTCACTTATTATCTCTCCCTGACCTGGCAAAACCCTGACGGTTCGATTGGTATAACCGACCTGGCCCAAATCGGTCAGGGCTACCTGGACCTGTCTGACCCGACCATCAGTCTCCAGCAGCGCCAGCACGCCGGGCGGCTGGTGGCCAGGGCTGATAAGCTGCTGCTCGACACCAGGGCCGAGTCCTTTGAGGATGTGCTGCCCCAAAACACCCGCTATTTGCCGCCCGACAATCCGATCAAGTACATAGCCAGGCACAACGGCTATTGGAGCGTGGAAGAAGCCAGGTGGCCCGACCTGTTTTTTCCCGGCGCGTACCCCAAGCTGGCAGGTAAGGAGATGTACCAGCTCGGCAGTTCGATGGAGGCCTTTACCGGCGGCGGGGACGCTGCGCCCGGCGTCTACGGCGGCGGGGGGAAGGTCTGGGAGGTCGAACCTTCCAGGAAGGGCAGCTTTTACTCTGATGTCGTCTGGTTGGCCCACGACCCGGCCATTGACGGCGCGGTGCAGGCGACCGTCAGAATGGGCGACAACCTCAACTACGCGGATTTTGAGGGTACGGCCGCTTCGGGCTGCCCGGTCAGCGTGGAGATTATTCGCGAGAACGGCCACATCCGGCGGATAGACTACAGCACCCACGACTGCCCGGACGCGCCGGACGGGGTTTGGAACCGGGTCGCGCAGGAGGCGACCATGGCCGGCCTGATCTGCCGGGCTATTCAAATCGGCAAAAAGTACGCCTTCGTCTGGGAGGCCAATTCCGACTTTGACAATTCCTCTCACCTGGAAGACCAGGCCGGGCGCTACTGGAACAGCCTGGTCTTCGACGCGCCTGATTTTGGCAATTCGACCTACCCGCCCGATCTGTCAGGGACCAAAGGGGCCAATCGACTCTACCTACTCATCAGCGACTACGACGAAGATGATCCCGACTGGGCCGAAACCACCCAGGCCGACCGGGCCGCTAACCCCAATTGGCAGGATGAACAATTGTGGCTGCACCGCTACGTGGCCGGGGGGATTGCGGCCCAGGGCCTGACCGTGGGCCGCCCGGCTGACCTAAAAATGCAAGTCCTGGGTGGAACCATCCACTGTTTTTACCGGCCTTACGCCGAGTCACCCAAATGGCCCTGGCGGCATGCTTTTAGTCACAACGCTGGCTTTCACAGCGCCGGTAAGTTCGGCCTGGTCGGGCGCGGTCACTCTACCATCTACTGGGATGTGCTCTGGTCGCTGCGGGACCACCTGACCAAAACCCGCAACGTCGTAGACTTCTGTGACATCCACATGACCGATGGAGTGGAAGACCGAACGATGGAGGAAGTTTTACGCGGGTACGCCTGGGAGGGTTTGACCGAAACCGAGTTCAGGAGCTTCGTCAATGAAGCCTCGCTTACCGTCGCCGCCGGCGAGCTTTACAGCGGCTTTTACGCCCCGCCTGGCTACAGCCAGCCGGCCAAGATCGAGAATCTGACCATTAACTTTGACCTGCGGATTGAGGACAGTGGGGGCGAGGCCGGGGTTTACCTCAAAGCCACCAGTTCCACCGATCCTAAACAGGATTGTGTCTATATCGGTTTGACGGCCAACACCGGCTACAAAAACGCCGACAATTCCCTCAACTGCCAGGCTGTTTACCGGCGCTGGCAAAATGGGGTCGAACTGACCGGCGAGCGCGATTACTCTCCTTCAGCCCTGCACCTCAAACCCGGCCAAACCTACCCGGTCAGGATCACGGTGAGGGACCGGCTTTACTCGATTTGGGTGGCCGGCAACTACATCGGCCACTTCGGCAAGGTCAGGGAGAGTGAGGAAGAACTAAAAGACGCTCGCGCTGAATATTGCTACTTCGGCCTGTACGCTTTGAATAGCTCGGCCACGTTTGAAAACATCTACGTGCCGGAGCTGTTCGAGATCCCAACCTACGCCCTGCTCGACGTCAACCAGGCTATGAAGGAAGCGATGACCAAAGTCATCGGCAAACGGATGATCAAGGGCGTGTTCAGGCCCAACGGTAAGCTGCTGCTGTCTTATTTCGACTGGCATGACGCCGGCCCGGCTTTCCAGAACAATTTGACCCAAAACCAACACCAGGAGACGGATCGCTTTACGTCCGTCTGTCACGTCGAGGGAGCTTATACCTATGCCGTGTACGCCTCGCCGGTCCTGCTTCCACGGGGAAGGCGATTCCTTCAGTATCACAATCCTGACCTGATGCTGCCGGAGCACTGCTACCGTGAAGCGAAGGCCATCGTCAAAGCCTCTGCCGAAAATATGGAGCAGGCCAACTTTGCCGGCCTGCCGGATATTCGCCTGGAGCCGGAAGACCAGGATCGGATTGTGGTGACCCAACAGGCCATTGACGGCGATTGGCTGGTAAACAGCGTCGAGTTTACCTTCGATATGGCCGAACGAAAGTCTTTTATGAAAGTTTCGACCCGTAAAGTGTTTGAGATTGATAACCAGGAGGAGGAGGAAGAACCGTCTCAGTAATGGCCCGCACCTATTTGACCGGCGAGCTGGAACGCCTGGCTCGCCAACCGGAAAAAACCAACTACAACGCCATCATTCTCGAAGTCGGGCTTGATACCGTCCTGGTGAAGACCCCGCCCGGAGCCAAACGAGTCAAACGAACGGTGGAACTGGCCGAACACATCAAGGCCAAGCGCCATCTGCTCGCACCGGGGATTCCCTGCCAACTCGAAAGCCGGCAAGGTAAGCTCTATGTCGTTGCCTTCTTCGAAGAGGGTTTGGATAATAGCAGTTCCTATAGCGCCATAAGCAGCGCCCCAACCAACCCGTCCCTACCCGGCAACCAGGGCCTGGCCACGCCGCGCCCGACCGCGACCATTGTCTGCGCCGAGCAGGGTTGGCTCATTCAGTGGAGCGTCATCGAGAATGCTCAAAGCTACGAGGTTTATTGGACCGCCGACCCAACCAGCCGCCCGGCGACCGAAGGGAGTACCGGCGAGCCGCTGGCCACCACGACCGAATTGGAAGCTGCGACCGCTTTCGATACTCAGGAGCCGGCCCGAACCTATTTTGCAGTACGGGCGATAGGGCCAAATAGCCTCAAAAGCGCTTATTCACCCTGGGTGACGGATGAACTTTTTATGAGCGAAAAGCCGCGAGGCTTTATGGCTTGCCCCATCGGAGCGGGCTATCGGATTGACGCTGATCCGCTGGAACTCGATCACACCCATCTCGCCCCAGGCTTCGATCATTGGGAACTGGAATGGGCCGACGACGACCAGGGAACGAATGGGGTGAAATGGGGCGATGTAGTTCCCGACGATTTGCCCAAGATCATTACCTCGACCTCGCCTGATTCGTGGACCTTCGACACCGGCCAGGATGAGAGCTGGGGCCACCTCCACACCGCTTCACCGTCCGATTGGAATGCCGACGGCGCGACCTCGCCCGGCAGCCGGATTGTCTACGACGGCGGCATGGAGTACCCGCCCGAAATCCCTGAAGCGCAGCGTTCCTACAATGGCCGGATCATCCAGGCCATGCAGGAGTTCACCGGCCTGGCCACCGACCAGCTCACGGCCAAAATCAAGGTTATCCGCGCCAGCGGCAGCGGCCCGGTCAGCGGTTCGGCTCGCCTGGGGGCCGGGGTCTGGACCACCTCGACCATCACCGACCCGACGGGGACACACGACGAATATCAGGAAAAAACCTACGAAAAAGCGCCCTTTAATAATGTATCTTTCACCTCAGATGGCGATTGGGCCGAGGTAACCCTGACCCTGCCGCCGGAAGCGGTTGGCCAGCCGGTTGGATTTATTACCATCAAGGTATTCGTCGAGGGCGTCCCCTGCACCATCCTGATCGACGACATCCATTGGGGGCCGGGCGGGGTGCGGCCAGCTAAAGAAAAGTGGTTCAGGCTGCGGGCCATGAGCTGCTCCGGCCTGGCCGGGCCGTGGACGGACTGGACCAGCGGCTGGGCCGACCTGGTCATCTTCACCAAACCGGACCATCACGGCACAGTCCACGCCGACGACCGCCGTTACCGTTTTGAAGTCGGGCAGGGCTACGTCAAGCGCAGCGAAGACGCCGGTCAAACCTATACCGACATCACCACCAGCCTGCCCTATGAAGTAGGGCGGGCGCTAACCAGCCTGGACTATTTTCAAGTCCTGGCTGACCCGGTTAACCCTGACACCTTCTATATCCTGGCCCGGTGGCCCGTTGGCTCGCTATGGAATTTGGGGGTGCTCAAAACAACAGACAAGGGCCTGACCTGGGCCTGGACGCTAAAAGGCAGCAGCTACGGGTCATTCACCGGCGAATGGAATGATTACGACACGACCGTGAGCCAACAGGGTTGGCAGATCGGCCTGGCCGGCGATTCGACCCTTTGGTGGCAATTCTGTTCGGTTTGCCAGGCCGACCCGAATATGCCGATTGGCTCCTGGATCGAAGGCTACGGCTTTAATGTGGATAATGTAAACGACGGGTATTGCGAGCCTCACTACCAGGGTAACTGCTATGTCTACAGTCCCGACTTCGCCCAGGTAGGGGCTAACGCCTATTTTAGAGTCACCATCGCCGATGCGGTAGGGATGCAATGGCATATCTACCGCCAGGACACAAACGGCGCATGGAGTTCTTACGGCCTCAATATCGGCAACGGGACACACACCGTCTCCGTTCTCACCGACACCCGCCGCATTGCCGTTCACCACTGCTCGCCCTTTGGCGCGCTGGACAATTCCCGCCTAACCTCCCTTGGCCTGCTCAACTTGATCTACGGCGGGGACGATGCCATCTACCCGATCTGGAGTGACGTCAATTTGGACGGGACGCTGCTGGCCGTTGGCGGCTATGCTCCAATGCTCGGCCGGCTGGTCGTTCGAGTTTTCGACATCTCAGGTGAGACCTTCACCCAACTGGTCCAGTATGACCTGGGGCCGGCTACGTTGGCCGAGGTGCAGCAGGACATTCTGGCGGCTCGCCCGCGCTTCCTGGATACTGACCGACTTTTAGCTTATGGCCGGATCGAACAGGATGACGGAACCATCGTCCAGGCCGAGGCGATCATCGACGAGACAACCGTTAACCCCCTGGTGGATGATTCGCTCTGGAGCGCCGAAGACCGGTGTGGGGCGCTGATCCTGAACGGCGAATCGGGTCTGTTCCTGGTCCGGCACGTTTCGACCCTGCTGACCATTAGCTCGATCACGACCGTGGAGGATGTGACCACCATTGGCTATACCCTGACCGAGGGCCTGGATACCGACCTGGCTGCCGGGCTGTGGCTGCACAACCCCTCGCGGGGAACGGCTCGACAGATCGCCTCGATGGATACCGGGCTGCTAGAGTTGACCCTGGAGGAAACGGCGCCGGCTGAGTGGGTCGTCGGGGATACGCTTGACGCCCAGGGGATAGGGGAACTGTGGACAGGGGATGGGGCTAATGTGACCGCCGTGACCACGCCTACCCTGGCGATTGAAGACCTGCCGCTAACCGTCAATCCGGACGGGATTGCCGTCAACTTCAACGGCGACCTGGTCCTGGGTAATCGGGTCCAGGCCGGCACGATGCTGCTTAAATCCGAACTGCCCCACACCTCTTTCACCGGTGTCACGGAGAATTACAGCGTTGGGGCCGGAGTGGTGGCCGTCAAATGGTTCGAGGGAGGGTGCGCCCTGGCCCGCCTCAAGGAGCAGACCGGCACGATTCCAATCTACGACGACAATGGCGACCTGGTTGGGGTCATCAAGCCGCCTTCGGGACCAGGGCAGGTAATCAGTGTGCCGGAAGACAGCCCCGGTGGAGGGAGCGGGACACCAACATGGCGGCAGCTTCACCACCACGAACTGGCCGGCCTGGGCGACGACGATCACCCTCAGTATCTCAACCAGGCGCGGGGAGATGCCCGCTACTACACCGAGGTTGAGGTCGACACGGCCCTGGCCGGCAAGAGTGACGTGGGCCACACTCACCCGGCCGGCGAGATCAGCGCCGGCACGACCAATTTTAGCGGCAATCTCAGCGCCGCCGATGACACCGTTCAAAAGGCCCTGGAGACACTGGACCAGGCGGTTGGCGGTGATGGGACCGTCTTGGCCACCTCTAATGATCCTACCGCCGGCTACCTGTTGGCAAAATTGGCTGCCGGCGACGGCATCGAGATTGCCGCTATTATGGGAGCGCCAGCGTATCAACAGGCCCAAATAACCGCCAGTTCCAGGCTGCTGCGCCGGGAAAGCGATACCCGGCCCGGCGTGATCAGACTGTACCGGCAAGACGCCGACACCGGCCACAGCGTTCAAACTTATTGGGATGGCACAAGATGGGTGCTGCAAGGCTACAACTCCAGCAATGTCTACCACGCGCCTTGCCGGGTGGGGTACGCCGACAGCGCCGGCAACGCCGACACGGTGGACGGCAAACACGAGCATCAACTCCGAGGGTACGGTTCGCTCGTTTGTCGCAACGCCTACCAATCCATCCCCTGGAACACCTGGACCACGGTGGACTTTAGCGGCGGGTGGTATCACTGGAATGAAGTTTCTTTATGGGATGGGGCAACCGCGTTCTATGCCCAACAACAAGGCTGGCACTGGGCCTACGGCTCATTCACTTTTGGCGGCTCAGCGGGCATAACCCCCGGTAACGATTTTCTGGTTCAACTTTTGATAAACGGCAGTCAGGTTCCCGGCGCATCCGTCTGGCACGCAGTAGCAAACAATGGGATCACGTTACATATTGCATGTCCGGTCTATATGACCGTTGGCCAGTACATTCAATTTCAGGTGTTCCAGGTCGCATCGAGTGGAGCAGCCAGAAACGTTGGCCATTCCGATGTGCGCCGTTACACCACGGGAGCGTTGATTAGACTATGACAAATTACTCATCAGTAATTGTAACGAAATATCCCCAGGCGATCAGCTACCCCAATGAAGGCTGGAATTTTATAGTCGAGTACGGGCCGCCTGCGGACAACCCGGCAGGCGAATTTGAATGGCGGATCAGCCTCTGGCAGCTACCCGACCCGCAGCCGACCATCGCCGAGCTAGAGGCTTACGCGGCCTCACCTGAATACCGGGCGGCGGCCCTGGCCCAGGCTAAAACAGTGGCGTCGGAAGCCGTCAACGCCCAGGCAGCGGCGGAACGGGCCAAATATCGCACCCCCTATATGGCCGAAACCTACACCCAAAAACAGCGCGATGTGGATACCTGGAAGGGGGGAGGCAAACTGGTCACCGACATCCCCTATGCCGCCCGGCGAGCCGCCAGGCGCAACGGCATCCCCAGGGATGAACTTGACCGGCTTACTCACGCCCAGCTTCAGGAAGCTATTGACGAATACGAGGCAGCTATTGCCGCTTTACGGGTGGTCGATCTCGACATTGAGGACGTGCGCGAGCAAGCGAAGGAGGCGATCAAGGCGGCGGCGACAGTGGAGGAAGTTGAGGCCATTGTTGCCGGCCTGAGTTGGCCGATTGTGCCGGAGTAGGTTTGAATCTCCCGGCCTAGTTCTAGAAGCCTGACCAGGCGCGGTCTAAGTAGGGGGGAAATGCCTTAGCATCCGTTCTCGGCTATCCCCTAAGCCTCTTTCCACGTGGAAAGAGGCTTTTTTATCCCCCAAGAAAATCTCCTAAAAGGAAGCGAGGTGTTTATGCCGTTTACTTATTCATCGCAGCCCTCCGCCAGAATTTCGTCGGCCAGAAATGCGCGGTTGTCAATCGGACCAAGTTATGTTATCATACTCGTAACGAAAAAGCCCCGCGACCGTAGGAAGTGCGGGGCTTTAGCCCGGATCAGGTGAATGTGGCACCAGCCCGGTTTGTTTGGTGTATGGTAGCATAATTGCGCCGCCTGGTCAAAGGGTGGCGCTTTTTGTTTATTTCAAACCATAAGTGCGGCTATTAAATCTATTAACTATACCTGCGACTTTAAAGAATTGTTGGATAGTTCAGCTTGTCTTTTTGTTGAAGGTAGAGGCCATAAGTGAAAAGTTTCCCAAAAAAATTTGCACTGAAAAATCCAGTTTGGCAAGGGATTGGAGCTATTGTTGGGATATTAGGAATCTTAGTATCAGTTTTTATCGCTTATGATGTTTACCGTAAGTCAATTCAATTCTCCGACTTAACAATAGAAAAACGCTTCTCTTTTAACCCGTTAGATTTTGCTGGTACAACGAATGGGCGAATAGCCATTTCAATTGGTGGTTCCATAGAGGAGTCTGTGACGGTGTACGGTTTTTTAGTCTCAAATACGGGACGCAATCCAATTCTTCCAAGTGATTACATTGAGCCTATTCAAGTATCTGTAAAAGAGCCACATGAACTATTAGCTGTAGAGGGTGTGAGTTACAATATAAAAGATAAAAATTATGATCCAACAGAGGTGAAAGTAACGTGGCGTAAGGTAGCAACAAATACTTTTGAAATGAAGCCTACTTTATTGAATCCTGGCGATGAATTTAGAGCACTCCTTTTCGTATCCAGTCCTAATGAGACCCCATCTTCACAAGATATTCCTGATCCAATCTGGACAGCACGTATTGTCAACATATCCTTACTTAAAATTCAAGAACCAGAAACGGCTAGTGAAAGTTCTGGACTTGGAAATTTCTACCTTTCTATACGTCATGCGGGTTGGAGTGTTTACTGGTTTGCAATATTCGCTATATCATTTTTTGTCATTGCGATACTGCTCGGTATACATTTCAAGCGATTGGCCCGGTCTTCAAAAAGACAGATTATCACACTTGCAATGATTATGGCATTTTCAATTTCATCAGCCGATATTATTGTTAGTCAGTGGATTAATAATATTCAACAGCTGTGGATAGCTTCACCAGTAATTGGGTTACATTTACTACTCTTAGTCTATCTTGTCTGGCCAGCCCTAAGAGATCAGATTGCTCTCGCTCTAAATTTAGGCAATCCCAGGCGATCAAACTTAATCGCTGATACTCAATCTGATGAGAAACTGCCAGAGGATTCATCGCATTCACTACAATGATTAGATCACACAAGTTTGCCTAATTGATTGTGTGATTGACCTACTTTGGGCGATGGGACTGTAACTACAGGGGAAGCGGGTAGTCTGACAGAGTTACCCGTTCTTGTTTTTCGGGGTTTTGGAGGGGTAGAGTCGTGATACAATAAGGCGACATAAACAAAAGACCCCCGGCTGCTAAAGGACAGGGGTCTTTGTGTATTGGTTTGACCAGGTAATGCGGCCTGGTCAAAGGATAGGAAATTTTTTATTAAACCCCGAAACTGGTCTGTTGTATCTGTCCATTTTTACTCTCATCCAGCAATTCAGTGGGAGGGAGGAAGTTAGTAATAAGAACCTCTTTGTTTAATACCCGATCTGTATTGTCTTTCTTGACTCTCATGCCTGAGAAGGATTGCACAGAAATAATATGATAGCTAGAGTTTGCATACAGTTCTCGGACCTCTGGAGAGTCAGTGGATGATACAATCCATTGGCACTTTGTGACACGAAGCCGATCGGCTAGTTCTTTATGTTCTTCCCAGCTTCGCATGTTGTGAGCGTAATTGCACTTATTGTTGGGGTATGGAGGGTCAACGTACATGAATGTTCCAGGACGGTCATAGCGATCAATGCATTCTTGCCATTCCAAATTTTCAATGATTACTGTACGAAGTCGCTTGTGGACTGGCTCTAGGCGTTGACGGAGATACTTGAGAGCACCAATTAGTCGATTTCCATGCCCACCGTCTTTGATGCTTGTCTGAAATCGGGGATAGTTTAATTCCCCCCCCCACCCAGCCATGATTATGTAGTAGAACCGATGAGCACGTTGCACATCAGTTAATTGCAATGGATCAAGTGATGCTAAGCGTTCGAATTCTGCGCGTGATACGAGTTCCCACTCAAAGGATACAATTAATTCCTCCGGTTTTTCCTTAACTACACGGAAGAAATTAACAAGTTCTTGATCAATATCGTTCAAAATTTCAACATCACTAGGAGGTTTGGCAAACAGTACCCATGCAGCACCTGCAAATGGTTCCAAGTAACACGAGTGAGAAGGTAATAGGGCGACAATCTGCTTCCGTAGTCGAGATTTTCCCCCCACCCACTTTATAGGGCTATTTATCATCAGATGGTCACTAGTGGTAGCCATTCGAATCCTCCGCAGATGCGTAAACTTACCATATTCTTGTAGGTATGTAAAATTGCGTGGACCACTTAAAACACGTTAAGGTACTTAATGATTAAGAGTAAGATTATCCAATTTTGGGAGAAATCGTGACGATTTTAAGTACATTTTGGAGTAATCTCCGATCTAGATTAGCAACAGCAGCTAATGAGACGGAAGTTCGTGACCGTTTCTGTGGGGAAGTTTACGCTCAATATCAACTCACCTTTCGACTGGAACGAGGCCGTAGCGATGCCTATCACAATTGTGTTATTCTGGAATTTAAGGATAAAGGCCTATTTTATGGTCGGATAAATAGTGCCAAGTTTCAAGAAGCCTATTCTAAACTTGTTACCAAATATATTCCTCAAAAAGCCGAACAAGATGGGCTCGATCTTCAGGAATATATTGGAGTAGCCATTGACGGTGAACATTATGCTTTTGTTTTTTTTGAGGAGGATGGGCAGACTCGACATACAGAACTTATTCGAATTGACTTGGATGGTTTACGTCCCTTACTCAGTGCTCTCCAGAGGGACACCCGGCGTCCATTTACAGCAGAGAATTTACTGGAGGACTTTGGTGCCAACACAGTAATTGCTAAAACCTTGCTGCAAGAATTGGGGGATCACCTAAATACTTGCCTGGAAGACGGAAGCGGATCGCAAAAAGTCAAAATGCTGTTTCAAGAATGGCAAAAATTGTTTGCTCAAGTGACCAGCCTGGGGCGGGTAGGCCAGTCGCGAATTGATAAACATTTACAGTCTATTGGAATGGACCTGACCTCGGATTATGAAAAACTACTTTTTGTCCTTCATACCTACAATGCCCTGTTATTCAAACTCATCGCTGCCGAAGTGGTGACTGCGATAAGATATGAGGAATATTCTGGTTTCTCTTCCATAGCCGCCAGTTCTTCCCTCCCAGTACTCCGAAATATGCTGAGTGATCGTATCGAACATGCTCAGGTTTTCATTGCCAATAACATCCATAACTTTATCGAAGGAACTTTTTTTAGTTGGTATCTTGAAGATACGCCTGACAATCTCCTGGAAGCCATAAAAGAGGTACTTTTACAGCTTGGCTTTTACATATATCCAACGGTCACCCAGGATCGAATCAGAGATGTTTTAAAGATTATCTATCAAGACATTGTACCGAGGGTAATTCGAAAGAATATCGGTGAGTTTTACACTCCCGAATGGCTGGTTGATTTCGTTCTCAATGAAACAGGCTATGTAGGAGCAGCGACGCTTGATAGAAAATTGCTTGATCCTTGCTGTGGCACAGGCAATTTCTTAGTTCATGCAATAGATCGTTGTAAGACTGCCGCACTTAATGCAGGTGAGTCCAAGCCCCAAATTTTGCAACGAATTCTAAAAAACATTATTGGCTTTGACCTAAATCCGCTTGCGGTGATTTCTGCACGCCTAAACTATCTAATGGCGATCGCTGATATTTTGACTCCTGAAGACCGGATTGAAATTCCTGTATATTTAGCGGATGCTGTTTATGCACCCATTCGGCATGAAAACGGAGGCTCTCCAGTACGATCTTATAAGGTGGGGACGGTTATGGGGAGTCTAGATATTGTTTTGCCTGAGGCTCTAGTTAAACAACAGCAATACTTTGGGGAAATCTTAACAGTTATGGAGCAAGATATTGAGATTGAAGCAACAAGAACGAACTTTATTTTCCATCTACAACAACAAGACCACATTCGTCAGGCTATTGATAATCATCCTGATTGGATTAATTTCATCGGTGAGATGTTCGATAAAGTTAAGGAAATGGAACGGCAGAACTGGAACAGGATTTGGTGCCGGATTGTTAGAAATTATTTTGCATCCGTTGCCATAGGTGAAGTACATACTATTGTTAGTAACCCGCCCTGGATTAGATGGTCGGAACTACCCGAAGAATACAGGCAACGTATCAAACCTACTTGTGAGCAATATGAGATTTTTTCAAAAATGCCGTTCTTCGGTGGTAACGAGTTAGATTTGTCGGGGTTAATTGCCTATGCGGTCACCGACAAGTGGCTATCAAATAATGGTGTATTGGGATTTGTTATAACACAAATCCATTTTCAGGCTCCCTCCTCGCAGGGATTCCGCTGTTTTCAACTGCCAGATGGTACACCTTTGAACGTGTCAAAGGTTCACGACTTAACAAATGTGAAACCATTCCCGGGTCTTGCCAATAAACCTGCCGTTTTTACTTGGAAACGAGGTTCTCAGACAACCTATCCGGTTGAATACAAAATGTGGGAGAAGATAGAGCCAGGCGCTATTTCGGAGGACGCCTTACTTGAGGAGGTGGAAAAACTCACGCAAATAAACGACTGGCAAGCTGTTGCATTACCTGGTGACCTGAGATGGAGTATTCTCCCATCTCAATATCGTGAACTTGTGCCGAAGCTTCGAGGTGGGTCAACTGCCTGGCAAGGGCGTAAAGGAATAATGACGGACCTAAATGGCGCATATTTTGTCGAAATTATTGGCCCAGGGCCTTCCGCTCGACTGGTTAAGATCAGAACGCATCCTGAAAAAGGTCGAAAGCCTATCCCATCTCTTGATTGGAACGTAGAAGGTGAGCTTATTTACCCCCTCTTAAAAGGGGCTGGAGATTTTGGGCCTTTTAGATACACCCCAAGTAACCTTGTTGCGATAATACCCAATAATAGCATCACATCAATACCTTCGGAAGATTATTTTTCTACTGAGTATAGGGAGACTTATCGCTATTTTCGGCGTATTAATCAAGAATTAGACATTGATGATGTACCACTACTAGAAAATAGGTCAACTTGGCGTACACGGATGAAAGCTCAAGGGGCCCCTTTTTATGCGATCTATAACGTGGGAGATTATACCTTCGCACCTTACAAAGTAGTTTGGGCTGAGATCGCTAGAAGTTTATATAGTGCGGTAATAACGAGTAGTGCACTTCCTCATGGTTTGGGTACAAAACTCATCGTCCCAGATCATAAGATATATTATGTTGCCACAGATACTGAGGATAAAGCGCACTTTTTGTGTGCAATGCTCAATTCAGAACCGATCAAAATTTTTGTAGATAGCTTTACTGTGAAGATCCAGGTAGGTTCCCTCTTTAAATCCCTTAAGTTACCGCCCTACAATGAAGCAAATCCTCACCACTGGAAATTGGTAAATTTGTCGAAACAAGCTCATGCTTCCGGCGTCAATTCAGATTTGCAGTCACAAATTGATTCCGAAGCCTGGAAGATTATTGAATCCATAGAAGCCGATACTTCAAACCAGGCAAGTAGTCGTCAATTATCGTTGCCTAATCTGGCAAGAGACTCGTTGGAAATCTCTTAGGAACTGGACTTTGGCGTTTTTGGATTTGGCTACTATATCTTGAGTTTCAAGGTGTCTGTAAACTGCCAGATATAGAGGTGATTTTAAAATTCGCCAAACTCCAGTTAGGAAGCTGGAGTATCTGCTGGTGCTTTCTATTTACCCAAGTTCACATGACTATCTTCCCCTCTCCCCCTGGCCCCTGCCAGGCGAGGCACGGCGTGGGGTGATGGGTATAAAAAGCTGAAGGGATTGAGAAAATGGCAAAGCTGAGCCGGGAAGAGGTTTTGGAGATTGTGCGGGTGGCTAGGGAGAACATCACCGGGGCAGATATCTACGAGGGGAATCTCGGTGGGGCGGACATCAGCGAGGAGAACTTCTACAAGATAGATCTCAGCGGGGTGTACCTTAGCAAAGTGAACCTCTGCAAAGCGAACCTCCACGAGGCGAACCTCTGCGATACAAACCTCTGCGATACAAACCTCCGCGAGGCGAACCTCAATGCGGCGAACCTTGACGGGGCGGACCTTAGAGGGGCGGACCTCAGAGGGGCGAATCTTTACAGGGCGAATCTCAGTGGGACGATCCTCAACGGGGCAGACCTCAGCGGAGTTGTTTTAAGGTACACCATTTTTGGTGCTGTTGATTTGAGCCGGGCTAAAGGGTTGGAGGCCGTTCTACATTATGGACCCTCAACCATTGGGGTAGACACCCTCTTTCGTTCGAGAGGTCAGATTCCCGAAGTGTTTCTACGGGGAGCTGGCGTGTCGGATGAGTTGATAAGTTACCTTGAAAAAATAAAAACACCTGAATGTCTATACACACCGGAACAGCTAGACGAATGGCTTAAAAATTTACAAAAGCGGTTGACCATTATTCGCCGAAATCTGGACGACCGCAAAGAAGTGCAAGCCCTGCACGGCCCGTTAAATTCACCCTTGAGCCTGAACAATGAAATCCGCGAACTTGAAGAAGAACAGAAGGCTATTGAGACTCAAATGGCCGAATACCAGCGGTTAAGAACCCTTTACTATCCTTCGGGTTCACAGGTGAAACAATGACTCTCCCCCCCACCCTCGCCGCCTTCGCTTCCCTGCTCGACGCCCAGCCTGGCCCGGTGCAGGTCGCCTTTCCGTATTGCCTGGCTATGTTGAGTCTTTGACACTTTATGATGACCCAAACATTTTTCTCAACTAACTGGTGTGGTCTGACCTGGACAAACTGGCAGCCCCTTGATCAACTGATGGTAATCAGTCGGCAAATTTCTGATATTCCTGGCGTGTACCGCATTCGCCCTCAAGGGGGTTTTCAACTGGTCTACATCGGTCAAACTCGCATGGGGCTGCGTTCACGGTTACGGATGCTGTATCACTGTTATGATGAAAAGATGCCCTACAACGACCCACATACGGCTGCGCCGTGTCTGTGGGCCTGGCGCATCGAAACCGGCATGCAGTTTGAGTTCTCTGTCGCTTCTTTCTCTGGCAGTGACCAAGAACGACAAGTGCTAGAGGATATGCTCTTATGGCAGCATCGGGTGGAGTACGGGGAGTCTACCCTCGGCAATCATGGGCGGTTTCATCCTCTTTATTCCCGGCCCAGTAATCGAAAATTGGGTAGGCCTGGGCAAAAACTTCTCCCTGGTCTAATCAACCCGGCTAGCGGTCCTAGTATGCCTCCGCTCTCATTGCACGGCCAGCCACAAGATGACGATTGGATGAGCTTATCCTGGTCAGCCTTAGAACCCCTTTACCTGCTCAAATTAAAGTTTATTCCCACTGGCAATGGACTCTATAAAATTCTTGATGCTGACACTAACTCCTTGTTGTACATTGGCGAGTCCCATCAACTGAGCAAGCGACTCAAAACTCATTCGGCCAAATCCTGGAAGCCGTACCAACCCCTGGTTTCTTTCTACGTGCTGCCAGATGAAATCCTGCCCCACCAGCGACACGAATTGGAAACCGATTTGATCGGGGCCTATTATGCGGCCTTCAAACAGCCGCCCGTTTTTCAATACTTAAATCATTAGCGATACTCTTTTACCTATGACAGACTTCAAGCAAACCCTCCCCCCCACCCTCGCCGCCTTCGCTGACCTGCTTGATGCCCAGCCCGGTCCGGTTCAGGTCGCCTTTCAATATTGCCTGGCTATGTTAATGGTCGAGGCGGGCAAGGCGGAGATGGTCGAGACTCAGCCCGGCGAGGCCGGGGCAATGTGTATCTTTAAGACGGTGGCCGGGGAGATGTTCACGGTGCTCAAGCCGCCGATGAGTGTTGAGGTTGAGGCGAAGATGATGGAGATGGTGAGGGAGATTTTGAGAGAAGAAGGGCTTTAACCGATGGCTAAACAGCGATATAACTTCGCCAACATTCGAGGATTGTTGACCCGGGGTTTTAACACTCAGGAACTGCGGAATCTGTGCTTTGATTTGCCGGAGTTCCGGGAAGTATATGAGCAACTAGCCCCAAACACGGGTACGAATGAGATTGTGGCCAAGCTGCTTGAACACGCGGACAAGAGGATGTTGGTGGATCGGTTGTTGGAATTGGCCAGGCAAGGCAACCCAGAACGGTATGACGCCCACGGGCCGTATGTAGAGGAAGTGGCGGAAGTAAAGGGAATACCGGAGGATGACGTGCCCTCACTGGCCCCACTGCCGCTCGGCTCACGGATGCCGTTTAGCCCGAATCCATTGTTTGTGGGGCGAGAAGATGAACTAAAGGCCCTGGCCCGACTATTGAAGACCGGGGAGACAGCAGCGATTGGGCAGATAACGGCGGCGACGGGATTGGGGGGGATTGGAAAGACACAATTGGCGGTGGAGTTTGTGCATCGCTATGGGCAGTACTTTGCCGGGGGGGTATTCTGGCTGAGTTTTGCGGAAGCGGCGGTAGTGCCGGCAGAGATCGCGGCCTGTGGGCGGCGGGAGTGTTTGAACCTGGCGGCGGATTATGACAGCCTGGATTTGCCAACACAGGCGGCGTTAGTTACGGCGGCCTGGCAAGCAGCAACACCCCGGCTGCTGGTGTTTGATAACTGCGAGGAGGAGGAACTGCTGGCCAAATGGCGGCCCCATACAGGCGGCTGCCGGGTGCTGGTGACCAGTCGGCGACCTCACTGGGATGGGACGCTGGGGGTACAGGAACTTGCTTTAGGAGTGCTCCCCCGCTCCAAAAGTATCGAACTGCTACAGAAGCTCCAGCCCAAGCTGGGTGAGGCTGAGGCCGGGGCGATTGCCGCAGAGTTAGGGGATTTACCCCTGGCCCTGCACCTGGCGGGCAGTTATTTGAAGGCATTTGCCGGGGAGCTAACGCCGCGTGAGTACCTGGCCGAACTGCGGAGCGAGGCAGTATTGGGACACGAATCGCTGCAAGGGGTGGATTTGAGGGTGTCGGCGACGAATCACGAGTTGCACGTAGGCCGGACCTTCGCCCTGAGTTACAACCGGCTCAAGGCCGAAGACCCAACCGATGCCCTGGCCCTGGCTTTGTTGAGCCGGGCGGCCTGTTTCGCTCCCGGCGAGCCGATCCCGCGAGAGCTGCTGCTACTGACGGTAGAATTACCCGACCAAGTGGCGCGCCGCCATGCAAACCGGGCGCTGAAACGGCTGGTGGAGTTGGGGTTGTTGGATGAAGAGGGGGAAGCAACCGTGACCCTGCACCGGCTGGTAGCTCACTTTGTCGAGCGGGCACAGCCGGATATTGGGGCGCAGGCAGTGGTGGAGGAAGCCCTGCTAAACGAAGCCAGGCGATTAAACAATGCCGGGTATCCAGGGCCGTTGCTGGCCTGGCAACCACATTTACGATTTGTGACGGATGCGGCCCAGAGGCGAGGCGATGAGATGGGGGCAAGTTTGTGCGCCGCAATGGATTATCACCTGAGTATGGTTGGTGATTATGCTGGGGCGCGACCTTACAGCGAGCGGGCGCTGGCTATCAGCGAGAAGGTCTTGGGACCAGAACACCCGTCCACGGCCCAAAGCCTCAACAATCTG
>CAZUNT010000107.1:21445-23278 GCA_964622215.1 uncultured Caldilineaceae bacterium
AAGACCAGGGCGACTACGAAACCGCCAGACCCTATTACGAGCGGGCGCTGGCTATTTGTGAGAAAGTGTTGGGGGTAAACCACCCCAGTACCCGCATTATACGAGGGAATTTAGCCAGCCTTAACCAAGGGATGAACCCATGACCCCCCTCTACTCCCTCTGGCAGCGTCACAGCCTCCTATTACTTCTCCTGGCCGCCTTGGCTGCCGGCCTGACCTGGGGCGTCAACCTGGGCCGCTATCTCGCCCTAACTACCACTCCTGCACCGGTGATCCTCCCAACCGCTACCTCGCCACTCGCCCCTACGCCCATGCCTACCCCATCGCGCTTGATCGTACATCTCGACATTCAGGACCTCATCACCGGCGAGCCGGTTAAGGGTGAGGTTTGGATTACGATCAATGACGAAGCCGATCAGCGAGTAGCCCTGGGGGTATCCGAAACTGAGTTCGACCTGCCACCCGGCAAAGTCATCATCGTGGTGATGGCCAAGGGCTACTTGTTGTGGTACGTGCAGGTACAGGAATGGCAGCGGCGCGGAGATGCCGATCAAACGTTACCAATCACAGCCAAGCTAAAACGGCTACCTGAGATGCACCCGGATCGGGGCAGTGGTTGATTTTTGACTTGATGTAAACCAAATAGGATAAAGCAAAGAACCGGGCAGTACGAGGCCCGGTTCTTTGCTTCTGGGGAGATACGTTAGTTGAGTTTGATTTCCACGTGGAAGAATCAACAATCTTCTATTTCAGATGCCTCGTTCACTCCATAAATAGCTTGTGCAGGTCGATCAACCGATTCATCATCTCGGAGGGATGAGTCGTTTTGAGGGCGTGGGTAAAGGCGTTATAGAGACTCCACTGGTTACGTTTCTCAAACTCCGGGAAGGAGGGCGTTAGCCACTCCTGCTTGACCACCGGCAGTTGCCGGTCGCCTACGAGGCCGCGCCCCCAGGCCACTCCCATAATCTGGTAAGCCGTCTTATCCGAACAGCGAGCCTTGAACATCGCCGCCGCATCCTCAATCAGTTGGCGGTGTTCGCCGCTGGCCTGTTTGACCGTAGCAAAGAGCAAATCTTTCAGGTCAGCCAGGACGTTCTTGGTGTTTTTGCGCAGCACCCGCAGCAGGCCGGAAAACATCAGGTTCGAGCAGACGGTCACCCGCCCGCCCATACACACGCCTTCACTGAGGGTTTGATTGTAGCTGCCCCGCATCCCAACCGCGAAGGGCAGATTAAACTCGGCGCTTTTGTAGGTCAGCGCCCCGAAAAACTGCTGGTCGTGTTGGGCCAGGATAAACGCCTCGTCCACCAGCTCGTAGTGACCAGGCAAGCCGTTGCCCAGGATTTCCTTGGCCACATCGACCAGGGTCTTATAGGGTACAGGATACCAGGTCGCGGTGGAGGTGGGAACCTGGACCAGGCCCAACTCGTCGGCGGTGACGTAACGCGCCCCGCGAGCCAGGTCTTTGGAGGAGAGGATTAAGTTGGCAGGTTGGTGAATGGTGGTTGTCATTGGTTGTCCTTTCAGGCTATATAAATAAAAAAGGTGCTGCATCAGCGCAGCACCTTGAACTCACTCAGTAACTCTCTCAGCCGGGCCTCGAAGTGTTGAAACTCGGCTGCCGGCAGATAGTTGACCCCATCGGCAAAGCGACTTTTCAGCAGCCCACGCTGCTCCTTGCTCAACCGCTCGACCGGCTCAGGGAACACGCGGCGATCCAGTTCCTCACGAATCTTTTGGGCCATACTGCCTTCGCCGTAACCGCCAGCTTCGAGGGCAGCCAAGTCAGTCTCAAGTTGGGCGGGGGCAATGCCATTAAAATCGACGGTCA
>CAZUNT010000108.1:0-23262 GCA_964622215.1 uncultured Caldilineaceae bacterium
CTGGGCGATAATATCCTGGCCTCCGGCTTCAATTTTGACATCCAAATTCGCGAGGGAGCGGGAGCTTTTGTCTGCGGTGAGGAAACGGCGCTCATTGCCTCTGTCGAAGGCAAGCGTGGTATGCCGCAGCCTCGCCCCCCCTTTCCGGCGGTGTCGGGCCTGTGGGGCAAGCCGACGGTCATCAATAATGTCGAAACGCTTTCCACCCTGCCGACGATCATGCGTCTTGGTGCAGACCAATATGCCGATTTTGGGGTTGAACGCAGCAAAGGCACCAAAACATTTGCCCTGGCCGGCAAGATCAAAAATACCGGCCTGATCGAAGTTCCACTGGGGACTCCGCTGCGGCAGATTGTGTACGGCATTGGCGGCGGCAGCCTGGACGGCCGACCTATTAAAGCAGTGCAGACCGGCGGGCCGTCAGGCGGCTGTATCCCGGCCGACCGGCTGGATACCCCGGTGGATTACGAGTCGTTGACCGCCGCCGGGGCGATTATGGGGTCGGGCGGCATGATCGTGATGGACGAGCGCACCTGTATGGTGGATATAGCCTACTATTTTCTGTCCTTCACCCAGACCGAATCCTGCGGCAAATGCCCGCCCTGCCGCGTCGGCACCCGCCAAATGCTTGATATCCTCGCTCGTATCCGCGAGGGGCAGGGCACGCTGGCCGACCTGGATCGGCTGGAAACGCTGGCCCAGACCGTCAAGGCTGGCTCGTTGTGCGCCCTGGGGCAAACCGCGCCCAACCCGGTCTTGACTACCCTGCGCTATTTTCGGGAGGAATACCTGGCCCACATCGTCGAGCATCGCTGCCCGGCGGCGGTCTGCCCGGCTTTGATTACTTACCAGATTAACGAGACTTGCAACGGCTGTACCTTGTGCGCCCGGATGTGCCCGGTCGATGCCATCAGCGGCGTCAAGAAGGAGCCTCATGTGATTGATCCCAAGCTGTGTATTCGCTGCGGCGCTTGTTATGATAGTTGTAATTACAACGCCATCGTGGTGAATTGAGATAAAGAGAGGTAACAGGATGTCGATCTCACTCACGATTAATGGTCAAGAAGTGCAAGCTGAAGCCGGTATGACCGTGCTGGAAGCGGCGCAGGCGCACGGAATTTATGTGCCGACCCTGTGCTACCTGCCCCAGTTACGGCCGGCCGGCGCATGCCGGATGTGCGTCGTTCAAATTGAACAGATGCGAGGCTACCCGTCGGCCTGTACCGTTCCCGCCGCCGAGGGTATGGTGGTGCAGACCGAGACGCAGACTTTGCAAAATCTGCGGCGTGAAATCCTCTCGCTGATCCTGGCGGAGCATCCCTATACCTGCCTGGTCTGCAAGGTCGACTGCGGTCTTTTCCACTGCGGGACCATTCGTAAGGCCGCCGTTACCACCGGCTGCCAGTATTGCCCGGCCAACGGCCAATGCGAACTGCAAAAGTTGGTTGATTATTTGGATATCCACGACCTGCCCTACCCGATCAGCTATCGCGGCCTGCCGGTCGAGCATGAGGATCCTTTCTTTGACTGGGATTACAACCTGTGCATTTTGTGCGGGCGCTGCGTGCGGGTCTGCCAGGAAGTGCGCCACATCGGTACGCTGGCGTTTGTAAATCGTGGCTCGCAGACGATTGTCGGGACAGCCTTTGGCCGCTCCCACCTGGACACCAACTGCGAATTTTGCGGCTCTTGTGTGGATGTCTGCCCCACCGGCGCGCTGGCCGACAAACGCGGCAAGTGGGAGGGTCTACCGGCGGCGACCGTAGCCAGCGTTTGCCCTTATTGTTCGGTGGGCTGCGCCGTAGACGTACAGGTGAAGAACAACAAGGTTATGCGGGCGGTCGGCCTGGCCAATGGCCCTGCGAACAATGGACAGCTCTGCACCCGGGGCCGTTTCGGCGTAGTTGACGTGGTTCATAACCTGGCCCGCTTAAAATCACCGCTGCTGCGGCGGAATGGCCGGCTGGTCGAGGTTTCTTGGGATGAAGCCCTGGCTGTCGCCGCCGAAAAATTGGGCCAGTATCGTCAAAACGACTCCTTTGCCGCCGTAGCTTCGGCCGTGGCCACGAATGAAGAGAATTACCTGCTGCAAAAATTCACCCGGACGATCATGGGCAGCCACAACATCACCTTGGCCGCCGGTTTTCCCGATCAGGCCGATACCGTTGAATTAGCCAAGACCCTGAGAGATATTGACGCCCCGGCCATTGATGAGGTGGAGCAGGCAAATTGTATCGTGGTGATTGGGGCCAACCTCTTTGACTCGCATCCGATCCTCGACCTGAAAATTCGCCAGGCTTTGAACCGGGGCGCGGCTTTGCTGACCATCGATACCCGCCAGACCGGCCTGGCTAAAAAAGCCTCGGTTTGGCTGCAACCAAAAATGGCTACGGATCATGTCCTGTTAGCCAAAATTATGGCTGAGTTAAACGTTGAACGTTCAACGTTTAACGGATTAGACCTGGCGCAGGCGAGCCACCTGACCGGCGTAACGCCGGAGACGATCACCCAGGCCGCTCGCCTGCTGGCAGAACATCGGCAGGATCGTATAGTCATTATTTATGGTTCCGGGGTGACTCATCACCCAACCGCGCTGGAGGTGATTAAAGCCATCCGCAGCCTGGCCTTTGCCCTCGGCGCGGGCGTTATCGGTGTGCCGGGCGAGAGTAACTTCGTCGGCAGCCATGATATGGGCGTCCACCCGGCCCTGCTGCCCGGCTATCGCCCTGTCGCCGCTGCGGAGGCTCGTTCGGTCTTCGAGACGGCCTGGGAAACCCAACTCAGCGCCCAACCCGGCTCAACTTACGAAAAAATTGTCGAAGGGATACGCCAGGGACAGCTTAAGGCGCTGTGGCTGGCCGGAGAAATGCCGCCGCTGCCGGAGTTGGCCAACCTGGAATTTTTAGTGGTGTTGGATATTGTCGAGACCGAGGCCATGCAGTACGCCCACGTCGTGCTGCCGGCCGCCACCTTTGCCGAACAAGACGGCACGCTGACCAACCTGGAAGGTCGGGTGCAGCGGCTGCGTCAAGCCATCCCGCCGTTCAGGTTAGCCCGGCCCGGTTGGATGATTGTCCGTGATGTTGCCCAAAAAATGGGCGCGTCGTGGTCTTACCCGGCGGCGGCAGAGGTAATGGCTGAAATTGCCTCGGTTATCCCTGCCTATGCCGGAATTAACTATGAGACATTGGATTCAGAAGGGTATATCCGGCGCTTTGAATCAGTCTCGCCGACCCAGCCCGTACCCTTCAGTCTGGATGGTATCCCTCGCCTGACCAGCGAGACCTTCCCGCTGGCCCTGCTGACCGAGCGCAACTTGCTGTACTATCATGGTATTGACCTGACCGAACAGGTAGCCGGGATGAACCTGGTTAAACAGGAAGAACTGCTCTACCTCAACCCGCTCGACGCCGGCCGGCTGGGCCTGGCCGAGGGCAGCCTGGCCAAGGTGGTTTCCGCCTACGGCAGCGCCGAGTGCCTGGTTCGCCTGGCCAACGGTCTGCTGCCGGAGGGCGCAGCCTTTGCCAGTTTCAATCGAAACAACAGCTCCAGCCTGTTCCCCCACCTGACGCCGAGTGCCAAGGCTTACGCGATTCGGGTCGAAAGGATGGATGCTTAAAATAGTTGATGCCTGGTTTCGCTCATCCGGCGGCAAAACTAAGGCGAATGATGAATAACTAAAAGTAAAGCCGGACTACTAAATATGTCTCCATCACCTCAAACCAGGCCGTTCATCAGAATCCCGTTACGCCTTGTCTTGATTGTGCCCTTTATCATTCAAGTTGTACTGGTGGTGGGCTTGGTGGGGTATCTGTCGTTTCGAAACGGGCAGCAGGCCGTCAATGATGTTGCCTATCAACTACAAGGTGAGATAAACGCTCGAATTGAGGACCATTTGCGTACTTTTTTGGATACACCTTGCCGCATCAATCAAATTAACGCCAATGCTTTGGGCCAGGGCTGGTTGGACGCCGGGGATCAAACCGCTTTGGAACGCTACTTGTGGCAGCAAATCCAAATCTTCCCTTCGATAACCAGCATCTATTTTGGCAATACCGCCGGGGGCCTGGTGGACGCCGGCCGAGAGGGTGCGGCCGGTTCGCTGTATGTTATTGTCACCGATGGTTTCGGGAGTGGTCCTTTTCGTAAATACACTACCAACAGCCAGGGGCAGCGTACCGACCTGCTGGCGACGGTACCCGATTTTGATGCCCGCACTCGTCCCTGGTATAACGGCGCGGTCAAAAAAGGTGAGGCTGCCTGGAGTGAGGTCTACATTTTGTTCACCGGCCAGGATATGGCTATTTCGGCCAGCCGTCCGGTGTATGATGAACGGCAAAGTTTATTGGGTGTAGTTTCGGTTGACATCTTTCTGTCACACCTGGGTGATTTTCTGCAAGGTCTCGCTATTGGTAAAACCGGCCAGAGTTTTATCGTCGAACATTCCGGCCTATTGATCGCCGCCTCGACCGATGAGCAGCCCTTCGTTACTTCCGCCGGACAGTCCGCCCCAAGGCGGCTTGAGGCCGGCGAGAGCAGCAGCCCTCTCATTCGTGGCGCTGCTAAAGCTCTGACTCAACGATTTGGCAATTATCAGGCTATCACCGCTGAACAACAATTTGAATTCGAGCTTGGCGGTCAGCGCCAATTTCTGCAAGTCTCGTCGGTTCAAAACAAAGATGGCCTCGATTGGCTCATCGTTACGGTTGTGCCCGAGTCGGATTTTATGGGGCAAATCAATGCCAATAATCGCACTACGGTTGCTCTGAGCGGCCTGGCCCTGGTGATTGCCGTTGTCCTGGATATCATTACGACTCAATGGATCATCCGGCCCATTTTACGCCTTAATGCTTCTACCCAAGCCCTGGCTAAAGGCGAATGGGGCCAGACTGTTATTAATGGTGATTGGATTGGCGAAATCAGCGAACTAACTCAGTCATTCAACAGGATGTCCGAACAGTTGAAACAAATGCTGGAGAGCCTGACGTTTGAGATCTCTGAGCGCAAACAGATCGAGGCGGCTTTGCGGGAGAGCGAAGAAAAGTACCGGGTTCTCTTTAATAATGAAATCTATGCCATCTGTATCTTTGACCTGGAAACACTAAAATTGCTCGATGTAAACGAAGCGTACACACGATTGTATGGCTATAGCCGGGCAGAACTTCTGGCCGAGATGACGATCCACGACATTACGGTTGAGCACCTAGCCTCTGATGCCGCAACCGATCAGGCAGTCCAGGGAGGGACAATCTTCATTCCGCTGCGGTATCATCGGAAGAAGGACGGCACGGTCTTTCCGGTCGAGATTGTCGGTGGTTCCTATATATGGCAAGGGCGCAGAGTAATGTTTGGCCTGGCCCATGACATCACCCACCGCCAGCAAGCCGAAGCCGAACGCGAGCGATTGATTGGCGAACTCCAGGCCGCTCTGGCCGAGGTTAAGCAGTTGAGCGGCCTGCTGCCCATCTGCGCTTCGTGCAAAAAAATCCGCGACGACCAGGGCTACTGGCAGCAGGTCGAAGTTTATATCCGGGATCATTCCGAGGCCGAATTTTCACACAGTATCTGCCCCGATTGTATGAAAAAGTTGTACCCAGAGTATTATCATAAAGTGACAGGTGAGCTATGACCGATACAATGCCTGCTAATGAAGAAAAGGAACACCGTTCCGGCCTGTTTGAACCGGAACCGGTCACCGTGGTGAAGCGCGAGCCGCTTGTGCCCAATCTGCAACTGCTGACGGTCCATGCCCCGGCGGTGGCGGCCAAAATCCAGCCAGGCCAGTTTGTTATCGTCCGGGCCGACGAGCACGGCGAGCGTATCCCCCTGACCGTAGCCGATTGGGACCGGGAAGCGGGTTGGGTGAGTTGTGTTTTTATGCAGGTGGGAACCTCCACCTATAAGCTGGGCCTGCTCAAACCCGGCGATACTATACCGACCTTTGTCGGGCCGTTGGGCAGGCCGTTGGAGATCGATACCTGGGGCACGGTGCTGTGCGCGGGCGGCTGTTACGGCATCGGCAGCATCTACCCGGTGGCTCGCGCCTTGAAGGAAAAGGGCAACCGGGTTATCTCCTTCATCGAAGGGCGGAGTAAATTTTTGCTCTACTGGCTCGACCGGTTGAAGGCGGTCAGCGACGAGGTACTGATTGCCACCCGTGATGGTTCGCTGGGCGAAAAGGAAGGTTATCCCGGCCTGGTGGATCAACTGCTGACGGCCGGCCAGCCGGTGGATCGAGTTATTGCCCTGGGCTGCACCTTTATGATGTATCAAATGGCCCAGGCAACCCGGCCCTTTGAAGTCAAAACCATTGTCAGCCTGAACCCGATTATGATTGACGGAACCGGCATGTGCGGTGCGTGCCGGATATCGGTGGGCGGTAAAACTCGCTTTGCCTGTGTTGACGGCCCGGATTTCGACGCCCACGAGGTGGATTGGGATTTGTTACTGGCCCGGCGCCAGGCCTACCTGGGGCCGGAGACCGAGTCGGCGGAGAGATGAAAACCCAATTTACGATTTCAGATTTACGATTTACGATTGGGGTCGAGATTGCCCCCATTTCCTAATCGTAAATCCAAAATCGTAAATCCAAAATCGTAAATCGTAAATCGGATTGAGGGTGTAAGCGCGTATGCCTAAACAGATTATCCCAAACAAAACCCCGATGCCGGAGCAGCCTCCGGCGGAACGGATCAAAAATTACGAAGAAGTTCCCCTGGGCTACACAGCGGAGCAGGCCATGGCCGAAGCCCAGCGCTGCCTGCAATGCAAGCGGCCCGGCTGTATGGGCGGCTGCCCGGTGGGGATCAATATCCCCGGCTTTTTGCAGTTGGTGGCCGACGGCGATTTTCGGGGGGCGATCAACCTGATCAAAGAAACCAATGCCCTGCCGGCGGTGACAGGCCGGGTTTGCCCGCAGGAAAGCCAATGCGAGGGCGTCTGCGCCTTGTGCAAAAAATATGAGTCGGTTTCTATTGGCCGCCTGGAGCGTTTTGTGGCCGACTGGGAAGCAACACAGGGACCGCTGCCTATGCCCGAATTGCCTCCTCCCACCGGCAAAAAAGTCGCCGTGGTTGGTTCCGGCCCTGCCGGCCTGACCGTGGCCGCAGACCTGGCCCGGCAGGGTCATCATGTAACCATCTTTGAGGCGCTGCACGAGGCCGGGGGAGTGCTGGTTTACGGCATTCCCGAATTCCGTTTGCCCAAAGCGATTGTCCGGCGTGAGGTGGAATATGTGTGCCATCTGGGCGTCAAGCTGGTCAAAAATTTTGTCATCGGCACGGCGGCCACGGTGGATGAGTTGCTGGAAGAGTTCGACGCCGTTTTTCTGGGCACCGGGGCCGGCCTGCCCTGGTTTCTGAACATCCCCGGCGAAAACCTGAACGGGGTTTATTCGGCCAACGAGTACCTGACCCGGGCCAATTTGATGAAAGCCTATCGCTTCCCGGAATACGATACGCCCATTGCCCTGGGGCGGCGGGTGGCCACCGTCGGCGGGGGTAACGTGGCGATGGACTCCGCCCGCACCGCCTTGCGCCTGGGGGCCGCGGAGTCGTTGATTGTGTATCGCCGTTCGCGGGAAGAAATGCCCTGCCGGGAGGAAGAGATTCATCACGCCGTTCAGGAGGGGGTGCAGCTCAACCTGCTGGTGACGCCGGTTGCCCTGCATGGTGATAAGAATGGCTGGGTCAAAGAGCTGGAGTGCCTGCGCAACGAGTTGGGTGAGCCGGATGCGTCGGGCCGCCGCCGCCCGGTGCCAATCCCGGATTCCAACTTTCGTATCCCGGTTGATATCGTGGTGATGGCTATTGGGCAAAGCCCTAACCCGTTGATCCCGAAAACTACGCCGGGGCTGGAGACCGGGCGAGGCGACGTTGTTCTTGTGGATCAGGCGACGATGAAAACCTCCAAAAAAGGCGTCTTCGCCGGCGGTGATGTGGCGACCGGCGGGGCCACCGTCATCTTGGCGATGGGCCAGGGCAAAATCGCCGCCCGCGCCATTGACGCCTATTTGCGAACAGGAGAATGGTAGTTATGATGGTGTTTGTTGAAAAGGGATAGCAACTTATGCTTGCCGAAGGAGCAAAAATACTCTATCTATGGATTCGCATAAGAAAAAGTTGGGACAACTCATTCGAGCCACCAGCTAGGTTTGGCTAAGGTTTATACGAACCCATAGATAGAGTAAATACCGTTAGAAAAAAGTTAGAGTTGCTTTTTCTACCCGTCCAACTCGATGCGCCGTTGGGCCAAACCTGTGGTATAATGTCCTTCAAAAGGAGGGCTTATGAATTTCACCATTGAAACTGAGCAGGAGGAAGATGGCCGCTGGATCGCCGAAGTGACCGAACTCCCCGGCTGCCTGACTTACGGCCAAACCAGACAGCAGGCCGTCGCCAAAGTAGAGGCATTGGCTCTACGAGTGCTGGCTGATAAGCTAGAGCACGATGAAGCCGTAGCCGCTCCCCTAACCGTCTCCTTTGCTGCCGCATGAGCGAGTGGCGCTCAACCAGGGCCAGGCGAGTACTGGCTGCTCTGCTCAGGATTGGCTGGACGGTAAAACGACAAACAGGCTCCCACAAAGTTTTGTCACGTCCCGGCTGGTCAGATACCACCTTTGCGTTTCACGACAATGAGGAAATAGGGCCTCGGATGTTGGCCCGTATCGCCAAAGTGACGGGCTTGAAGCCAGAGGATTTGTGATCCCCATTCCCAAAATCTGCACGTGCAGACACCCATAGCCACCTTCTCAGGTGGCTATTTTGTTTCCTCTTTCCCTTTTCGGTACAAAAATTGTGCGAAGTCTAAAACCTGCCGTCTCTGATCTGGGGTTAAATTGCGAGCAAGGTCAGTTAATTCTTGCAGGGTATCATCCGAGGCGGGGAAACGGGCAAGATACCGGCCAGTCTGAGCAACTTTTCAGGGACTACTCCGAGGGTCTGAGCGACTTTAACACAAAATTCAGCACTGGGCGGTTTATCACCGGTTAGCACCTGAGAGATAAGGGGGCGGGATGCGTCGGAACGTTTAGCCAGTTTGCTTTGTGACCAGCCCTTTTCTTCCAGTTGTTCAGTTATCCAATCCGCTAATTTATCGCCCATACCTCCATTTTACCCTATGTTGAAGTATCGCAAATTACAAATGTCACTCAAATGGATGACAAATGCCACTTACGCAATAGGAGACATCCTCCTACAATACCAATTAACGATTATATCCTTGAGGTGCGCCTATGCGCCTGCACGAAATTTTGACTATAACCGAGGCCCAAGTTTACAAGATACCTGATCAGTCTTTGCTCGACCATGAGGTGCGAGTGGCCTTTGGGGCCGATTTGATGAGCGATGTCCTGCGTTATAATGTAGCGCAGGGGTTGTTAATCACCGGCCTGATTAACCCCCAGATTGTGCGGACGGCCGAGATGGCCGATGCTACGGCAATTTTAATCGTCCGAGGGAAAAAACCGCTGCCCGAAACAAGTGAGTTGGCTGAGCAGGTAGGTGTTCCTATCCTGGGCACACACTTGACGATGTTCGAAACGTGCGCCCGGTTATACCTGGCCGGCCTGCAAGCAGCCGGACATGATGAGTTGGCCTAACCTCCTTTATCAACACGGCCTGGACTTAACCCAGGTCGTGTTTTATTTCAGCAAGAAGAGATGGAACAAAGTTTTGCCAGAAAAGAACGAGTTATCACCGACGGCGCTGCCGGGCTGATTACCCGCGTTGAGGAACTGGCCTACGAACTAAAAATCGAAGAGGTCATGACCCGCGATGTTAAAGTGGTCGCCCCAACGACGAAGATGGCGGAGGTACTCGACCTGTTTCGGGAAGCCCGGATTTCGGGTGCGCCGGTCATATCAGAGGGACGGCTGGTCGGGATCATCAGTATTGAGGATTTGATTCGCGCCCTGCGAGATATGGGCCGGGCCGAACTCAAATCCACTGTGGCCAATTACATGAGCCATCGAGTGATCACCGTCAAGGCACTTGATCCCATCGTCGAAGCGCTTAAGTTGTTTACCCAAACCAGGTTTGGCCGGCTGGCTGTGACGGATGATACCGGGCAACTGGTTGGTATTGTCACCAAGGGAGACATGACGCGGGGTTTACTAAGCGCACTCAAGTCCGACTACCAGGTTGAAGAAATAAAACGCTACCGGGCCAGCCACCTGTTTGAGGATATTATCTCCGACCGGACCAGCCTGATTCTACGGTATCACATCAAACCCCGAGATTTCACTCATGGCGGAACGGCCTCTAGCCACATCAAACGCGCCCTACTGCGCCTGGGGGCGAATCCCCAAATTGCCCGCCGTTGTGGTATCGCCATTTATGAAGCCGAGATGAATTTAATTATCCATACCACCAATGGCGGCGAGATTCGGGTAGAAATCGAACCTCACCGGATTTCGATACGGACGATTGACGACGGGCCAGGTATCGAAGATATTGAGTTGGTTATGAAACCCGGTTATTCCACGGCCCCGCCTGAAATTCGGGAAATGGGCTTTGGCGCCGGCATGGGGCTCAAAAATATTCAGCGCTGTGTGAGTGAATTTTCGCTGGAGTCAACCCCCGGTAAAGGTACCCGCTTGCAAATGAAAATCAATCTCCAACCGGAGGAAACCTTCAGCGAGAAAGGGTATTTCCCTTCGACCAATCAGTCTTGATAACTCCCAGGAAGGAGAAACTGCTAGATGACCCTGCAAGAAATTATTGAAGAGCTAAACCTGACCCTATTAACCCAACGCCAGGATTTTAACCAGGAAACGCCATCTGAGGGTTATGCTTCGGATTTGCTGAGTTGTGTTATGGCCGGCGCGCCACGCCGGGCCGTTTGGATCACCTTGCAGGCGCATCTTAACATTGTCGCTGTGGCTGCTTTGCTGGATTTAAGCGCGGTCATCATTACCGAAGGGGCTATGCCCGATCCCGAAACCATCGCCAAGGCTAATGAAGAGAATGTTACCCTGCTTTCAACCGATAAACCAACCTTTTATGTGGCTGGCCGGTTGTGGGAGTTGGGCTTGAGGAATGGCAGGTCAGGCTGAACCTCGACTCAAAACCTATATCGCCGATTTACATGTGCATACGGTTGTTTCGCCTTGCGCCGAAGTGGAAATGATTCCCCCTTTTATTGTCCAGGAGGCCATGGCGAGAGGCATCAACCTGATTGCCATCACCGATCACAACACTACGGTTAACGTAGCAGCGGTACAGAAAGCCGCCCAAAATACGAACCTGGCCGTTTTGCCGGGTATGGAACTGCAAACCCACGAAGAAGTTCACCTGCTCTGCCTATTCGATACGTTGGAACAAATGTCGGCCTGGCAGTCGCTGGTGGATAGGCACATGCCGGCGCTGGAAAACAACATTGACTATTTTGGCGAGCAATTTGTGGTGGATGAAACCGGTGAGTTCATTCGCCGGGAAAGACAACTCCTGCTAACGTCGGCCGACTTACCCCTGAGTGAGGCAGTAGAGGAGGTGATCAAGCTGGGCGGATTGGCCATTCCCGCCCATGTCAACCGCTCGGCCTTCAGTTTAATTGCCAACCTGGGGTTTATCCCGCCTGGCGTCCCTTTTGCGGCCCTGGAAATATCCCGCCATCTCAGCCCAACCCAGGCTCAGGCCAAGTTCCCCCAACTGCAAAATTATTCGCTCATCCAAAATGGGGATGTCCACCGCCTGGATGAGTTTTTGGGGGTAAATGTATGCCAATTGGCGGCTCCAACATTGAGCGAGTTAAAAATGGCCCTCCGCCACGAGCAGGGCAGGTCGCTGGTAATTCGCTCCACTGACTAATTACTGATTACTGCTCACCGTTCACTGCTTACTTTTTACTGTTGACAATCCTCGTTGTTTTGGGTGACAAATGTCACGTGACACCTTGAGTTACATGTGTTAAACTTCACAATGGATTTCCCCTCTAATCTAACTATTTAATCATTTTTTATGGAGATACCCATGACCAATATGCTTGAGGCTATTTCCAGTACCGATCCGTTGAATATCCCCGAACAACGGAGCATCATCGATCAGATTTTAGTCAAAAATAGGGGCCGCCCTGGCGCGGTTATGGTCGTTTTGAACGAGCTGCAGAGCCAGATTGGCTATGTCTCTATACCCATGCAGGCTTATGTGGCTCAAAAAATGCGGGTCCCCGCCAGCCAGATTAACGGGGTGGTTTCCTTCTATTCCTTCTTCACCATAACTCCTCGGGGCCGACATACCGTTAAGCTCTGTTTGGGTACAGCCTGCTATGTGGGTGGAGCGCCCGGATTAATTGAAAAAGTTGAGGAAATTTTGGGGATCACGCCCGGCCAAACAACTGAAGACGGGGCGATAACGATGGAGATCTGCCGCTGTATTGGCGCTTGCAGCCAGGCCCCCACGATGGTGGTTGATAAGGATACGTATGGGCGGATGCACCCCAATAAATTGCCGAAAATTCTCGGTAAATATCAAAAATAATTCCCCTCGCAGGAGGTAAACAAAATGTCTCCAGTCAAATCATTAGAAGAGCTAAAACGTTTAAAGCAAGAAGCCATCGAAAAGCGCCAGGCCAAGGTAACGACCGGGCAGGCTCGTATTGTGGTGGGAATGGGAACCTGTGGGATCGCTGCCGGGGCCAGAGAGACGATGAAAGCCATCCTCGAGGTCATCGAAGCGGAGAACTTGAGCGGGGTCATTCTGACCCAAACCGGTTGTATGGGGATATGTGAATGGGAACCCATTGTCGAAGTATCGGTTGAGGGCAGCCCCAAAGTGACCTATGGGAAAGTTACAACGGAAAAAGCCAAACAGATCATGAGACAGCATGTTATGGAAGGCTTGGCTGTCTCCGAATTTATGATACCGGTCTAGAGAGGAAGAAGATACGATGAAGTATTACCGATCTAACATCCTGGTGTGTGTTGATCCGGAGTGTGTGGCCAAGGGCGCCTTTGCTGTCCGTGATGCTTTACAAAATGAGCTAAAGGCGCAGGGCTTAGATGAAGAGATCAGGGTACTTGAAACCGCGCGTATTGGCGGTTGTCAGAATGGTCCGGAGGTTGTAGTATATCCCGACGACGTTCACTATGCCGGACTAACGGTTGAAGATGTTCCCTACCTGGTCAAAGAGCATTTTTTGATGGGGCGGGTGGCGGAAAGATTCTTCTCGCCCGTTCAGGAGCAATTTGATGAAGAGTTAGGGCCGCCCAAACCCAAAGAAGTGCGGGTGGTGTTACGCAACTGCGGCCAGATTATCCCGGAGAACATCGAGGATTACCTGGCCGAAGATGGTTACGAGGCCCTGGGCAAAGTCTTGACCGAGATGACCCCGGAACAGGTCATCGAAGTGGTTCTAGCCTCCGGCCTGCGCGGCCGGGGCGGGGCCGGCTTCCCGGCTGCTAGAAAATGGCAATTTGTGCGGAATGCGGCGAACAACCCCAAGTATCTGATCTGTAATGCGGATGAGGGCGACCCCGGCGCGTTTATGAACCGGCGGGTGCTGGAAGGCGACCCCCACTCGGTCGTCGAAGGGATGATTATTGCCGCCTATGCCATGGGGGCCAGCCAGGGTTATATCTATTGCCGGGCGGAGTACCCCGTAGCCGTGCGCACCCTGGAAATTGCCATTCAGCAGGCGCACGCCTTTGGCTTCTTGGGAGAGAATATCTTAGGCAGCAATTTTTCCTTTGACCTGGAAGTGCGGATGGGTGCCGGGGCCTTTGTCTGCGGTGAAGAAACCGCCTTGATGGCTTCCATTGAAGGCCGGCGGGGTGAGCCGCGGCCGCGTCCACCCTTCCCGGCGGTATCGGGCCTGTGGGGTAAACCGACCAACATCAACAACGTCGAAACCTATGCCAATGTGCCGCAGATTATTCTGAGGGGCGCCGAGTGGTTTGCCGCTATGGGCACCGAAAAAAGTAAAGGCACCAAAACCTTCGCTATTGTCGGCGATGTGAAGAACACCGGCTTGATCGAAGTGCCGTTGGGCATCACCCTGCGCGAGGTCGTTTTTGATGTCGGCGGCGGGATTAAAGACGACAAACGCTTTAAGGCCGTGCAAACGGGCGGGCCGCTGGGTGGGTGTCTGCCGGCGGCGTATCTGAATATGGCCGTGGATTACGAGTCCTTAACGGCAGCCGGATCTATGATGGGGTCGGGTGGAATGATCGTGATGGACGAAGATACCTGCATGGTCGACATCGCCCGCTTCTTTATGGAATTTGCCCAGGAGGAGAGCTGCGGTAAGTGTACCCCCTGCCGGATTGGCACCAAGCGTATCCTGGAAATTCTGACCAATATCTGCGCCGGTAAGGGCAAAGAGGGCGATATTGAAATGCTGGAGATGCTCTGCCAGCAGATTAAGAAAACCGCCCTGTGCGGTCTGGGACAGTTGGCGCCTAACCCGGTGGAAAGCACCCTCAAACATTTCCGGGCCGAATATGAAGCCCATATCTACGAAAAACGCTGTCCCGCCGGGGTTTGCCAGGGCCTGGTGCGAGCGCCTTGCGTGAACGAGTGCCCGGCCGGCGTTGACAGCCCGGCCTACCTGGCTTTGGTCGCGCAGGGCCGTTATGCCGAAGGTTTGGCGGTTCACCGGGAGGCCAACCCCTTTGCCCTGGTGTGCGGCCGAGTTTGCCCGGCTTTCTGCGAACACAAATGCCGCCGCGGCCGGATCGACCAGCCCATTTCAATTCGCCTGGTCAAACGGTTTATGGCCGACCGGTTTTATGCCGAACCGTGGACGCCGACCCCGCTAGCCCCACCCAAGGAGAAAAAGATTGCCGTAATCGGGGCCGGGCCGGCCGGCATGACCTCAGCTTTGGACCTGACCCTCCAGGGCTACAGCGTCACCCTATTTGAAAAGATGCTCCAACCGGGCGGGATGATGACCTATGGCATCCCCTCCTATCGCCTGCCCCGCGAACCTCTTTTCGCTGAAATTAACCACATCCGCCGGGCCGGGGTTGACATCCGCTGCAACCAGGAACTGGGACGCGATTTTACCCTCGAAACGCTCAAAGAGGATGGTTACGCTGCCACTATTCTGGCGCTGGGGGCGCACAAGAGCCAGCGGTTGGCTATTCCCGGCGAGGACAAAGCCGGCGTTTATCACGGGGTCAAGTTCCTGCGCGATATTGCCATGAACCGGGCGCCCAACGTGGACGGTCAGCGAGTGATAGTTGTCGGCGGCGGTGACGTGGCCATTGACTCGGCTCGCTCGGCCTGGCGGTTAGGCGCAGCCGAGGTGCATGTGGTCTATCGCCGTGAAGAGCGGGACATGCCCGCTCACCCCGAAGAGATCGAGGCGGCCAAAGAAGAGGGCATCCAATTTCACTTTCTGACCAACCCGATGGCCGTTTTGGGTTACACTACGGTCACCGGAGTCCGGCTCCATCGCCAGTCCCTGGGCGAGTTCGATAGCAGCGGCCGGCGCCGGCCTCAAATGATCGCCCGGTCAGAGTTCGACCTGGCTTGTGACATCCTTATCCCGGCCGTGGGCCAGGTAACCGATTTCGATTGGATGCAGGATAACAGCATCGAAACAAATCGGTCGTCTACCTTTAAAGTGGGTAGGGCGCTGGAAACGACTGTACCGGGTGTTTTCGCCGCGGGTGACGCGGTGTTAGGACCGGCTTCGGTGATTCATGCCGTAGCCCAGGGCCATAAAGTGGCTTTGGCCGTTGATAACTGGCTGCAAACAGGCAGGCTGGGTTGGGTTGTGTATAAGTCAAAGCAGCACGACGTCGCCCAATACTTCAATATGGCCGATTATGCCCATGCCCGCCGCCCGGTGCCACGAGCCGTGCCATCAGATTGGCGCAGTTGGAGCGGTTTCACCGAGATCGAGATGGGCTTTGATGAAACTATGGCCCAAGAAGAGGCTAAACGCTGTTTACGCTGTGACCTGGAATGGCTGGAGCGCTTGGGCAAGCCGGTGCCTCAGCCAGAAAAAGAGGTCTAGTGTTTACCAAACCTGACAGGTTTCCGAAAACCTGTCAGGTTTAACAATTGACAAACATCGTGACTTTATGTGACAAATGTCACGTGACGTAGCCATATTGATGTGATAAAATTCACGATGGATATTTTAGGTAATCAATGTTTTAATGGAGTATTTAATGATTGAAGTGCTTGAAACACCCACCCTCACAGACCCTCTGGCCATACCGGAACAGCGGGCCATCATTGATCAGATTCTCGCGGAGAATAAAGAGCTCCCGGGCGCAATGATGGTTGTGCTAAACGAACTCCAAAGCCGTATTGGGCATATCTCTATCCCGATGCAAGCCTACGTGGCCCAGAAATTACGTATTCCCATCAGTGAAATTAATGGCGTTGTTTCTTTTTATTCCTTCTTTACTACCAGTCCCAGGGGTAAACACACTGTTAAATTCTGCCTGGGAACGGCTTGTTACGTCAGTGGTACACCCCAGTTGTTGGCAAAAGTCCGGCAACTCCTGGGCATTGACCTGGATCAAACAACCCCCGATGGCCAGATAACCATTGAAGTTTGCCGCTGCGTAGGCGCGTGCAGCCAGGCCCCGGTTGTAGTACAGGATGAAAACATCCACGGGCGGGTTCGCCCTAACAAATTACCCCAGATTATCCGCAAGTGCCAGGAAGACGGTCACGATGGACCAAAATAAGCGGTGAGTTTGGTGCGAGAGTTAGCCCTTCATCTGCTTGATATTGCCGAAAATAGTGTAGCCGCCGGGGCTAAAAAGGTTGAAATCATCGTCGAGGAAGATTTACCTGACGACCGGCTCAGGTTAACTGTTCAGGATGATGGGCGGGGGATGGATCAGCAGCTCATGGCGCAAGTTACTAACCCTTTTGTGACCAGCCGGACCACCCGCAAAGTCGGTTTAGGGATACCGCTGCTCAAGGCGGCGGCTGAAGCATGTCGGGGAGGACTACAAATTGCCTCTACCCCAGGGCGAGGAACATCTATAGAAGTCGAGTTTCAACGCAGCCACATCGATCGAATGCCGCTTGGCGACTTGACCGGAACTATACTCACCCTGGTGGTGGGTTGGCCTTTGGTCCACTGGCGATTAATATACCGGGCTGTGACACGGCCGGGTGTTGACAGCGCCGAGTTTGTCTTCGACGATGAGCCAATCAAACAAGAGTTGGGAGATGTGCCGCTAACTGAACCGGAAATTCTGGCCTTTATTAATGGGCTGCTGCAAAAAGGGGTCAGAGAGATACAACAAACTGTAGCGGCGGCGCCTTTACCAGGGGTATCATCTCTCAATTAATTTTTTCGAGGAGAAAACAATATGCCTGCTCTTAAATCATTAGAAGAATTAAAGCGACTCAAGGAAGAGGCCCTGGTCAAGCGCCAGGCTAAAACTACGGAAGGACGGGTCGAGATTGTCGTTGCTATGGGTACATGCGGTATCGCCGCTGGGGCCAGGGACACCATGAAAGCGATTTTGGAAATGATCGAGACCGAGCAGTTGAGTGGCATTATGGTTAAGCAGACCGGCTGCATGGGGATATGCGAGTGGGAACCCGTGGTCGAGGTGGCGGTTGGCGGTCAACCCAAGGTGACTTATGGCAAAGTCTCAGCCGAAAAAGCCAGGCGGATCGTACAGCAGCATGTCTTGGGTGAAAAAGTTGTATCGGAGTGGGTGATTCCAAAGTAATCAAACGACGCAGGACGTTCCAGCATCATAAAGCTTCGTCATTCGTCTTCCGTCAGTAGAGGATATAATTATGAAATTCTACCGTTCTCATGTTTTAGTTTGTGTTGACCCGGAGTGTCTGGTTAAAGGTGCTCACAAAATACTCGACACTCTGCAAGATGAGTTGATTCACCAGGGTTTGAACGAGGAGGTGCAAGTCCTGGAAACTTCGCGTATTGGCGGCTGCGTCAATGGACCGGAAATCCTGGTCTACCCGGAGGGCGTCCATTACGCCGGCCTGCATGCGGACGACATCCCCCACCTGGTTGAGGAGCATTTCCTGAAGGGGCGCGTCGTCCAACGTTTGTTGGCCAGGCGGGCTGGGCCGGCCGAAGATGAACTGGGGCCGCCCAAACCCAAGGAAGTGCGGGTTGTTTTACGCAACTGCGGCAAGATCGACCCGGAAAATATCGAGGATTATGTCGCCGTCGATGGCTACCAGGCCCTGGGGAAGGTGCTCAGCGAAATGACCCCGGAGCAGGTGATTAATGAGGTTTTGGACTCCGGGCTGCGGGGCCGGGGGGGGGCCGGTTTCCCTACGGGTAAAAAGTGGCAATTCGTCCGGGGGGCTAGTGGCAGCCCGAAATATCTTATTTGTAATGCCGACGAGGGCGACCCCGGCGCGTTTATGAACCGGCGGGTGTTGGAAGGCGACCCGCACTCAGTCCTCGAGGGCATGATTATTGCTGCTTATGCGATGGGCGCAAACCGAGGTTACATTTACTGCCGGGCGGAGTATCCGCTGGCGGTAAAGATGCTAAGAAATGCCATCAAACAGGCGCGCGAATTTGGCCTGTTAGGCCAGAATATCCTGGGCAGCGATTTTTCGTTTGACCTGGAAGTGCGGATGGGGGCAGGCGCGTTTGTCTGCGGTGAGGAAACGGCCTTAATGGCCTCGATTGAAGGGAAGCGGGGCGAACCGAGACCCCGGCCCCCGTTCCCGGCCGTAAAAGGGTTATGGGGCAAACCGAGCAACATCAATAACGTTGAAACCTACGCCAACATCCCGCAGATTATTTTGCGCGGCGCGGCCTGGTTTGCCAGCATGGGCACCGAAAAGAGCAAGGGTACCAAGACCTTTACCATTGCCGGCGATGTCAAAAATACCGGCCTGATTGAAGTCCCCTTCGGGATTACCCTGCGTGAGGTCATTTATGATGTCGGCGGTGGCATCAAAGAGGACAGGGCTTTTAAGGCGGTCCAGACCGGCGGTCCGATGGGCGGCTGCCTGCCGAGTACATTCTTGGATATGCCGGTCGATTATGCCTCACTGGCGGCGGCGGGGTCGATTATGGGCTCCGGCGGAATGATTGTGATGGACGAAAAGAGCTGCATGGTGGACATCGCCCGCTTCTTTATGGAATTTACCCAGGCTGAGAGTTGCGGCAAATGTACGCCTTGCCGGGTTGGCACCAAGCGGATTCTCGAAATCCTGGAGCGCATCTGCGGGGGTGAAGGCCGGCCGGGAGATATCGAAACCCTGGAAATGCTGTGCCAACAGATCAAGAGTACCAGCCTATGCGGGTTGGGCCAGGGCGCGCCCAATCCTGTCGAAAGTACTCTGAAGCATTTCCGCGCCGAATACGAGGCCCATATTTACGAGAAACGCTGTCCGGCTAAGGTTTGCCGGAGCCTGATCTCTTATGAAATTCTCCAGGATCCCTGCACCGGTTGTACGGTTTGCGCCCGCAACTGCCCTGTCGATGCTATCAGCGGGGAGCGCCGCCATTGGCATGTCATCGATTCGGATAAGTGTATCCGTTGTGGCATCTGTATGCAAGTGTGTAACTTTAATGCCGTAGTGGTCCATTAAAGAGAAGGGCTATTGATGCGGAAAAGTTTGGTCCTCGGCTACGGCAATCCCGATCGTGAAGACGACGGGGTTGCCTGGCACGTTCTACAAAAAATAGCGGCCTGCTATAACTGCCCTGTCACCTCCGTTGATGGCCTCGACTTGGTCCAGATACCGGAAAAGGAGGTGGAGGCAAATCATACTGCCCAAATATTACCCCAGCCTCATGTCGTCGACTCATTCCGCCTGGCCTTTGCCTTGCAACTGACTCCTGAGATGGCCGAAATAGTGGCTCACTATGAGCGAGTCTGTTTTGTCGACGCCCATACCGGCGCTTACCCTGAAGAAGTACGCATAACTCACTTGATGTCCGGTTACCAGGCTTCTCCTTTTACCCACCATTTGACCCCTGAAAGCTGCCTGGCGCTGGCGCAGACCTTGTACGGCCATACCCCTGAGGGCTTATTGGTTTCAATCCGGGGATATCGCTTTGGCTACGGCAGTGAGTTGTCCGATCAAACCGCTACTCTTGCCGGTAGCGCCGCCGAGGAAATTATAAAATGGACCGTTTCATCAACCTAAACTTTACCCATAACGTACTATTCTAACATATCGGGAGGACAGATAATGATCAAAATTACCATAAATGACAAAGAGTTTGAAGTGCCTGAAGGCCTGACGGTGCTTCGAGCGGCGGAGCTGGTCGGAATTACCATTCCCACCCTGTGCGATCATCCAGACCTGACTCCTTATGGCGGGTGCCGCCTGTGCCTGGTTGAAATTGAGGGCAGCCGCGGGCTGCAAACAGCCTGCACCATTCCGGCCGGTAACGGCATGGTCATCCGCACCGAAACCCCGGCCCTGATCGAGTCGCGCAAAACCATCCTGGGGTTGTTGTTATCCGACTATGTTGATGCCGGTTATACCAACGGCAATCAGGACACGGAGTTTATGCACTGGGTCAACTATTACCAGGCCCAGCCGACCCAGGGCTTTGAAGCACAGACGCGCTACCCGGTGAACAGCGACTCCAACCCGTTTGTCTGGGTTGACCTCAACAAGTGTATCCTGTGCAACCGCTGCGTGCGGGCTTGCGCCGAAGTGCAGGGCCGCTTTGTGTGGGGACGGTCCGAACGGGGTTTCGATACCCAAATTGTGGCCGGCTTCTCCAGCCCCATGCTGGAGGCTCGCTGTGAGTCATGTGGTTCGTGTGTGGCTTACTGCCCCACCGGCGCGCTGGATAACAAGTTGTCGGTTGATCTGGGCCAGGCCGATAAATTGGTAACTACCACCTGCACCTACTGCGGGGTGGGCTGTAACTTTGATCTCAACGTCAAGGATGGCAAGATCATCCGCGTCACCTCCAACCCCAAGTCGCCGGTCAACGGGATGGCTTTGTGCGTGAAAGGCCGCTACGGTTATGACTTTGTGCATCACCCCGACCGGCTGACCAAACCCAAAGTCCGCCAATATCTGCTCGAAGGCGCAGGGGTGCGGGATAAGGCTAAAGGCCGGGGCGACTGGGTTGAGGTCGATTGGGATACGGCGTTGGACATCACCGCCCGCAAGTTGCGCCACACGCGCGATACGTTTGGGGCCGACAGCCTGGGTATCCTGACCTCGGCCAAGTGCCTGAACGAAGAAAACTACCTGATGAACAAATTCGCCCGGCAGGTGATAGGAACCAACAACCTAGATCACTGCGCCCGTCTCTGACACAGCAGCACGGTGGCCGGTCTGGCCGCCTCCTTTGGTTCGGGCGCTATGTCCAACTCGATGGACGACGTCGCCGGGTCTGCCCAGGCGATATTGATTATCGGATCGAACACCACCGAACAACACCCCGTCTTTGGGACCAAAATTCGTCAGGCGGTGCTGCGGCGTAATGTCAAGCTGGTCGTGGCCGACCCGCGCAAGATTGACATTACCGAGTTTGCTACGCTGCACGTGCGCCAGCGGCCCGGTACCGACGTGGCCCTGATCAACGGCCTGATGAATATCATCCTGGAAAAAGGCTGGGAAGATAAGAAGTTTATCGCCGAGCGGACGGAAGGCTTTGAGGATTTTAAGGCCCTGATTGACCAATACACCCCGGACAAGGTGGCCGAAATCACCGGCGTGCCGGTGGAGCAACTGTACGAAGCCGCTGAAATCCTGGCTACCAACAAGCCCATGGCGGTCATCTGGGCCATGGGAATTACCCAGCACATCGTCGGCGTGCGCAATGTGATGGACCTGGCTAACCTGCAAATGCTGCTGGGCAACATGGGCGTGCCCGGCGGCGGGGTCAACCCGCTGCGCGGCCAGAACAACGTGCAGGGCGCCTGCGATATGGGCGGGCTGCCCAACGTTTACCCCGGCTACCAGCCGGTGACCAGTGAGGACGCCTGTAAAAAGTTTGAAGCGGCCTGGGGCGTGCCTCTGCCGAATAAAGTCGGGCTGACCGTGACCGAAATGATTCCGGGCATCAGCGAGGGCAAGATCAGAGCTTTGTACATCCTGGCCGAAGACCCGATTATGAGCGACCCGGATACCACGCATGTGCGTCACTGCCTGGACGAGTGTGATTTTATCGTCTTGCAGGAGATTTTCCCCTCGGAGACATCGGTTTACGCCGACGTGCTGCTGCCCGGCGTGACCTTTGCCGAAAAAACCGGCACCTTCACCAGCACCGAGCGGCGTATTCAGATGGTCCGCCAGGCAATTGAGCCGTTAGGCGAGGCCCGGCAAGATTGGTGGATTACGGCCGAATTGGCCCGGCGTATCCTGGCGGATGGGCCGCGGCAAGTAACCGGCGGGACTCACGCCGGTTGGGATTATGCTGACACCGAGCAAATCATGGCCGAAGTGGCCGCGCTGACGCCCAGTTACGCCGGGGTCAGCTTCGAGCGCCTGGAGCGCGGAGACCGGTTACAATGGCCGGTCAAGAGCGCCGACCACCCCGGCACACCCATCCTGCACATCGGCCAGTTTACCCGCGGCTTGGGCAAACTTACGCCCATCGAGCACGTGGGGCCGGCCGAACTGCCGGATGACGAATATCCAACCCTCCTGAGTACCGGCCGGGTGTTGTATCACTGGCACGGCGGCGAGATGACTCGCCGGGCCAAGGGCTTGATGGAAGTCTACGGGCAGGCCCTGGTCGAAGTGAACCCGGATGACGCCGGGCGGCTGGGCCTCAACGGCTACAAACGGGTGCGGGTGACCTCGCGGCGCGGCAGCATCGAAGCCGAAGCCTGGGTGACCGACCGGGTGCCGCCGGGGATGGTTTACACCAACTTCCACTTCCCGGAAACCTCGGCCAACATCTTGACCCTGGCCGCCCTGGACCCGGTGGCCAAGATTCCGGAGTACAAAGTGTGCGCGGTCAAGGTTGAACGGGCTGATAAGTGAGGGTGGTTTTTGAGTAAACTTACTTGAGGAAGTATCTATAAAGGGGTCGTCACGAACCTGACGATACACCACCAAGGATGAAAATCTGGAGTGCAGAATTAATTCTGCACTCCACAAAGTTATTTTCAGAGGAGTGTTCACGAACCTATGGTACGCCACCGATAACGAAAATGTCTTTCGGCGGTCGGTGGTCAACCGTCAGCGGTCTATTTTCTAAGGAGAGAGTGTATGAGTAATGAAATATCTTTTGATGCCGTTCTACCCCCGGGCATGGCCGCCAAGGCCGAGGACTTGGGGGTCAAAAAAGCTGGCCTGGGCGCAGCCAATATGTTTGCCCTGGCCATCCTGGCCGGAGCCTTTATTGCTATGGGGGCCATCTTTGCCACCA
>CAZUNT010000109.1:0-15880 GCA_964622215.1 uncultured Caldilineaceae bacterium
GCCTTCGAGTTCTTTGATTTTGTTATCGCGCTCCAGGAGAGCGGCTTTGCTCTGTTCGAGCTGGGCCGAAAGTTGAGTGAGTTTCTCGGTCAGTTCGGTTAGATTAGGGGTGTTGTCGTCGGACATGTTGGGTTCTCCTACTTGAATTATTTACCGTTCCCCTTCGCCCGGCCGCCGCGGGCCTGGGCGTTGTTGGTGCGGTCTTTGGGTTTAGGTTTAGCTTTGTCTCGCTGCATGTCGAGTTTATTTTTATGCTCGGCCTGCTCCTTGGAGCGTTCCAGATTATTGTCGGCCTGTTCGTCAGCCATCTCATTCTGCTGTTCGGCCATTTCCATCTGCCGCTCCTGGACGGCCTGGATATCGGCTTCGATGCGCTCTAGTTCTTCCGCCAGTTCGTCCGCGCCGTCCAACCGCCTAATGGCGGTCTCACGGGAGATGATTTCGGCTGAGATCCGTTGGACCATCTCGTTGACCAGCTCCGTCCGATCCTGCGGCAGCATCGGTGGCCAGTGGGTTTTGTGGCCCACCAAGATGGCCTCAATCGCCTCGACCGAGGCGGCGAAGCCGATACTTTCCACCCCGTTCAAACTCTCACCCAGGCCTCGTTTGGACAGGGCCATGACGTAAGTCAGGTAGCCGATCTGCTTGAGGGCCAGGGAAGCGTTCAGCCGGTAGTGCTGGCCGACATTGATAGCCGGCCACATCATGTAGTGGAGCGTTAGCGCGCTCCTGACGCTGGCATCGGTGCGGCCGTAGCCCACGTTGGGCAGATTCGTATGCTCTCGGATAAGTTCAGGCAGCTTGTTGGTCACCAGGTCGATCATCGGCTCGGACAGTTCCGCGCCGGGCATCCGGCCTACTTCGGGGTCGATGTTGCTGCCGGGCTGACCCATTCCCAGGTCAATCCAGGAGTTACGCGGCTGATCGAAGCCGGCCGCCCCTTTGGGCCGGCCCTTGACCCAGGGCTGCTGGTGCATGGCGTCGGCCAAACCCTCGTTGAGATGCGCCAGGTTGTTGTTCAGTTCACGGAGTCCCCCGGCCAGTCCGGGAACTAAAGATTCGCCTTCAAATTCCCCCACGCGAATTCGAGGGGCGTAGACGTAGGGGATCACCCGCACGCCCAACACGGGGTCATAGAAGGGGTTGGGGCCGGCCATCGTGCCGCCGTCGGGCCATTTGCCGACCTCGCCGTCTACGGTGATTTCGTACTCGTTCTCGTCCCAATGCTCGCGCACCGTGACGAACTCCCGCTCCGCCGTGATAGGTGATTGAATGCGGTAGCGGACCTGGGCGGTCGGACGGGGAACCTGGTGGACCACATCAATGGCGACGAGGCGGTTGTAATCGTTGCTGTCCCACACCGGAAAACAGGCGCGGGGGTCTACGCTGAAGTACCTGATCGGCCAGCGTTTACGGGTCGGCGTCCAGGCGACATTCCAGTACATTCCGCCGAAAATTTGTTGATGTAGAGCCTGTTCTAACAGCAGCATATCGCCGCCGTTGACGTGCCACATCAGGTTGAGGTCGCGGGTCACATCTTGCCCCAGCGCCTCATCGACTCCATAGGCGTTGCTGATGCCAAAGCGGACAATCCGATCCGTAAACTGGCCGAGCAGCAGGGCGGCGTGGTTCAGCACCGCCGGGCGCACCACGTTGAGCTTGACCGGGTAGACGTCCAGGCCGTTGGCTTTTTTATTCAGGGTGTAGCCTTTGTAGTGCGCCCACCATTGGTTGTAGTTGCCGTGTGTCTCGCTCCAGTAGCCGTTAGGATGATCCTCCGGGGCCAGCCGGAGCGGGTTGTCGGCAAACAGTTCCAGGGGGACGACCTGAGTGTTGTAGTCAAGCGCGTGTGCCATACCGCCAGATTAGGTGAAAACAGTTTGAAAAACCAGGGATTTCCAGGCCTGCCCTGAAGAATTGAAGGGTGGAAAGGAGAAAAATGGCTCTACCTCGCTTCATCGAATACCAGATCAGCCCTCTTGATTGGGCTTGCCTGGAAGGCGGCGACCCGACTTGCGACGAAGCCTATATCGAGTGGAGTTATTGGACGCAAGGGGAGTATCTTGATCCGGAGGATGACCCCAAAGCCTGGGCGCTGGCCGTTATCGGTGAAAATCCGGACGTGTGGGTGGCAGAGCTATGCCGCATCAAGCACGACCTGGCCAGCGACACTCAGGGCGTGGCCTACTGTGGCCTCTGCACCGAGTACGTCAACGGGCGCAAAAGGGCCAGAGCCAAGGCTTTGGGGCCGCCGCTGCCCGGCTTCGACCAGGGGCAATATCAACTGCACAAGCCTTGCAGCGCGAAGGCGCTGACCTGGCTCAGGAAACTCACTTACCGGCTGGAACAGGCCGGTTTTTTATTGCGTCAACGAGAGCGTATCCCCGACCAGCGCCAGGCGCGGGGCTGGGATTGGGGGACGCGCCTATATCGGTTGGATTATCACGATAATTAAAAAAGGTTCCCGATTCGTGTATTAATTTTTCTATAAACCACTGATGCTTCATTTAACACAACTTATACGAACCACTATCCATTTTTAGGAGGACCCCATGATCCCACGTTACCAGGTTGGGGACGCCTTGCTGTTTCGTTATGTCCCTTTTGACTATATCAACCCTCAGACCGGCGAAGCCATCACCCAAACGCCAGAAATCCCTTGCACGGTACTGAGTATCGCCCACAACCTGAACCACGATTTAGAGATTGGACCGGGGATCTGGCTGCCGCGAGTTTACTGCATCGGCTGGACCGGCTTTTATTACTATGTTGAAATCGACTCGGAGGAGATGGCCTTGTTGGGTCTGACCCTGACCTACCCTAACGGTCAGCCGCAGACGACCGAGGTCATCAGAGAAAACCAGATTACTGGAGAAAGGATTGCATTTTGAGAGGCCAGGAGATGCTCAAGCCGCTGGAGCAAGTTGTTTATGTTCGTCATCAGTAGAAGAATCTGGATAATCGGATTGATGCTCACTTTGCTAGCAAGGGATAGTGGAAAATCGTAAGAGTAGCAAGGCATCTGTATAACGCTTGTTGTTGGACGGCACTACCGTGACAGAAGCTCATCCGGCCCAAAAGAACCGGCTAAGAAGTACGATAAAATAAAGTCGGATCGGTATCATTATCAATGTTCAATGAGCAGACACCCGTACTATGATTGGGCGGCAGTGATGAAACAGCTACTCCTGGCCTCGACCCATCTTCATCCATTCACGTTGTAATAATCCATACCAGAATTCACTACTCCATCGCCCCTTGAACCATAAACTTTCTATGAAATAGGCCTCTCGTCTCATGCCGACTCGCTCAAGTAACTTGATCGAAGCCACATTTTCAATATCACAATTGGCACGCACTCGATGAAGACCGAGCTCCTCATACAAATACTCCAGTAACCGGCTTACCGCTTCTGTCCCATACCCCAGCCCTTGATAGGAGCGGGCTAAGGTGAACCCGATTTCGGCTTGCCGTGAGTCTACTTCCAAAATGCAAAAAGCGCAGTCTCCAATCATGGTACTGTCCTTTTTCATTTCAATGGCTAGCTGATACCATTCACCTGGAATGGCTGGACGGCTATTTTTCATCGCCTCGATGAATTGGGTGGCCTGCTCAAGGGTGTAGGGCGTTTCCCAGCCTTGGTATCGTGCCACTAATGGATCAGAGCGATAGGCGGTAAAGGGTTGAAGATCACTATCTTGAAAAGGACGTATTCTTAGATGTTGTGTTTCTAAGATCAGGGTCATATTTATTGGTCTCTGTACGATGTTTTGTGAGTGTTTTTCTGCCGCCCAACGCTTAGTAGCGAGAAACCGGCAATTTGGAACATCAGGCATGCCGATAATACCACGCTTCCAGGGGAAATTCCAGTTTTATCGAGAGTCGCGCATATTTTTTGAGAAACTAGGCTTCCATCTACCCCGCCACGTACAGGCCCGCCGTGCGGGGCGTCAGCACCGTGTTGCGGGTGTCCCGCGCCGGGGCCATCACAATCGGCGTCTCCGGCTGGTGTTCCTCGGCATATTCTTCCCACTGGTACATTCTGAGAAAATAAGCCGCCATCATCAAAACGGCCACGATGTCTTGAGGTAGTTTATTGTCCTCAGCCAGCTTGTAAGTGAGAAGCTGCCCCCGGATGCCCTGGATATAAGGCCAGCGAATGAGCTGCCGCTCGACCAAGCGCATCGCCGCCACCAGCATCCCCTTTTTGTCCCCGGAGAAATTCATGCCAGCGGCCACTATCCCCCGGTCCAGCAGCACTTGCTCGTTCCAAAGTTTCTGCGTTCCCGTTGAGTCGATCAGCGCATCGACCGGCCGGTACTTGTTGTAGGCGTATTCGTAGGCGGTTAAAAAGTTGTCGTAAGTGCCGTGACCATACACCCACTTGAAATAGACCAGGGTGGCCTTGCGCTTGGGGAAATCGGTGATGTCCAGCACCCAGATCACGCCAGCGTTACGTCGCGGCGGGTTGTCTGAGCCAGGGTCGCCGATCAAAAGATAGCTGCGGCCCTTCCTGGCCTCGCTGGGCATCTCGAAGTGGGTGCAGCCGGCCCCGCCGGTTTCCTCGTAAGCCCACTCCGGAGTGGGGACTTCTTTCTCCAGCAGATGATACTGAGCGTGACGGTTGAGGCTCCAATCCTCACAAGCGGTCACCGAACTGACGTGAAAATGCTCCCCTGAGCCTTCGGGCTTCTTACCTTCCAGCATCATTTCCCACTGATCCTTGGGGATGACCAGCTTGAAGCTGTCGATATCGTCTTTAGACAGGTTATCCTCGGATTTGACCACCATCGAGAGGAAATACTCCGGCTGCTCAAACATCCGGTCCATCCTCTCCCATAGCCACGGAGGCGCGACTTCATAGTTAGCCGTGATGCAGCTCAACCGGCGCTGGCGGGGACGTTCCCGCCCGTTTCTCAAGTTGACCGTTCCCCGCAGCCGGCTGATGAGCATCGTTAATAACCAGGTCCCGTCAATCAACACCCCACACTCGTCAATGTTGGCGGAATCGAGGCTGACCCCCTGGATCCGCTCGGCGTCGTCGGCGGCGCTCATAAACCAGAGGATGGATTCGCCGATGCCGTTGTGTTTCAGGATGATGCGGGGATAAGGTCTTTCCGCGTACTTGTAGATGAATTTCTCAAAGGGCTTGTCCGCTGCTTCGGCCAGGATCGCCCGATATTGGAGAGCCGATTGCCAGGCAGTGGGGGCGACATTCATATACTCGTAGCCGGGGGTCATGGCGGCAAAGGCCGCATAGGATAGGCCGGCCCCTACAGTTTTGCCCGACCCGACCCCACCCACACAGCTTAACTGGGTCTGCCGGGCGTGGTGCCAATAGAACTGCCATTCCCGCAACTCGCGGCCACCGAAATAATACTTGATGAACCAGTTGACCCCGATCCCATCAGAGGGATCGGCGGCGCGTTTGAAGATTTCGATGTCGCCGGGGGTCAACTGGTAAGGTCGAGGCACAGGAAGATAGTCCTTCGGGTAACTTTTCTGCGATTCCCCAATTGGGGAAGGATTAGAGATAGAATCTTTGCCGGTCCGGCTTCAAGCCGGTCGTCGCGGCTATGTAACTGAAAGTTACCCGGTCTTTATCCTGTCTCCACAAGACCAATTGCCCGACCAGTTGATAAGCCAGTGTATCGGCTAACTGCCCCCAACGGACCGGGCCGAGGCTCAACACCTCACCGGGATCGTAGTGGTTCTCAAAACACAGGAGTACCTGCCGGTAGACGCTGCCCTGGCGATAAGAGGCCAGGGCAGTTAGCGAACAGCCGTACTCCTCGGCCACCTCGCTGTCCAGGACAGGCACTTGCGCGTCCAGGCAGAGTCGCCCATTTACGTTTACCTCCAGCCCGTCAAACAGGCGCAGGGTGGCGTAATGGCGCATCTGTTCGGCCAGCGTTTGTAGGTAGCTCTGGATGGTGCGGGAGACGACACGACTAGCCACGTTTACCCCTTGGCTTGGTTGTCGTGACCGGCGGCGCTGTTTCACCTTCAACCGCAACGATAACCTGGCCATATTTCTCCGGGGCTACTTCGTGCAGCTTGGTCAACAATTCATCTCGCTTGGCCTCCAAAGGTTTGAGTTCTGTCAGCACCTGCTCCAAAGCCGCCTCTAACACGGCCGTTGGATCGTCGCCCATGAAGATGCGACCATCGGCCATCCGGTCGCCCGGTTTGAGCCGGGGACGATCCTTGTTAGGGTCGCCCTGCGGCCCCCACATCGTGGCATCAGAATAATAAGGCAGCATTATCTATCCCCCCACACCACAAACTCGACCTTGCCGGCGCGGGTGTCGTCGCGGCTGATCTTGACCGTCAACATCTCGGCCTGGGCGATGATGAAGTTGCCTTCAGCTACTTTGATGGGCGCCGTCGCGCCGTCGATGCTGATCTCCAGGTTGATCTCGCTGCTGACCGCAATCCCGCGAATGGTGGACAGGCCGACCACAAACGGATCAACAATTGCCGGCGTAGAGATGTTCGTCCCCTTGACGCACAGGGTAAAGCTGGCGGCGGAAACGTCCAGCCAGTAATCGCCTTCGACCTTGCCGGTGATCTCGTACTCATAGGTAAACTCGCGGTCTACGACTGTGTTGCCGCCGTCCACAATCTTAACCACCGAGGAAGCTGTAATTGTTGTCGCCATAAAGAAGTTCTCCTTTGGGAATAATCGGGCTGACCGGCCCGTTTTAGCCCCATTCTAAGTTCAAAAGTTTTGAAAATTAAGAGGTGAAAGATGTCTAAAAAATCTATTCCGGCCTGGCTCAAACAGAATAATGGCTGGGGTGGTCCGTATGAGGCCATCGTTGGGGCCATCACTTACTACGCCCACCAGGGCGACCATCCCGATATCGCCTTTGAGGGCAGCACCCTGGAACTGGCGACCGAACTGTATACCACTCACGCCAAGAAAGCCGGGGCCGCTGGCGGTCTGTACTGCACTGGGCGTGAGGTAGCCGAAAAAATGGCCAAGTCGTTGAACTTGCGAAAGGGCCATGTCGTGCTTAATCCCGGCTCTGGCTTGCACAGTCTGACCCAGGCGGTGCGGACGGTCGAGCCTCGGACAACTATCGTCTGTGTCGAGTGTCAGGACTGGCTGGTGAAGATTTCGCAAGCGGTTGGCCTGCCGGTCATCCCCGGCGATTTCGAGAGTGGGGTGATGCTGCGGGAAGACATTGACGCGGTGATCGTCAATCCCCCCTGGGGCAAGCTGTGGGGGTCTAACCAGATCGAACGGGAGTTTATGAGCCGGATCGCTGCCGTGACCCAGCCCAGTGTCAGAGTCGCGGCTTTACTACCAGGCACGCCCGGTCATTTCTTCGAGAAACTGACCAACGGCTTTGCTCCGCTGCGATCCCTGTACGCGGTCATCGAGACGGAGTTTTATCCCGATGGGGCGGCCTTGCCCAAGTCCCTCCCCTGCACCCGCTATTTGTTAGAGCGGGTCTAAACCTATGGACTACAAAGAATTTGTAGCTCAACGAGCCGCTGAATATGGCTTGAGTGTCAAGATAGCCGAACGGGTTGGCGTAGCCTTCTGGACGCCGGGCGATCCATTAGGTGAGGTCATTCGAACCGGCCTGGCCGAAGAAGGTATGGGCAACAGCCTGCACGATTGGCTGGTTTATGCCAGCCGGCACGACCTGAGTGAGTGGCTGCAAAGGTCAGAGCCAAGCGAGTGAACTAAGATGTCCCTCCAGGATTTTTCCGACACCCCCGGAGTTTGAGGCGGTAACGTTCTACCCCGTAATTACCCATTAGGAACTGGGGGGTCTACTGCAAAATAGTTGATGCTTCCTCCGGTGTCCCCCCTCCCCCTCGACGGTTGGGTGATGGTGAAATTTATCTTTTTACCGTAAGGAGAACCCAACCAATGCCAGCCAAGCGTGATGAAATCTGTGTCCAATACACTCGAACCGAAGACGGCTTCGAGTGGCAAGCCTTCTTTGTCAACCGCTCCACCGACAGCGATACCTGCCAGAAGATTGCCCGCGAGCATAAAGCTCCGCTGGCTGTCTACAGCCAAACGCCAGAACTCGCTCAGGCCCAGAAACCCTGGGTGCAGAAGCTGGTTGACGCCGGCGTGTTGCGCTATCTCAAATCCTGGACTTCCGAGACCGGCCACAAATATGCTGTCTTCGTTCCGGCGGCCCAGTAAAGCCGTCACAACTGAATAAGCCTTCCCATTGTGGGGAGGCTTTATTTTTTCCAACGCTTATCCCTCTTAATCAGCCTCATAATGTCTCAGGGGGTGCAGGTGATTAATTTTTTCCACGTGCGTGGAGAGGGATGTCACTTTTCCTCCCTGCACGCAGCTTATCAATGTGACCAAATCCCCTTCCCCTAGCTCACAGAAAGGATTTATCCAATGTCTACATCATTCGTCTTTACCTATCCTGATTTCACCAACATTAAGCGCATTGGCTGGTGGCGTGAGGCCCTGACCTTTGCGGTCGAGGTTCAGTTCGTTGATGGCTCAAAGGTCAAAGGCTCGCTGTCCGGTGTTGGTTTCCAGGCTCTCTATGACAAAGCCAAAGCAGCCCGCATCCCCTGGATTGAGTTATGCCCTTACTGTAAGTCTAACCCTGGCCACCATCGTTGGACGCTGGATGGTGATGTTGTCACTATCTGCCGTGATTGCGCTGAGGTTGAGGAGTTCTAATGGCCATCAACATCGTATCCGCCAAATGGTATGGCAAAGGGAAACGGCCAACCGATATCTACATTGGCCGACCTTCGGTGTTGGGGAATCCCTTTGCCTCCAAGCCTTCCAAGCTGGTCAGGCAGCAGGTTGGCTCTGATATCGAAGCCGTTGAGAAATATCAGGTTTGGCTCAGAGAGCAATGGGTACACGGCGGCGAGGTCAAGGCCGAACTCTTACGCCTGGCTCGCCTCTACAAAGAGACCAATACCCTGCACCTGATCTGTTGGTGCAAGCTCAAGGTCAACGATGATACTCCCTGTCACGGCGATGTCATCAAGGCCGCGATTGAGGGCATTATCGCCAAAGGCTTAGTTTAGCCTTCACCCCCTTCCACGTGGAATCTCGCTGCTGCTTCTCCGTGGAAGGGGTTTAGGTGTAATTTTTCTTTTTCATCAAGCCGCCTGCCCTGGGGCGGCTTTTGTATTTCAACAAGGAGAATCCCTATGCCCCGTAAAACCAAATTCTATCCAACCGATCCCCGCGATCTACCTGGCGACAACTTTGCTTTCGTCAGGAAAGCCTTGACCGACCCGACTTTTATCACCCTCCGCCTGGCCACCCTACCCAAGCCTGCGCCTGAATCTACGCCCAACGCCCTGGTCCAGATGCTGGCCCTTAGCCCTGAACAGGCCAAGCGCCTCGAAGGCGCTGACCGGCTGAACTTCTGGCGCAACGGCTGCTTGAACGTGCAGGTGCAGCACGGCAGCCGGGCTATCAAGTTGACCTGCTCCAAAGCGGTTGTCACCGATGCTCAACTGACTGAGTTCTTTGCCGGTTGGGGCTGGCAACAGGTCAACGGCAAGCCTTACTTCCGCTGCACCTCCAACAGCCTGGTCCGGCTCTAATCAAAACCCCCTTGAGGCTGTCTACTTTGCCAGACGGGTCAAGGGGGTTTTGGTGAAGTTTTTCTTTTTATCTCAAGTCAAGGAGAGAGTGATGACTTACGAACAGAAAATCCAAAAGATCGACGCTGCTCTGAAGTTCTATTTGCCAGAGCAGGGTCAAATCGATCAATTGCGCCAATTGCTGGAAGAAATCCGGCAGAGAACCGGCCGGCCGAGGATGCGCAATTTCTACTTCCCCAAATCAACCCAATCTTAATTCACTTATTCAAATCACTTATCGAAAGGATACTCCCATGAAACGCTTAACCCCCAAACAAATCGTTCTTGCTTTCCTACTGTCCCTGTCCATCTTCATGACGATGGCCTGTGATGGCCGCGCCCCTGGTGATGCAATGGGCATAGCCTGTGCCGTTGATCCCAACTCGCCCCATTGCGATTAATCAAGGATACTCCCATGCGACCCGCTACCATCCGTCCCGGCGAAACGCTGGTTTACTCCACCCGCTGGTCCGACGATGAGGCCGATCAATCCGACCGACCAGCCCCGCGAGGCATCCCCCTGGAAATCGTCATCACTCATGATGAACGACACGAAGCCCTGGCCCGGCGACTCAATCTGTTCAACTTCCTCAAAGCTGAAGTCCGCTCCCACGCCGGGGCTTCACTTTGAATCTCATCGGCGTTACTCTGAACTCCAGGGTAACGCCGATGATTAGGTTATAAGGCCCTTAATCAAATTTACTTACAAACGAAAGGGTTACGATTATGACTTCTGGTTATCAAAAACTCATTCTCATTGGCAATTTAGGCGGCGATCCCGAAATGCGCTATACCTCCACCGGGCAAGCAGTCACCAACTTCTCAATGGCCGTCAACAACAACTACGTTGATAGCGACGGTGTGGCCCACGAAACCACGACCTGGTTCCGCATCTCCGTGTGGGGCCGCCAGGCCGAAACCTGCAATCAGTATCTCTCCAAAGGCCGCCAGGTTCTGGTTGAGGGCAAGCTGACTATCGACAAGGAAACAGGCGGCCCGCGCATCTGGACCGACCAGAACGGCAAAGCCCGCGCCTCGTTTGAGGTCAGCGCCTTTGATGTACGCTTCCTGGGCAGCGGCAATGGCAACGGCAACGGCCGCAGCGCCGAAGAAGCCCCGATTGAGATAGACGAAATCCCGTTCTAAGCCAACTGAATATAATGCTTCATATCCCCTTGGGGGACAAAGAGCCTCACGCAGATCCGCGTGAGGTTCTTTTTTTTCGCTTATCCCCCAAGGAGGCGAAGCGTTATCCAATCGCTTACCTGCTTCCTTTGGGTCAGATAGGTTTTTACTTTTAGTCGTGATTCTTGAAAGGAGTCTCTCGATGTCGAATCAATACTACACCACCATTCATACTGACGGCGGCAGCTCCCCGAATCCTGGTGAGGGCGCTTACGTCGCCATTCTGCAACACGGCGAGCTAACTCGCTGTGTGCGCGGCTACGCGCCTCACGCCACCAATCAACAAATGGAATTAGCGGCGGTCATCGCGGCCTTACACGCCCTCAAATCAATCAAGATACCCGTCCACATCCACACCGACAGCCAGTATGTCCATGATGGCGCGTCAATGTGGCTCAAAGGCTGGATCAAGAACAACTGGACCACCGCCAGCGGCGGCAGGGTCAAGAACATCGACTTGTGGCAAGCCCTGGACGACATTATGAGCCGCTATGTCATCGCCTGGTTCAAAGTCGAGGCCCACGCCGGCGTTGAGATGAACGTCAAAGCCGATAACCTGGTTCAAGACACCCGCCAGGCCAAAGGCGACCCCAAGCTGTACCAGGTGACCGATATTTTGGAGATTGAATCCACCTGGTCATTCACCGGCTTTCAACAAGCTCAACAACAAATTGTCCGGCCTGAAGTGGCCTATCTTCGACAGCGTTATTCCGGCATCCTAAATGGGAGTAAGTAGCTATGAGTATCCAAATCTTATCCAAAGAATCACACGTCCACGTCGCCGTCATCAACTCTGAAGGTGAAATCATCTCCTGGCAGGCTCAGCCTTTTTTCACCCTGGCCGACCTGTATCCTCAGAAAGTGCTGTGGATGCTCAACCGCACCGCTTTGACCCGGCCTGATGCGGAAGACACCTTGCGGAACATTCGCGTCTTTACCGGCTGTGTCTATCTCAAACTGAGTGAGGACGATGAGCAGCGTATCAAAGACGGCCCTTCGACAAGCTCAGGGCAGGCTAGCGGCCTGATTGACGATCCTATCACTGTAACCTTTACCAACGGCAACCGGGAATCCTTTATCTTCAACTCCCTGTGGTCTTCAGCTACGAAGAACCACACTTTGACCGGTTACACCCGCGACCTGAACGCCCCTTTGCGTAAGGTTTTCAACTATGCCGAATCGGGCGTTAGGGTGGGCCGGGCCACTCGCGGCGGCTTCAGCAACGGCAAGGTCAAGGATTATCCGGTTGCATTTCTCCCTCAAGATACCCTGCTGGACTTTGGCCTGTTTAGCAAGCCGTTAGGCGATGGCGAGTTCTTAATCCGCGTCTCTGATGCCACTCCCTTGCGCCAGGCGATGAGCTACATGGGCCGCTTGATGGATTCCTTCACTCTGGGCCAATGGCGGCTGTCTGCCCAAATCACATCCCAAATCAAACATCCCTATGATAAAGAGGGAGTGATCCTGGAACTGCTGCCTCACGTGGCCCAGGGCCTGGACCGGATTAACGACCACACCGAGTTCATTGCCCACACTTTCAACTTCGAGATGAAGGATGAATCGAAACAGAAGCTCCTGGAACTCGCTGAAACAATGTACGATCATCCTGACCTCAATAAGAACCTGTCCAGTGATAAGGCTCGCACCATCTTTGATGTGATTGCCACCGGCAAACCGAAATCCATTCAAGGCTTTGTGGCTATCGCCGGCGGCCTCGAAGGGTGCGCGGTCTTTCCCAGTCAGCAAACCAGATTCCCCAAAAGTGAGCTATACCTCCTGGCCCGCTATCCGGTCAATAACAGCCGCTGCATTATGCCGGTGGTCGCCATCCAGGAAGGGCCACAAGCCGACTTCCTCAACGAGATCGAGCAGTTTCAGGGCACGATGTTTGGTAATGACGGCGCCGGCCAGTTTATGGCCGCTGGGCAATTCATCGTCGTCCCTGATGAATACTGGCCGGCCGAATATGCTGACGTTAAGCTCATCATTTGCAGCAAGAACATCAAAGTCCATTCCACGTGGAAATCAGCCGAGGATGTCAAGGCCATGCAAAACGGAACCCGCCAGGTGAGCTACACCGGCTATATCAGTGTGTGCCAGTGGGCGCGGAAGGGCAACGCAGTCTTAGTTGACCCTCTCGTCTGGAAGGAAGCCAACGGAGACTTTGACTTTGACGAAGGGGAAGCTATCCCCGAATCTGAGTTTCCCCTGTTGTTTGAGGCTTTCAGGAAAGAGTGGGAGATCACCACCGGCCTGGCTGTCTCGAAACTGCCCAAGATTTACACCTTCGATGACCCCAAAGCATCAAGAGTGAAGACCCTGACCGACACCCTGGCCGGGGCGATGGCGGTCGGCCTGGCCGCCAACTGCAACCTGGTCATTCTCAACAATAACCCGCTTCGGTGGAGTGAGATGGCTACCCGAATCGATTCGGACGCCTTCTTCTACGGCCAGATGGTTGATAAAGGCTACATCGTCGAAAGCTATCCTGATGAATTGGTGGCCTGGTTTATGGAGATTTGTGATTGTGATGCGGAAGCGGCCAAGCAGGTGATCAGGATGTTTTACGTCCTGAGCTTCTTCATCCAATGCGGGGTGGACGGCTTCAAAACCAACCTGTCCAACATCGGCGGGATGCAGGCTCTGGTTAAAGAAATCAGCCGGGTCTGGAAGGTTTTGACCGAGGAACTGATGCTCTCTCAACGCCTGATCCAGTTCAATCCCAAGAAGTCGCCCACGGCTTTACGGGATAAAGACCACCTGCCCACCTTCGAGGCTGATGAAGAAACCTTCGGCGTCTCTGAATCCCTGATGAAGCTGGCGATCAACGGCTTCACCTGGGATGGCTGGCCCTACTGCCTGGAACTGCCCGACTATCTCTATCTGGGCGCTTTGCCAGACAGTTTCAAATACTACGCCGTTGGCCCTCGTACCCTGGAAGAACTGGAAGCCTGCCGCCTGCTCCGGCGGGTGTGCCGCGACGAGCTGGCCCGGCGTTCGATGATGACCCCGCTGGATTGGGCCTACTTCGCGGAGAAGGTCTGGACGCCCCTGTTGGTGGACTTCCAGGCCAATGCCCGCGTCATTCTCCGCTACAGCCGGGAGATGAAAGACGACGCTTCGGAGCACCCGAAGGGGTGTGGCAAGCCGGCCTATTCCGTTCTCAAAGAACGCAAGTTCCCTACATTGCAAGGCATCACCTGGGAGCGGATCGCCCACCTGCTTTGGTTCGCCTTTCACGATACCGGCGGCAAATCAACCGGCTCTGCTATTCCCTTGTTCTGGGTGGAGCAGCTCAGAGAGTATCTGTTCGACATCCTGAAGAACCAGCCGGGCTGGGTGGATCTGCAAGATGAGTTCGATCTGCCCGTGGTTGGCCTGGATAAAGCCGGCATCGAGCGCGAGGTCACACACCTGATCGAGGTCAGAATCGACCGGGTGAAAGAGGCCGTGGAAGTCGGCGTAGATGAGGATGGCCAACCGCTCACCCTGACCGCCGAGCGCAGCCGGAACTATATCGAGTTCGCTGGTGGCCGCTATATCATGTTCCCCAAGGATGGCCCCCTGCTAGGCGGCGCTCGCTTTAGCGTCACTTTCCGGCGTGAAGGCAGCAAGGATATCGGCCACTTTGTACGGGTGATTCCAGTCAGCACGATTGATCTAAGTGCTCGCTTGGCTGAAATACAGCAGGGGAATTAAGCAGGGGTGATAGGGAGCAGGGGTGCAAGGGAGAGTCATTAAAAGTTTCACCCCTGCTCCCCCGCTCCTCTGCTCCCCTGCTCCCTGCGGCTTTATGTCTTTGCCCCCTGCCAAAAGGGTTCCTTTGGAGTTTTTCTTTTTGGTCTTTCTCCGGGAGAGTCTGCGGACTTCGCGGACTCCAGGCGAGAGGGACTTTAATCAATCACTTTCATACAAAGGAGAACTGTTACTATGTCTCGCAACACCCAAACAACCCAATCAATGCTTGCTTCCAAAGTCGCTGCCGCCAATGCTCGCCGTGAGGCTCTGAAGGGTAAAGGCTCTGCCAATGTGCTGCCGACCACCTACTACAGCCCCTCTCCTGAACAGGCTGAGAATCTGCTGGTGGCCCTCATCGCCGATGCCGATTGGCGCAATGAAATCGAGCAGGAAGAGACCAGCGGCAATGTGGTCTTTGTGTTCCGCAAGCGCAACCTATCCGCCGGCGAACAGCCCACCATTGTCCGCTACGGTTACAGCGCCCAGGTAGAGGACATTGTCCTGACCGTCACCGGCAATGCTCTGCCTGCCGGCTTCAGCCTGGATGATGTTAAGCCGCACGAGGTGGTCAGCGCCGAGAAAGCCAGCGACAAGCGCAAGGCGGCGATCAAGGCCGACAAGAAACGGGCCGAAGCCTTTGCCCGGTTGGGTTTCTAAGCTATTTAACAGCAAAGGGGTCTTCCACGTGGAAGGCCCTTTTTTTTCGTGGCTTATGGGGATCGGGGCTAACGCCCCTCTCTTTGGCTGAGTGACAGGGTTTTACAACGCATTCTTTTCGGATTTACCCCATCAACGGGGCCTATTTCAGGGTATACACCATTAAAGATTCGTGATACAATTGTGAAAGATTGGACGATGAGTGAAGTTGGGAGTACTGGAGCAGCTTGCGGCCTTAGTAAAGAGCCTAAGGAGTCGTTACTAAATTTCTCACCTATTCTTTCGTACTAAGAAATTATTGGGCGGCTGAAAATACTCCAACGCCTATATAGTCCGTAACATTTTCACCGCTAACGGCTCTCTTACTAAAAAGTATAAAAAGGTCCAATATTTATGTGGCGAAGCAGCCGCGAGGAGAGGAGTTCAACGATGAGCCGTCAGCAAGTACAACAATCAGTTATTGCAGTAATTTTGGTTATGTCGTTCTTGGTAGCGTGTGGGGGTAGCACACCTACCACCATATCAGAAGCCCCGGCAGCAACACCAACGTCGGAGTCGCCAACGTCAACCCCAGAACCACCGACAGCTACGCCTACTCCGATTTCACCTACAGAAACTCCGACACCAGAATCACCCACAGCCACGTCAACCCCAGAACCACCGACAGCTACGCCTACTCCGATTTCACCTACAGAAA
>CAZUNT010000109.1:15980-23240 GCA_964622215.1 uncultured Caldilineaceae bacterium
CTCCGACGCCATCGGTTGCTATTCCAGACGAATTATTGCCATCTACGCTTACGGTCGCTTTCTTTGAAGATCTTTATCAGCAAGCAACCAATAAAGCGTTGCTCGATGTTCATCCAAGCGCGAACCTTGTAGAGATTGAAGTAAAAGTTGACCCGTTCGGGTCCACGTTACAGCCAGGCACAACCCTAATAGTCTGGCTTAGATTTGAATATAAAGAAGGCATTTATTCCTACGAATGGAGTGATAAAACCAACGACTTGACCTTTGAAGGAGAAACTCACACAGTTTTATTTGGCGAGGCAGATACTTGTGAGACATTGCCTTGGCAGAGGAAGTTGGGATGGGAAGAACTTGTACGATATGGGTATTTCAAGGTGCATGAATCCTTTCCGGAAGATCCAAAGAGTCATTATATTCTACTCGCACAGAGTTGGGAAATGGATTGCCGCTGGCAAGCATATTTTCGATATGATTATTATGACCAAATGCAGTACTTGGGAGGTTTTATCCTGAATGAATCAGGACCGAGTTACCAGTAAGTTGAAGGGTAAATAAGACCCGATGTGCAACTCTTTTTCGTCATTTTTAAGCCATTTTGCGTTTATTATGCCAAAAATTCAACTTTATGTTCAGTAATCCCAGAATGTTAAGACGACTTTGAGTAATAGGTCAACATAAAAGCTGGATTTTTTAACATAAGTACTGGCTTTTTGACATAAGAATGAAAAAGAGTTGCACATGAGGTTAAATAAGCTATTTAGCGTAATCTGATACGCTCTCGAAGCGATACGTTGGGGTAAGATGCCGCAATAACCAACCATTTCCTGCCGATGCCACGAGTTCGCCGTTTTTTGAAATAGCCTTATGCACTTTGGGGTTACTGTTTATTGGGGGTTTTGTGGGTGCGGCTGGAACGGGAGGCGTTAGCTTACTCAAATAAAAACAACCTTGTTTAGTCCTTACGCGGAAGGTCCGAAAAGACCCTCCGCGTTTTTTATCTTCCCTAGATACATGTGCTCACCGTAGGGGAGGTCGACACCTAACGTCGCCAATATTAAGAGTGAGCACTTTCTAATCCCTCCTCCAAGTCCTCGATTTCGATGAGCAGCTCCGGCGGCGCATCTATCCCCAGCAAGGCCTTGCGCTCCTTGAGCTTGAGCAGCCGGCGGTGCTTGGCCAGGAATTCAACCTCGCGTCCATGTAAATCCAGCGTGTCATAATGACGAGGCGCGGTCGCCAACAACTCTTTCATCCGTCGATACAGCCGTATAGCGCTGACCGGCTTTTGAAAAAAGTCATTGGCTCCGCGCCCCATTGCTTCTTGCCGGGTGCGTTTGTCTCCATACGCGGACACGACGATCACCGGGAGGCGGGAATCCACTTTACGGATGGCATCAAGGACGATCAGGCCTCCCACGCCGGGTAGGCGCAAATCGAGCAAGATCAGGTCCGGTAGTGGGCCGGCCAGTTTCTCCAGGGCGAGACAGCCGTCGCTGGCTATCTCAAACTCAAACTGGCTTTGTCCTGAGCCTGTCGAAGGGCCGTACAGCTCCAGGAGTTCCTGAAGCATAAAGGGGTACTGGTCTTCAACTATTAAAATTTTCGCGGCCATCTAATACCGCCGTAAATTTATTGATCTCCTGAATGGCAACCGCCAACTTACCACGCAGGTCGATGATTTCTTCTTTGAGCTGCAGAATTTCCTCACTTAAGCGGCGATTTTCGGCAATCAAGGTCTGCCGCTCCTGGCGCAGCTCGTTGCGGTCGCGCCTGGCTTCCCGACTGAAAACCCAGGCGACGATACCGCCACCAATATAAGCGGCCAGGAGCAGGAAACCGAAGGAGAGAAAGATCGTTATATCGGTGGCAGGCATCATGCTGTCTACCTCTTACGATGCACTCAGGATAATGTTACCCAACGTGATGTGGGCTTTGTCGAGTTCGACCGGTCCGGTTGTGCCAAGCAGATCGACCACGCTCAGGCCCACGCCGGCAGCCGATTGGTCAAAAAAGCCGAAGTTAGTGGCCGCGTAAATGGGTGCCGTCCCGCCGGTCTTGTATTGCAAGCCGTAAGCCAGGGCGGCCAGGGTGGAACCGGAGAAGTATTCTTTAGCCTTGGTCACATCGTCCTCGACGATTATGCCGGAGACCACCTCCCACTCGCGGCGGTAGTTGTTGGTCAGGTTTTCCAGGAAGATCAAATCCTCGTCAACGACAATGCCCTCGCCCTCGGTCGGGTCCAGGTTGATAATGGTTACGTCGTTGGTCGGTTTGAGATTCTGGAATTTCTGTTCGCTGACCAGGCGAAACTGCTCGTTTACGGCCACGGCAGCCACGTCGAAGGCCATCAGAGCAAAAACGAGGATGTGGCGCAGTTCGCCCACAAAGACCACGTTAGAGTCAGCGGCCCAGGCCGTGGTGGACGTGCGCCCGTTGGTGGCTGCTCCAATCGCGGTTGAAGCGAAAGAGATGCGGTCCACCATCAGGTAAAATTTGGACATTAGTTTGCGGCGATCCATAGATGCCATTGGTAGAAACCTCCTTGGGGAAATAAGATGAATAGATGTCAGTAGTCAGAGTTCAGATTTTTATCTGACTACTGAACTCCACCCCTTCGGGTGCGCTGAAGAGCGTGACTACTCCCCATCTTATCAAGAGAAATCTTCAAAACCCATACTTTCAAACATAGTTTTTCAAAACTTTTCAGGATACGATGAGCTTGGGTTTTGTGGGAGCATTTGGGCAGTCGCGGCGGGCTAACGCCCGTTTTCACGGATGACAAACCCGCCGCGGCCAGTCCCTAAATTCACCCCCTAAGGGGGTACGAAATGTTTAACAGATAATTTTCCCCAATTGGATAAGCGCTTTGCACTCCCTTGGGGAGGAAGGGGCGACTCAAATCGAGTCGCCCCTTTTTTTATTGCTTAGGAGGCTTGATGACCCGAGATGAAGCATTAGCGTTGGGCCGGTCCGAGGGAGGCAAAGCCGTCAAGGCTAAAACTCCCCCGGCAACCTGCCCACGTTGTAGCCGGCAAATGACCGGCAGAACGTGGCATAGCTACCTAGGCCACCTGGGGCTGCATGGTCTAGCCGAGCGCCATTTCGGCGGCGATATCCAGGCGGCTCAAAAACACCTTCAACAAAACGGTTTAGCTCGCCTGGACCCGTTTCCTGGCAATGGAGCATGGCCTAAATACAGCCCGATCACCGGGCACGAAGTCCCCCCTTACGGGGAGAAAGAGGATTAAGATGCAATTATCACTTTTTGACGCCCCACCAATAGAATTGCAGGGGAGCAACGGCGCAGGGGGGCAGGGGGGACAAAGCAAACGCGAAACGTCTCCCCTGCTCCTACGCACCCCTGTTCCCCTGCCCGACTATCGTATTACCGAAGCCGACCCCATCGGCGGCGGTGGCCAGATGGCCAAGGTCAAGGCCAACCTGACCGCGATAAAGCTACTCAAACGACTCCAGGCTGAAGGCCGCCAGGCCACGCCGGAGGAACAAAAACAGCTTGTCCTCTACACCGGCTGGGGCCACACCGCCCAACCCTTTCACCCCAAGCCCAAAGGCAAATGGCTGGAGCTACAAGCCGAGATACGCCCCCACTTCGACGATGACCAGTGGACCACAGCAGCGGCCTCGACGATCAACGCCCACTACACCAGTCCTGAAGTCATCCACTGGAAATGGCAGGTCATCGAGCGCCTGGGCTTCAAAGGCGGCAAGATTTTAGAGCCGGCCTTTGGGGTGGGCCATTACTTTGGCCTAATCCCGGAGCACATCAGGGCTGCCAGCCGGCTGTACGCCTGTGAGATGGATTTAATCAGCGGCGCCATTGCCAGGCAGCTTTACCCCTCGGTCGAGGTTTACGTGGGCGGCTTTGAAACGGCCCCCTATGAAGCCAACTTCTTTGACCTGGTCCTGTCCAACGTGCCTTTTTCGGATATCCCGGTCATTGACCACCAGATTTTTAATAACGGGCGCGGCCACCTGGCCGACACCGGCCTGCACAACTACTACTTCATCAGAGCTTTGGAGATCGTGCGCCCGGGCGGCCTGGTCGCCTTCATCACCAGCCGCTTCACCATGGACAGCCTGGAAACGAAAGTGCGGGCTTACCTCGCCCAACACGCCCACCTGGTAGGCGCGGTCAGGCTGCCGGTCACGGCCTTCAAAAAGAACGCCCACACCGAAGTCACGACCGACGTCATCTTTCTGTTGAAAAAAGACGAACAGCGCACCCTCCACGGGGGGAGTTGGGTGGAAACAGTCTCCAAGGGGGAGTATCGCCTCAATGAGTTCTACGAGGATTATCCCCACATGATGCTGGGTGAGATGCAGCTTGAGGGCGGGCGATATAAGGATGCCTGGGAGTGCGTGGTCCCCAATGACTTCGACCTGGCTGCCGGGCTGACCTATATCCTGGACCTGCCCACCTTGCCCCGCAGTATCTACATGCCGGCGCTCCCTTCGGTCGCCCGCCGGCGCACCTATCACATCGAGCCGGAAACCTTCGAGAATCCCCCCTCCGGCCCCTGGATCAGGGAAGGCTCTTATGCGATGGATGACTACTACCGCATCTGGCAGAAAGTTGGCCATCGCTGGAAACGGGCGGAGCTTGACGGCCGTCAGCTCTCCAGAGTGCGCGGGTTGATCGAAGTCCGCGACGTGTTCCGCGAGGTTATCAAGGCCAACGCCGACTATGTGCCGGATGAGCAACTGGCCAGGCTGCAAAGCAAGCTGGCGACGGTTTACCGCCGCTATGTGGCTAAATGGGGCTTCCTGCATGAGCCGGCCAATATCGCCGCTTTCAGCGAAGACCCCGACAGTGACGCTATCCTGGCCCTGGAACGCTGGAATCCCGATATCGGCCGGGCTGACCGGGCCGCTATCTTCAGCCAGCGCCTGGTTGAGCCGGAAACCCGGCCCACTTCGGCGGCGTCAGCCGTCGATGCCCTGGCCATCTCACTGCGCGAAACCGGGCAGTTAGACTTTGCCAGGATGATCGAGTTGACGGATAAAACCCAGGCCGAGCTGGTCGAGGAGCTGGGTGAGGTCATCTTCCCGGTCAGGCAGGCCGGCCCCGACGGCGAAACCCGCCTCGAGTGGGCGCTGAAAGACGAATACCTCTCCGGCAATATCCGCCAGAAACTGGCCGAAGCCGAGTGGTGGGTCAAGCAGGACCTGGATGAAAGGTTCGGTGCGAGTAACTCAATTTTCGAGCGCAACATCCGCGCCTTGCAGGAAGTCCTGCCCCGCGACGTGGGGCCAAAGGAAATCTTTGTCCAACTCGGTGCGCCCTGGGTCCCCAAAGACATCGTTGAGTCCTTTATCAACGAGCAAATCTTTGCGGAGGCGGCTTATCGCTCCAACCAGATCAGGGTGCGCTACATCGAGGTGTTGGGGACCTGGCGGTTGGATAACAGCAATGCCGGACGGATCCTGTATTCGGCTGAGAACCAGAAGAAATGGGGAACCAGCCGGGTGACCGCCCTGGACCTGATCGAAAAGTGCCTGAACAACCAGATCGCCACCGTCTACGACACCTGGGAAGATGAGGAGGGTAAGGAACACAAGACCGTCAACCAGGAGGACACCCTGGTAGCCCGGGCCAAACAGGCCGAGATCAAGTCAGCCTTTGAGAGCTGGGTCTGGAAGGACACCGGCCGGAGTGATCGGCTGGTGCGGATTTACAACGACCGCTTTAACAGCCTCCTGCCCCGCCGCTGGGATGGGTCACACCTCAACTTTCCGGGCATGAACCCAGGCATCATCCTGCGCCAGATCCAGAAAGATGTCATCTGGCGGGGGCTGCAAAGCAAATCGCTGATGATCGCCCACCAGGTTGGCTTTGGAAAGACCTACAGCCAGATCAATATCGGCATGCGCCTGAAGCAGATGAAACTGCGCCGGCGGGTGATGTGGGTGGTCAAACGAGCCACTTACGGCCAGATCGTCGGCGAGGTCCGCAGCGCCTATCCCCTGGCCCACCTCTCCACCATCGCCAGCGGGCAGACGCCCCACCAGCGCCGGCGGCAGCTTGCCCGGATCGCCACCGAAGACTACGAGCTGATCATCACCACCCACCCCATCTTTACCAAAATCAGCGTCACCCCCGAAACCAAAATGCGCTTTTTGCGCGAGCAGTTACAGGACCTGGAAGAGGCCATCTTCGAGGCCAGGGGTGACGACATCTCCACCAAAGAGCTGGAAAAGGCCAAGAAACGGCTCAAAAACAAGCTCGATAAGGCAATGGAAAAAGGCATCGCCCGCGATCCCAACGGCCTGTACTGGGAAGACCTGGGGATTGACGCTTTGATTGTGGACGAATCGGGCGCTTTCAAGAACCTGTGGTTCCCGACCGTGGGAACCAAAATCTCCGGCATCGGCGGGACCGAATCGGGCCGGGCCTTCGACCTGTACCTGAAGCTCCAGCTCCTGCGGGAACAAGGCGACGGTTCGACAGGCTCACCACGCGGTTTTGTGGCCTTTGCCACCGGCACGCCTTTGGAGAACTCGATCAGCGAAGTCTATGTGATGATGCTGTTCCTTATGCCGGAGAAGCTGCGTGAGCTGGGCCTGCACCACTTCGATGCCTGGCGCTCCACCTTCGGCAAATCGGTCGCGGCGGTGGAGATGAAGCCGGACGGGTCGGGTTTCCGTATCAAGGAACGCTTCGCCTCGTTCCACAACCTGCCCCAGCTCAAGCGGCTGTGGTGGGAAGTGGCCGATATCCAAATGGATGCGGAGGCGGCCAAGATTGATCTGCCGGCAATGGTCGGCGGCAAACCCATCGGGGTCATGGCCGAGCCATACCCCGAACTCAAGCGGATCATCGGGACGTTGGCTAACCGGGCTAACAACATGGGCGACGTCGATCCGCACATCGACAATATCCTCAAGGTTATCTCCGATGCGGATAAAGCCAGCCTGGATGCAAGACTCCTGGGTAAGTTCCCGGTGGTGGATGATAGGGGTCGGAAAACCGGCGAGTTCATCGAGATCAAAGAAGATTATGCCGGCAGCAAGGTCAACCTGTGCGCCGACAAGGTGGCCGAGATTTACCACGCCACGACCGGGCTAGCAATCCCCGGCCAGCCCGGCAAATACGATCTGGCGCAACTAATCTTCCTGGATTCTTCTACCCCCCAAAAGGGTAAATGGACGGTCTATGAGGACCTGCGCCAGAAGCTCATCGCCAAGGGGCTGAAGCCGGATGAAATCGCCTTCGCCCAGGACTACAGCGATGACGACAAA
>CAZUNT010000110.1:0-23218 GCA_964622215.1 uncultured Caldilineaceae bacterium
GTTACAACTGGTTGAACAATGGTGTCACTAACCACGATTTAATGCAGTGCTACCAAGCGAGTCATGGAGCAAAAATTTTAGGTGAACTTCAAATATTTCTTATTCCTCAGCCTCATTCTGCCCATTCTCGCCTGTGGTAATTCCATCGGCCAATCCGGACCGACACCGCGCCCAACTCGGCCCAAGTTAGTGCGTTTCAATACGCCTACGCCGACCCACACACCGCTGCCCACCGCTACCCCGGCCGTTGAAGCGACCGCCGACCGCCGACCGCCGACCGCCACCTTGACTACCACCGCCTCTCCGCCTCCAACTCCCACCCCGGTTCTCTCCCAGGGCGATACCCTGCCCACTGCTACCCCGACCGCTGACGGCCGACCGCCGACCGCAGATAATCTCCAATCCTCCACTCTTCCAACCCTTCAACCTTCCAACCTTCCAACTCTCCCCCCTCCAACCCCCCAGCCCTCTTCGCCTCATCTCGGCTACGGCGTCCAACTGGCCGAAGCCAAAAATATGGAATTGGCAGTCAAAGGAGGCTTCAATTGGGCCAAACATGATCTTAACCTGCGTAAAGATACCAACTACCTGGCCAATGCCGATAACTTATTGAGCGACCTGCTTGGCAAATACAGAGCCAAAAATGTGCTGCTTAAGCTGGTGGTCTGGAACGAGGGTGGCCTGCCCGATGCTCCCCGCACGCCAGATGAAGTGACCACTTTTGCTACTAACGCCGCCAAGACGGCTGAATTTATTCGTAACCATTACCAGGGGATGTACCACACCATTGCTTACGAAGTCTGGAACGAACCCAATCTGAAGTATGAATGGGAAGGCAACCCCAATCCCGCTGAATATGTCACCCTGCTGCGGGCCACCTCCGACGCCATCCGCCAGGCTGACCCCGATGCTGTGATTGTCAGCGGTGCGCCCTCACCCGGCGGTGACTTTGATGATTTGGAGTTTCTGGAGGGCATGTATGCCAACGGGGTTAAGGGGTTGATGGACGCGGTCGGCAGCCATCCCTATGGCGGACCCTGGCCTTTTGATCGTCCCAACGGAACGGACGAGGCCGGCAACGGTTGGCCTTACTTCCGCAAGCCGGAAGCCCAACGGGTCATTATGGAAAAATATGGCGACGCCGGCACGCCTATCTGGGCCACCGAATTTAGCTGGTTGGCCGGGGTGCCCACCTGCGATTTTGGCGAGCATACCAAGTGGCAGGTCACTGCCCAGCAGCAGGCCGATTATTTGGTGGGCGCTTTTCAGTACGCCCAGCAAAACTGGCCCTGGATGGGGCCGATGTTCGTGGTTTACGATTTTGCCGTTAGTGGCCGTTATGGTCGCTGCCATCCTGCTACCGGTTACTCCATCCTCCGGCCTGACCCCAACAGCCCCGAAATCGTATCTCCCGCAGCTCAAGCCTTGTTCGCCATGCCCAAATATTCAGCTTGGTAAAGTTAGGACCTGGAATTATAATAACTGAACTGGGATTTCTATCAAGGAAAGTAGCTAACCTGTGGACCTGATTGGACGAACACTTGGCCAGTATCGCATCGTTGAATTTATCGGCGCTGGTGGTATGGCCAGCGTCTACAAAGCTTATCAATCCAGCCTTGACCGCTACGTGGCCGTCAAGGTTTTACCCGCGCAACATGCCCTCACCCCTGGTTACAAAGAAAGATTCATCCTCGAGGCCAGGGCTGTGGCCCAACTGAGCCATCCCAACATTCTACCTATCTATGATTTTGGTTTGGAAGAGGATCTTAGCTATTTTGTCATGAAATATGTGCCCGGCCGCACCCTGAGCGATGTGATGGGTCGCCCGATGAAACTGGATCGGGTCTGCCACTTTCTGGACCAGGCGGCTGGGGCGCTCGACCATGCCCACAACCGGGGGATTTTGCATCGCGACATTAAGCCGGCCAACATGCTGCTAGAAGGAGATTGGCTGCTGCTGGCCGATTTTGGTGTAGCCAAAATTACCGAGCAGGCGACGGTCATCACCAGTTCGGGCCATGTTTTTGGCACGCCGGTCTATGTTTCCCCAGAACAGGCCGAAGGCGAGCCGCTGGATCACCATTCCGATATCTATTCGCTGGGTGTTGTGCTCTACGAAATGGTGGTTGGGCGAGCGCCCTTTGAAGACACCACCCCGATGAAAGTCATTTTTAAGCATGTTTACGAATTGCCGCCTGCGCCCCGTCACTTCCAGCCCAACTTGTCAGAGGGTATAGAACAGGTTATTCTTAAGGGTATAGCCAAAAAACCGGCAGACCGTTATCATTGCGCCACTGACATGGCTACTGCGCTGCGCGAGGCTATAGAGATAGCCGCAACCCGCTCTGCCCTGATACCTGTTACTCAAGTGGCTGCCTTAAACCGACCAGAACTTCCGGCAAGAAACCCTTCCGCCACAGCTCGGCTCTCTGCTGATGAGGTAACGGCTCATGCGGCGGCGGCAGTATCGGCGCTGAACCGGCAAGTAATTTCGGCGGAGGCCTCATCTACATCGACGCCCGAGTCGGCGGCGCCTGTTTCTAAGGTTGGCATGGCCGTTGTGGCGCTTGTATTGCTGTTATTGTTGGTTGGAGGATTTATCTTATTCACCGGCAGCAGAAATGGCCTGGCGCCAGGTGAAACTACTCCCGTTCAAACCTCCCCGGCTGTGAGTAACAACAGCCATACCCCTACCAACGCCGTTACAGTCGTCCCATTTCCGACTACACCTATCGCCACACCCAACCCTGCGCCTCAAACGCCAATAGCCACCACGGAACCGGCCACGCCATCCCCCCTGTCCGTGGCCTCGATCCGTGGCATCTTAGCTATCCCGGTTAAATTAGGCCCTGAATTTAAGGTTTATGTGACCGGCTTTGACGGTGCGGGTATGAACGGTCCAGCCCCGGTTAGCTTGGGCAATGCCCGCCAACCCATGTTCCGGCGTGATGGTCAAGCCATTGTCGTCAACGGAACCTCAACCGGTGCTTTGCGGGGTATCTTCGTCACTGATGGTCAAGGTCAGGCGCCTGCGCCGCTTAATGATCGAGGTGATGCCTACTGGCCCGTCTGGTCGCTTGATGGCGCTGAAATCATGTTTGTTGACCTAAACTCTGGCCGATACTTATATCGTCAGTACAGCCAGGTGGCTATGTCAGAAGCCGATTACAGCCAGGTTCAGGTCAACAATATAAACCTGATAGCCAATAATATCCTTTGGTCTGATGACAACCGGCTGGTTTTCCAGGGCTGCGCCGATTGGAGCGGGCAATCCGGTGAGTGTGGCATCTGGGTTATGGATGTCGATGGACTTAATCCGGTACGGCTAACCTCTAACGCTGGTGTGCCAATGGATGCCAGGCAGGGCTGGCTCACGTACATGCTGGCTGAAGATGGCGACTGGGAGATTTATCTGCTCTCTTTGAACGGCGAGCAATCCCTCAAACTGACCGACAATAACAGCCAGGATGGTTTGCCCGCCCTGGCCCCGGATGGCCGGAGTGTGGCTTATGTATCCAATGAATCCGGCAATTGGGCCGTCTGGACTATCACCCTAAGCGACCGGCAGAAACAGAAGTGGTTCGACCTCGACCCCCAACGCGGCACGATTGACGTGAATACCTGGGCCGAAGAACGTATGAGTTGGACTCGGTAGATCGTTACCGGGACTTTTGCCCCTATTGCAAATACCCCAGCATAGATTATAATGATGTTAACATTTCCCACCTGGTAACTCACAAATCCATTCCAATCTACGTCTGGTATTGCCTGGTCTGCCACATTTCCTACCAGTGTTCACCCCACCAATGATGAAAATTCCTTTCAAAGGTCGACGGTCTATTTTCTTGAGAGAGTAACAGCGCATGGACCTGATTGGCCAAATTCTCGGCCAATATCGGATTGTGGAACAGATCGGTGTAGGTGGTATGGCCACAGTTTATAAAGCCTACCAGCCTGGACTTGATCGTTTCGTCGCTGTCAAAGTTTTGCCGGCCCACCATGCCCTCACACCCGGCTTCAAAGAACGTTTTACTCTGGAAGCCAAAGCAGTCGCCCACCTTAGCCATCCTAACATTCTCCCTATTTATGACGTAGGTCTGGAAGGCGATCTTAGCTATTTCGTGATGAAATATGTCAAAGGCCGCACTCTTCGGGATTTGCTAGGCCAGCCGATGGACCTGATGACCATCTGCCACTTGGTTACACAAATGGCCAGCGCCCTGGACCATGCTCACGACTGCGGGCTGGTGCATCGAGATGTGAAGCCCAGCAATATTCTGCTGGAGGATGATTGGCTGTTGCTGGCCGATTTTGGCCTGGCCAAAATTCTGGAAGGCAGCCAGGATTTGACCGGCTCCGGCGCGATTGTCGGCACGCCCACCTATCTTGCTCCTGAGCAGGCCCAGGGCCAACCCATCGATCACCGGGCTGATATTTATTCGCTCGGCGTTGTCCTGTTTGAAATGGTGGTAGGGCAGGTTCCCTTTGATGCCGATACGCCGATGGGCATCCTCTTCAAACATATTTATGAACCAATCCCCTCGCCGCGCCGCCTCCGGCCTGATTTGCCGACCGAGGTTGAGGAAATTATCCTCAAAGCTTTAGCCAAAGACCCCAACCAGCGGTTTCAGCGGGCGAGCGAACTGGCCGAGGCTTTACGGGTACAACTGTGCGCCGACTCAATGAGTATGTCTAAAACGTCGGCGCAGGCAGCCGCGCGGGTCTTTATCTCTTATAAACGTACGAGTGACCCTGACCAACAACTGGCCGCTTATTTATATGAATTTCTTACCCAACGTGGACACTCAGTTTTTGTTGACCGTACCCTACGTACCGGCGATGATTGGCTGGCCGAGATCGACCGGCAGATCAGGGCCAGTGATTTTTTAGTCGTTTTGCTGTCCCGAGAGTCGGCTACCAGCGAAATGGTTCAGGCCGAAATCCGGCGGGCTTATGAATACCGCCGCTTGCAAAAACATCCCCACACCTTGCCGGTCCGGGTGGCTTACGAGGGTTTGCTGCCCTATTCCATTGACGCCTTTTTAGACCCCTTACAATATGTCATCTGGCGCAGCCCGGCCGATAATTCCCGGATTGGCCGGGAAATTTTAGCGGCAGTAACCGGTCAATCGCTGCCACACCGTTCCCTTTCGTTCCAGCCTGTGTCGAGTGAGGTTTCCCTGTCTGAAGATGGGGGGATTATCTCTAATTCTGAAGAATTGCATCCCCCACTGCCGGAGTTTGATCCGCGTTTGCTGGAATCGCTCGAGGCGCCGGGCGGGGTGGTCAAACTACGGGACAAATTTTATATCGAGCGCCACGCCGATGCTCTGTTGAAGCGAGAGGTGATGAAAACCGGTTCGACAACTACCATTCGAGCTTCCCGCCAGACCGGAAAAAGTTCGCTGCTGGTGCGAGGCGTGCATAATGCCCGCCAGAGCGGGGCCAAAGTCGTTCATTTGGACCTCCAGCGTGTGGATGGCGACCGCCTGGCCTCACCGGACCTTTTTTTGCGTGACCTGGCCGAACTGATGGTGCGCAAATTGCAACTGGATGTGGCCGAAGTGGAGCGCTTCTGGCGCGGCTCGCTGGGGCCGCAAGATAAACTCACTTACCTGTTGGAAGATTATATCTTACCGGCCTGCGAAACATCCTTCGTCCTGGCCCTGGACGAGGTGGATCGCCTGTTGCAAACCTCCTTTCACAACGACTTTTTTGCCCTGCTGCGCTCCTGGCACAACAGCCGGGCTTTAGATGAACAGTGGGACCGAATCAACTTGGTGATGGTGATTTCCACCGAACCCTACCTGCTCATTGACGATGTGAACCAATCTCCTTTCAATGTGGGCCTCAAAATATATTTGGAGGATTTTGACGAAGCCCAGGTACACGATTTGAACGGACGCCACGACGCGCCGGTAACCGAGACAGACCTGCCCCAGTTTATGCTCCTGCTAGGCGGTCACCCTTATCTCACCCGCAAGGCGTTGTACACGATGGTCACTGAACGAATGAGTTGGAAAAGTCTGGCTCATGCCGCCGTCCACGATCACGGCCTTTTTGGCGATCATCTCCGCCGCCAGCAGTGGCTGCTGCGCAACGAGCCGGAATTGCGCGACGCCTTACGGCAGGTCATTGAGTTGAACCACTGCCAGGACGAGTCCGCTTTGTTCCGCTTATTACAGGCCGGGTTGGTCAAGGGCAGCGGCGACGTCTACACCTGTCGCTGCGACCTGTATCGCCGCTATTTCAAGGACAAGCTATGACCGGTTCCGCTGAGATCGAAGCTTCTGATTTTTTTGTCGCCGGGGGTACCCTGCGCCCCGATTCTCCTTCTTACGTCGAGCGGCCCGCCGATATGGAATTGTTCAACCTGGCCCGCACCGGCGAATTTTGCTATGTGCTCACCGCCCGGCAGATGGGCAAATCCAGTCTGATGATTCGTACCGCCCGGCGCCTGCGAGGGCATGGAGTCCATTCCGTCATCATCGATTTGACCAAAATCGGCACGGATGTGAGCGTGGAGCAGTGGTATCTGGGGCTGCTGACCCAACTCAAACGAAACCTGAAGCTTTCGGTCGATTTGGAAAGCTGGTGGCAGGAACGAATGGCCCTCGGCTATGTGCAGCGTTTCACCGACTTTTTGCGCGACGTTTTACTGCACGAGATCGAAGGGCAGGTCGTCATCTTTATGGACGAGATTGATACCACCCTGAACCTGCCCTTTTCCGACGATTTTTTTGCCGCCATCCGTTTCGTCTACAATGCGCGGGCCACCGACCCCGCCTTTGAACGGTTGACCTTTGTCCTGCTCGGCGTAGCCACCCCCGCCGATTTGATTAAAGATCGCAGCCGTACCCCCTTTAATATCGGCCAGGGGATTGACCTGGGCGATTTTAGCCGCACGGACGCTCAGGTGTTGCAACATGGTTTAAAAGCAGCCTATCCTAACGAGGCCGAGACCGTTTTTGACCGTATTTTCTTCTGGACACACGGCCATCCCTATCTGACTCAGAAATTATGCCTGAGCGCGGTCGAAACAGAAGATGGCTTGTGGAGCAACGACCGGGTCGACGAATTGGTGGAAAAGCTGTTCCTGTCTAAAGAAGCCCGCAAAGAAACCAACTTGCAATTTGTGCGGGACAATATCGGCCAGGCAACTACCCAGGACCGGCGGCGGTTGCTGACCCTCTATCGCCAGGTTTACAACGGCAAGACGGTTCCAGAGGATGATCGCTCGCTGGACCAGAATCAATTAAAACTGGTTGGCCTGGTCCGGGTTGAGGATAACACTCTCAAGGTACGCAACGAGATTTACCGGCGCGTTTTTAACCAGGAGTGGATCAAGGCCAACCGGCCGGTTGACCGGCCCCGGCTAGCCATCCTCACTATTTTGGTATTAATCATCTCCCTTGCCGTAGCGATTGGCTTTTTGATTTATCAGCAGCGGCAGCGGGCCATCACCGAGCAGGCTCAAATTTACACCGACACCTTTAGAAGCTCGACCGACTCGAACGAACGAATCAAAAGCCTGGCCGGTCTGTTTGATCTATCTGAGGAGTATGCCCAACAGGCTGAGCAGTTATTTTACAAGGATCTCTCCTCTGAGGAGCGATCAGCCCTGTTTAAATCGGTCAATCCGCTCACCGTCGGCTCGCAGTTGGTTACTGTCGTCCGGCGCCTGTACGCCGACCTGGACAATAACGAGCGTGACAATACGCTGCTGGCGGCTATGGCCGAGCCGCTCAAACAGGTTGAAGATGTGCGGGCCGCTAGTTTGGCCACGGAGATTGAGCAATGGCTGTTAGGCCGCGAGTTTTTTAACCAGAAGGATTATGAGCAAGCCGCGACGGTCTATGGGGTGGTGATTAAGCTGAATGATCGTAATGCCGGAGTTTATTATGACCGAGGCCTGGCTTACCAGGAACTCGGCCAAGTGGAACCGGCGCTGGTCGATTTTGAAACCACCCTCACTCTTAGCCGCAGCCGCCAGGAGCGTATTGCCAAATTGGTCGGCAACAACCCGCGCCTGTATGACGTGGCGATGCACCAGGGTAGCTTATGGCCGGAACTGGTGGCGCTGCTGCCTACGCCTACCAGTACGCCTACCCCTACTCCCACCCCAACGTTCACACCGACTTCTACCCCCACGCCCACCGCCACCCCTACGCCAACGCCCACGCCGCTGGCTTCCTCCACCTCTACGCCCGCAGTTATCCAACCGGCTGCGCCACTTCAGACTGCTACGGATACCCCCGCCCCTACGCCAACCCCCCTGCCTACCATCACCCCCACTTCTACGCCCAAACCGGCCACGGTGGTTTACGTTCAGAGTAACGGCCAGAGCCACAGTTTGGGACTTGTTTCGTCAACCGGACAGGTGATTAATGGCGATTTGCACCGCTTTGCCGGCGCTCCTGCCTGGTCTCCCGATGGCGCTCAAATAGCCTTTTACGGTGAGCCAAGTATCAATAGCCTGGGGGGCATTTACAGCCGGGGGAGTGGAATTTGGTTGATGGGGGTATCGTCCGGCAGTGTAGCCCTGCTCTTTCAAATTGACCACGTCAACAACAGCAACTGGTCGCCTGATGGGACTAAACTGGCCCTTGAGGTTGGCCCACCCGGAGTGACGCACCAGATTTTTGTTATTGATGCCAGAGATGGTAAGGAACTCAACCGCTTTGCCGGGGAGCAGCCGGCCTGGAGCCCCAACAGCCAGGAAGTGGTCATCAAATCTTGTTTGCCGGAGTGTGGCTTGTGGCGGGTGGGTTTCGATGGCAGCGGCGGCCAACGCCTAACCAACGACAGTACCGATAGTTACCCTAGCTGGTCTGCCAATGGTGGATACATCGTCTTTGCCTCTCGCTCGCGCCACGGTGATTGGGAAATCTACCGTCTCCACCCGGTGAGTGATGACATCGTGCGCTTGACTAATCGCCTCGGCACGGATACCACCCCGGTATTCAGCCCGGACAGCCTGGAAATTTACTTCCGCACCGATGTCTTCGGCGGCTGGCAAATCTCGGCGCTGGCTGTGGACGGCAGCCACGAACGCCCGGTTCTGACCGGCATCGGCTCCAGCGACGACTGGGGCTTGGCCCGGCCGGCGGTTCATTGATCCGCTTTACCCCTCAAGCTCCGTAATTCCTGACGGACTCGCTGCCATAACCCCTTGGCCCGCTTGGCCTGGGTTTCTTCAAAAGACTCCCGGCTGTAGCGAGCCTGAACAAAGGCTTGGGTCAGTAAATTAACAGCCGGCTCGGCCTCCGGCACGGTCTGGCTTAACTCAGGCTCGTACTCGTAGGGGGTCTGATCTTTGCGGCGGGCCAGGCCGTGCTGCTCGGCCCGGTGGAGGATGTTGAGATAGTAATACAGGATACGCTCGCGGGGTGATAGCCTCCTCAGGCCGGCCCAGCCCGAATATTTACTCAGAGCAGCCCGGTCTTTAACCCGGCCGAATAAGGCGGCTCTGGACGGAATCAACTTCCGCCCGGCACGGGCCAGGATGGTGAAGCGCTGCCATAGGCTGGCCCACAGGCGGGCGAGAACAGCCGTGAGCTTGAACCTTTTGGCTGTTTGGAGCACTTCCGGGTGATCGTTGAGATAAATTTTGAGGAAGTACCAGGCAATGGCCCCGATTAAAAGCCAAAACCCCAGCGAGCGCAGCGCCTCCAACCAGGGCAGCGTTGGTTGGTCGGTTACCGGCGGTTCAGGCCAGGTAGGTATTTCCGGTGGACCCATCAATCCCTCTGGCGGAGCCTGGCCCTGGAGCAGCGTCATCAGCCAGACCAGCGGAAAGACGAGCAGGGCCACGAGCAACTGCCAGAGAAGGATCAAGATAAAAAACAAAAATTGAACCACAATCCCGGCGCTGGTCAAAAATCCCAGGGTATAGCGGGTGGGCAGGACCCAATCAATCAGCAGCAGCAAGCCCAGAAACAGCAGACCATATTTGGCCCACTGTTTGACCAGGTTGGGAGCGACGTTGATGTTTTGTATGCGCCAGCGGATAATCAGACCGGTCAGGCGGGCCTGGCTCAAGAGGGCCAGGCCCAGGGTAAAATAGATCAGCACGTTGGCAATAATCCCCTCGATACTGGGCCGCCGCCAATCAACCAGACTGTCCCAGCCTGCCCGATTTACCCACTGGGTCACGCCCGAAATCAACATGATCAGCGCCCCGCCCCAAAAGAAGCGCGAGGCCAGGGCATTCAGGGGGCTGGTGTTATCGAAACGAAAGGCGTAAGGGTCCCCTACGGCGTCAAAATCGGCTATCGTTTGGCTGGCCGCCAGCCAGGCCACCGCCGCCAGCATGAGCAGAATATAAAATTCAAAATTGATGAAGTGGCCTGGATTCTGCCACAAAATTTGTAGCTCGGCCCCAATCTGGCCGATCGGTTTGCCCCCAAAACTGAGAATTTTGAGGACCAAAACGAGTATCACCAGCTCCGCCAGACGATAGCGCATTAAGGAGATGCCCCGTGAACGATAAAAGCCGAGCACCCGGTGCGAGTAAATAGACTCGACCGTAGTCAGCAGCATGCCGAGCAAAAAATAAAGGCCATTCCAGGCCGGGTTAATGCTGCGCGCCAGGTTGACCAGGGCCAGGTTGAAGCACATGATCATAATTGTCAGCAGCAGCGGGCGGAAGAAGTTATCCGCCCAGGGGTTGTGCTCGATGGGGAGTAGCTGCTCCTCCTGGATGGGGCCGACAATCCGATCTTTATCGCCGTAAACCATGTAGGAGCCAAAACGACCCCGCAGCCCTTTTTCTAACTTCTTGGTTATGAATCTCTTACCCACGCTTCTATCTCCCGTTCGCGCCGTATCCTAAAAACAGGAATACCCAGCCCCCGAGTTTGTTCGGTTTCCCCTGCCTGGCGGCGTGACGGCGGCTGGATCAAAACCAGCGCCGGCCGGAAGCCAGACCGTTTGAGCAGCAGCAGCGTTTCTAGCAATTCCGCCGACTCGGCGCTGGTGATGAGGATAACTGTCGTCCCCCAGGATAAATAGACCATCTCCTGGCGAACCCTGGCCAGAAAATAGGTCTCCTGAGTGGCCTGGACGCGGGCCAGTATCTCCAAAATTTGGAGCAGTTGGTCGCGGCCTGGGCGAGGCAAAAGCCTGAAATTTTGCCGGCTTTCCGTCAAAGGATCGTTGGCGGTGGCGATCAAACCAACGGGCAGTTTTTCAAAGCTGAGAATGTGGTTAGCCAGGGAAGCTGCCACCGTAACGGCCAACTCGATGGCCAGGTTGGGATAGCCCCGGGAGGCATAATCGGCCCGGTCAAGGTTGAGGAAGATGGCGCTGTCGCGGGCAATGGCCGGCTGGAATTGTTTGACCAGGAGTTGGTTGCTGGCTGCGCTGGCCGTCCAGTGGATGTGACGGGGGTTGTCACACGGATGGTAAGCGCGTACGCCGGTGATTCGGGCCGGGTCTTGAAACAGAGGCACGGGTGTGGGCAGAACGACATGGGGGCTGTGGGTGGGCAAATTTAAGTGAGCAATGGGTACAATTTTGGGATAAACGATAAGATAATCCGGCCCAAAGCTGGCGTTCAAATCATGCTTGAGACCCAGTAAATCGCCGCTTTGCAGAGTCAAGGGGCCAATCGGGTGGTAACCACGCTGGCGAGCTATGACCGTGTAGTGGCGGTTGTAAGTGGCTTTACCGTCCAGGGTAATCACTTCTTGCCAGAAGGGCGGACTGACTAAGGCTATCGGCAGGGTTTCTTTGAGCAGTAGCCAGGGCACAGGCAGATAGCCGCGGTTTTCCACTGTTAGCGTCACGCTGATTTGATCGCCCAGAAAAGCGCGTGAAGGCAGAGTGCGGCTAAGGTGGAGGCGCTTGATGATGTGCTGCGACCAGAAATGTGACAAGAGGTAAACGCCGACAAAGAGGTAGAGAATGGAGAAGAAAAAATCAATCCGCAGCAGAGTCGCCAAAACAAAAAGAATCAAGAGAAAGGTGATGAAATTCTTCAAATTACCTGTTTCTCCTAATCATTCTTAAAAAATTGAGTACCCCATTTTATCATCTTTTCACCATTCCATATTATAGCACTATCTCAGTAGTTTTTGAATACAATGGTGAGTGACGGGTCTGTCCAGATAGAGACCCTAAAGGTTTTGAAAACCTTTAGGGTCTGTTACCAAAAAATTGGACGCACCCGTGAGTGACCCTTAGAGAGCCTCAAAGGGTTGTTGCCCGATCAGCCGAAAAACTGTAAAGTATAACAAACAGTGGGATAAGTCCACAGGAGGATGACCGTTGATTCTAGCCAAATTACTCGTCCAACAACTGAGCAATCCGTCTGGGGTGATCGCCAAGCTCGCAGGCCCTTTATGGAACAAACGAAACGCCGCTTTGAATGATCTGGCTTTGGCTAGCCTGGCTTTGAATCCGGCTGACCGGGTGCTGGAAGTCGGCTTCGGCGGGGGCTATTTGTTGGGCCGGATGTCTGCCGTCGTTACCCAGGGTTTCCTGGCCGGGGTTGACATCTCACCGGCGCTGGTGAATCTCTGCCAAAACCGCTATCGCCCCCTGGTGCAAGAGGGTAAACTTGACCTCAAGTGTGGGCGGGCAGAGTCGCTGCCTTATCCTTCCGAGCACTTCGGCAAAGTGTGTAGTGTAAACTCGATTTTCTACTGGCAGGATGTCCGGCGCGCTCTGGCCGAGTTTGAACGGGTGCTGATCCAGGGAGGCGCTGTGGTTATATGTTTTACCTGCAAAGCATCTTTGCAGAAGAGAAGTTTTGCCAGATATATCGGTTTGTATGAAGTTGATGAAATTCAAGCCATGTTGGCTACATGTGGATTTACAGAAATTCAGACGAGATTTTCTTCAGATAAGCATAGAGAATTTGTGTGCATCACGAGTAGAAAGTAGTCATTTCGCTTTTTACCGGATATTGCAGTATTATCCGACCCTATGTTAAGCGGATTTGATTTTGTGCTGGTAGGCTTGGCCGCCGTAGCCGCCGGGATGGTGAATGCCCTGGCGGGCGGCGGCACATTGATTACCTTTCCGATGCTTACGGCAGTGGGAGTCCCGGCCATCGCGGCTAATGTGACCAACACGGTGGCGCTTTGCCCCGGCTACCTGGGCGCGACGCTGGCCCAGTCGAAAGACTTGCAGGGACAAAGACGGCGGGTCTGGCTGGTTTTACCGGCGGCTGTCATCGGCGGGATCATCGGCGGTATCCTCTTGTTGAACACGGGAGAACGGCTCTTTCGCGCCCTGGTTCCATTCCTCATTCTGCTGGCTTCGGGCTTGCTGGCGGTCCAGGACCCAGTGCGAGCCTGGCTGGTGCGGCGTTCCGGCCATAGCGAGGCAACGATGGCGTCCGAGAAGTGGGCTATTCTGCCGGTCGGCTTGGCCGCGATCTATGGCGGTTATTTTGGGGCCGGGTTGAGTGTGATTGTGCTGGCCGTGCTGGGTCTGACCCTGGATGATTCTCTGACCCGGCTCAACGCCCTGAAACAAGCCATCGCCTTTGGCGTCAACATTGCGGCCGCTCTCTTCTTTTTGTTTTCGGGGCAGGTGGTTTGGTCGGCGGTGCTGGTGATGGCGGTAGGAGCGCTGCTAGGGGGAGTCCTGGGCGGCCGGCTGGCCGGTCGAATTAAACCGGCTCACCTCCGCTGGATTGTGGTGGTGATTGGCGTGGTGGTCGCCGTAATTTACCTGGTGCGTTGATAAACATCAGGTAAATTCTCGTCAATTAGTTGGGTCAAAACCGATTTGGGAGACATATCTTATGGAACTAACTTTGACTACCCCCGCCTTACTCTTCCCGGCCATTTCGCTGTTGCTGCTGGCCTACTCCGGTCGTTTTCTGGCCCTGGCCTCGTTGATGCGCGAGCTTTATGCTCGCTACAAAACGGAGCCGCACCCTCGCATCAAAGGCCAATTGGCCAACTTGCGCTACCGGATTGTCATCATCCGTAATATGCAAATCTTTGGCGTGGCCAGTTTCTTTGGCTGCGTTTTGTGTATGTTTTTGCTCTTTGCCGGGCAACCGCTGCTGGGCACGTGGGTTTTTGGCATCAGCCTGATCTTGTTGCTCATTTCGCTAGGGTTGTCGCTGCGGGAGATTCAAGTCTCAATTGATGCGCTGACCCTACAAGTGCAAGATTTAGATGAACTTGACCGGAAAAATTTATAAACACACCCGGAAAAGAGGGATGGAGTCGCTCTTGCCCTTAAAGGTCAGGGGAGGGAGTGGCTCAACGGCGATAGCCCCCTGGAGGTGTTCATAAGTCGCCTGGCTTAACCAAACTTCATCGGTGGGAACGGCTGCCGTGATTCGCGCCGCCAGGTTGACCGTGTTACCGCTGGCCGTGTAGGTGAGGCGCCGGAATGGGCCGATATTGCCGAGCAAGGCCGGACCGGTATGGATACCCACGCCGAAGTGGAGGCGGGGTTCCTCCGGGGGCCGCTGCAGCCGGTAGGCAGCGACCACTTGTTGCAAGGTTATGCCGGCTTGTACGGCTCGCCGGGCGTGATCCGGTTGATCGAGGGGCGCGTTGAACATAACCATCACCCTGTCCCCCTGAAACTGGCTGATGGTGCCATCCACCTCATCAGTAACCTCGGCGATAATATTCAGATAGTCGTTAAGGATCTGGACCATACGCTTGGGTGATAACTTCTCGGCCAGAGAAGTAAAATTCCGCACGTCGGCAAATAGAAGGGAGGTTTGACGCAATTCACCCCCCACCTCCGGGCGCATTTTTCCCTCAAGCAGGGCAGCAGCCACTTCCGGGGAGAGGTAATGATGCAGCAAGTAATCCAACTGGTCATTCAGTTTGGCTAATTTATGCCGGGCCAACTGCAATTCGTTGCGGCTCTGCATTAACTGTTGGACATATTGGCCCTGCTCGGTCACATCGGTGACGAACACAGCCAGGGTAGTGGTAGAATTTGGCTGAAGGGTTATTACGGTCAGGGTCAGGTAGCGGGTAAAACCGGCCGGCTCCGGGCGGTTGATATTCTCCAAGCGTAGGAACGGTAGGTCTCCCCGGCGCACCCGTTCAAGCGCCTCTTCCTGGCCAACCAGTTCAGGCAGTAGGTCCACCAAAGAAGCCGTACCCACCAAGTTATCGGGTTGTCCCATCACCCAGGCCGGGAAGAGCGGATCATGGTCGACAATCTGCCCGGCCTGGTCTACCAGGGCATAACTCGTTTTTAGGGCGGCTAAGGCAGTCTGAATAAAGTCGGGTAACTTCATGTAAAATGCCGGTTTATGGTGTTGCCGTCGGCGTAATTAAGGCCGGTGGAACGGGTTCGAGTAGAGTGACCCAGCGAGTCAGGACCCAGCCTACAATTTCGACCTCCGGTTTATCAGGCAGCCGGATGCGCACCCGGTACCAATCTCCATATTGAGCCAGCACTTCCACGGGAGCGCCCAGGGGAGCTACCAGGCCGGTATTTTGAGCTTCATCGGCCGGGATAGCGCGCAAGAAAACATTGCCCAGCATGACCCCGGTAAACGGGGATGGGGTGGGGGTGGGGGTGCGGGTAGGACGAGGCGTGAGGGTGAAAGTAGGCGTCGGCGTGGGGGTAACGGTAAACGTCGGCGTCGGCGTGGGGGTGGCGGTAGAGGTGGATGTAGGCGTGGCCGTAGGGGTCGGGGTCCAGGTGGAGGTAGGGGTAAGCGTAAACGTCGGCGTCGGCGTAGGGGTCAAGGTTGGCGATGGCATGGCCAGCATGGCCAAGGTGTGTTCAACCCGCCAGACCCACCAGCCACAGAGTAATAGCGGCGGCAGCACCACCAATAACACCAGGCCGGCCATGATGAGGCGCTGCGATAACGAGAGCGGTTTGGCCGGGGCAGCGGTTGACCGATTAAGCAGGGTCGCGCTCAGGATCCGCTGAGCCGTCTGCGGCAACTTCTCATCGCTGCCGTCATACTTTTTCAGGCTGTCATAATGCCGCTCGTGCAGGGCAATCAAACTCTTGCGCATCTCCTCGCGGAAGCCGGACGGCTCGACCCCGTCGATGACAACCGCCAGATAGGCGGCCCCCCCTGCTTCCAGGAGGATGTTTTGCGACTCATAGGCAATCGCCCCCAATTCCCCACTTTCGTCCCGGCCAAAAGCTTCGCGGGCGAAGTCGCGGATGGCGGTCAACATGCCGCTGACCAGGTCACGATTGGGCCGCGCCACCGGGTCGCTGGAGAGGTGATGGATCAGCAGCCCGGACTCGCGGTGGATAAGAAAAATTTCATGGACGGCAAAAGGCAATGACTCGCGTAATCTGTACTCGTCTGCCGAAACGCCGCGTAGTCTCGCCTGCCAGCGCCGCCAGGTGTTTTGGGGACGAAACCCCTGGCGCACCTGGGCATCGACATTTCGGGCCAGATCACGGATAGCTTCGGAGACGGCCTTGTTGATCGTCTGGCCGATGACCGGGTAGAGGGCATCAATAATATCCTCGCGAGCCTGGTAGATCTGGCGGCGCAGGGCTTCACCCATGATCGGGGCAATGGCCTGGGCGATTTTGTCTTGCGAGTTGCTGATCTCCTCTTCCAGGATGTCCGCGATAACCGGGCTGATTTTGTCGACCAGGATTTCGGGTTTGAGTAAGACTTTGCGCAGTTCGTCAATTTGGTCGGTGGAGTCCTGGTTGGCCGGCATAGCTTATTCTCGGGCAGAGCCGGGCAATTCCCCCAACAGGCCGGTGACATTGCTGCCTGTTTCCAACCGGGCCGCAACCTCGATGAGCATGGCGGCCAAAGCTTTGCGATCGGTCTTCTGGTCGTCCAGGCGATCCACCAACCGGCGCAATTCGGTCCGCAGATCCTCTAGCCCCTGGCGAACTTCTCGCCTGACCGTATCCAGTTTGCGTTCATGTAGATCGCGCTGCTCGTTGACGGCGGTCTTGAGCGCCCGGTGGTCACGTTCTTGCTGACCCAGCACATTACCCAACTCTTTGGTGTTGGTGGCCGTGCCCTGGCTCAATATCTCCTGCTGCCGGACCTGGGTGAGGAGTTGTTGCAGCATGGCTTCCTGGGCGCGCAGGCGATTCACTTCACGCCGGAGTTCGGTATTTTCCTGGCGGATTTCGGTTTCCAGGTCTTCAAGCCGTTTCGTCTGAATCTGCTCGAAATGGTGAGCGTTATCTTGGGCCAGCCGTAACTCGGCCAGGACACGTTCCATCTCGCGGCGTAAATCCGTAAAACGCCGCTCGTAGTCCTGCATGTGCGTTCCGAAGATAATCTCGCGGATGCGGTCAACTTCAGCTTTACCAAACCGCTGCTGGATCGACTCGGAGCCGAGGATCAGTTCGCGCACCCGTTCCAGCTCATCTTGAGCTTTGGGAGGTTTGGCTGAATCTTTTACAGGGGCAAGAGGTTTGTCCGCCACGGGAATATCTGGTGAAGGAGGCGGAGAGGTACTTAAATTTGCCTGGGGGACCGGTGTAGAAGGGCCGGAATTAGTCGCCATTGATATAATCTCCTTTCCTCAACTGATGAACCTGTTTTTGATTAAGAACCTGCCCGAAAACCTGTCAAGTCTCGCAGACCTGACAGGTTTGAAACGCTAGATGGAAACCGGGGTCAATATCCTTTGCCCTAAGACATGAAAAACCTTGGCCACATTTTCACCCGTTTTAGCGCTGCTGGTAAACCAGGGCGAATGATACTCGGCAGCTATAGCCGCTAATTCTTCGTCGGTGATAGCGCGCTGCTCTACCAAATCAGCCTTGTTACCCACCACCACCAGGGTCGCCTGGGGATTGACGTTCCAGAAATCGTGGGCATAACGCGCCAACAATTTTAATGTTTCTGAGCGGGTCAGATCGCACACCAGGATGGCCCCGGCCGCTCCCCGATAGTAACTGCTGATGACCCGGTCGAATTTCTCACCGCCGGCCAGGTCCCAAATCAACATTGTCAATTCCACCGGTTGGGCTACATCTGGCTGGATGAGGATGGTCTTGCGGTCAACCTTAGCGCCAACCGTACTTAAATATTCATCTCCAAAGATACCTTCGACAAAACGGCGGACCAAACTGGTCTTGCCGACGGCGAAGTCGCCCAACAAACAAATTTTCTTCTGGAGTGACGCCATTAGGCAACTTCTTTCCTAAGAGGTATAATTCAGCGGTGATTTTTGAGACTCAAGCTATAATCAACTTCAAATTCTACTTTACTTAACTTAAAGTGTCAAAATGACTGATAACCTGGATTTATTCTTGAAACGACTGCCCACGACCTGGAACTATAGCCTGGGATACGCCTTGGTTGATCAGAGTTTAAACGTTCTGGCTAATAATGTCATGATTCACCGTTGGATTGCCGGTGAGTTTGGTCATTTAGTGGGGGAATCAATCCTCCAATTTTTCCCTGAACTGGTAGGCTTGGAGGATGATCTGCACCGGTTAATTCGCAATCAAAATGAAGTGCTGTTTATCCCCAAAATTTATCGCCCCTCGACTGATGGTCAGGGGCGTTACTTTGATTTGCAGATCGAGCCGGTATCTTACTTTGGCCCCCTCCTTATGATTACGGCGATTGATGCTACCACAGAAGCACACCTGGAGTTACGACTGCGGCATGAACGTAACGAACTCCGCCTGAGTATCCAGCAGCGCCAGAAAGCGGAAAGAGCGTTGCAGCAGGCCAAGGACGAGCTGGAAATAATTGTGGCTGAACGCACCGCCGAATTAAAAAAGGCCAACGAATCACTCCGGCTGGAACTTGAAGAACGCAAGCGAGTTGAGGCTGTCAAGGCTAAATTGGAGGAGCAACTCCACCAGGCCCAAAAAATGGAGGCCATCGGCCGGTTGGCCGGCGGGGTGGCCCATGATTTTAATAACCTACTCACGGCCATTATGGGCTATGCTGCTCTGGCCATGCAAACGTTGCCCCCCAATCATCCCGCCAACAAAGATATCCAGGGCATCCATAATACGACCGACCGGGCAGCCTATTTAACCCGCCAACTTTTGGCTTTTGCCCGCCGTCAGGTCTTTGAACCTAAAACGCTCAACTTGAATGACTTGATTCGGAACGTCGAAAAGATGCTCCGCCGCCTCATTAACGAGGACATTGAACTGGTAACGCTCCTGGCCCCGGACGTGGGGTTGGTTAAGGCCGACCCCCACCAGCTTGAACAGGTTTTAATTAATCTGGTCGTCAATGCTCGTGATGCGATGCCTGAGGGTGGTAAGCTGACTATTGAGACGGCTAATGTTACGCTTGATCAAGAGTACGTTCAACATCATTTGGAAATCATTCCCGGCGACTATGTGCAACTGACCGTGAGCGATATTGGCATGGGCATCACCCCTGAAGTCAAGTCGCGCCTCTTCGAGCCTTTTTTCACCACCAAGGAGTTCGATAAAGGCACCGGCTTAGGCCTGGCTACCTGCTTTGGCATTATCAAGCAAAGCGGCGGCTATATCGAGGTTGACAGTGAATGGGGGCAAGGGGCCAGTTTCAAAGTTTACTTACCACAAGTCGTCGGAGAAGTCATCAGCCAACCGGCCAAGCAGGAAACATTGGGTGAACTACCCCGGGGGAACGAGAAGATACTCCTGGTAGAAGACGAATCGGCGGTGCGAGAGTTGGCTGCCGCCACGCTACGCCGCCAGGGTTACACCGTGTTGGAAGCGGCTAACGGCGAGGAAGCCTTGCAGGTGACCGAGACCCTGGCCAACCCAATGTTTCAACTCCTGGTAACGGATGTGGTGATGCCCCGACTCGGCGGCAAGGCCCTGGCCGACCGGCTCTGCAAGATGTATCCAGAGTTGAAGGTGCTGTTTATATCGGGCTATGCCGATGACATTATTATCCATTATAATGAGATTCTGGCCCCAGGTATTGCTTTCCTGCAAAAGCCTTTCTCGCCCCCGATCTTGATCCGCAAAGTGCGTGAGGTTTTGGACCAGTAATTATCTGGGTGGGGATTGAAGAATAGAGATTGGAGATTGATAATCCCCAATCTCTATTTTTAGGCTCGGATTTCTTGCCGCTGAAACAGCACGTACCCCAGGGCGAACAGCAGAATCGTCGCGGCGATCAGGCCGGTCAGGTTCGGCCAAACGAGCAAGAGACTCTGGCCGAGCGGCAGCGGCGCGCCCAGGACGGCTCCTTGAAGCTGGAAGGGCAGCACCAACCCCAACGAACGCACCGCCGGATTGAGCAGGGCCATCATCGCTTCCCCAAAGAGGGTGTTGGGCGAGAGGCGGGTCAAGGTCAGTTCCAGTTGCGCCTGGCCCAGCACTCCCAGCAGGTCGTCGGGCTGGACCGGGTGTAACACTTGGGCCAAGATACTGGCCAAAATTCCCCAAAAGACAGTGAAGAACAACCACACTGCAATCGAAGCCATAGCCGCCGTCGCCGGTTGGCGGAAGAGGATGGAGAAGACCATAGCCAGGGCCAGCCATGTGCCGCCATAAAAGATGGTCACCAGCAAAAACAACAGGCTGCGGGCCACTTCTTCGCCGCTGGGGGGCACGCCCAGGCCCAGGAGACCCAGGCCCATAATCAGCAGCCAAATGGTGGTCAGGGCCAGGGCCAGGGTAAACAGCCCGGCCAGGAACTTGCCCAGCAGCAGCGCATCCCGGTAAATGGGCTGAGCCAGCACTCGTGACAACGTGCGCTGGTTGAACTCACCGTTGACCGCGTCGAAGGCCAGGGCAATGGCCAGGAGCGGCACAAGGAAGCCCAGGAAGCCGACAAAAGCCGGCAGCGGTTCGCGCGCCGTAGTGAAGAGACGGAGGAAGAGGAATTGATCCTGGCCGACGGCATCGCGCAAACCCTGAGCAGCCCCGTATACGGTCCCGACAGCCGTCAACACCGTCAGCAGTTCCAGAATGAGCATCCTCACGCTGGTCAGGTTGTCGGCCATTTCCTTGCCTACGACAGCCCAGAGACCGGTCCAGGGTGAACCTTCTCTGGTCTGATCCTGTTTGACCTGATTGCGCTCAACTTGTGGTTTAGCTTGGGCTGCCATGTTCTCCCTCCTGCTGGAAGTAACGCGAGTAAATCTCGTCCAGACTCAGCGCTTCGATATCCATTGAGAATAATTTACCGCCTGCTTCGACCACAACGCGCGCCGCTTCGGGCCGCAGGTCTTGCCTCGCTTCCAGGTCATAGCTTTGGGGGCCGGAACGGTTGACCTTAACCACGCCGTTGAGACGCCGAAAAGTTTCTTCAAAACCGGTTGAGCCGTTCACAGCTTCCAGGTGAATGCGGTAAGCGCCGCCCAGCACCCGTTGGGCCAGTTCTGGAACAGTGCCTTCCAGGACCATCTTGCCCTGGTAGAAGAGACCAACCCGATCACAGACGGCCTGCACCTGGTGCAGCAGATGTGATGAGAGCAAAATAGTGATGTCGTTAGCCTTGAGGTTCTTGATGGTTTCCAGGAACTCACGGGCCGCTTCGGGGTCAAGCCCCAGGGTCGGCTCGTCCATAATAATGAGCTGGGGCTGCTTAATAAGCACCTCGGCCACACCTAGCCGCTGGCGCATCCCCCGCGAAAAAGTTCTCACCTGCTTGTCGGCTACATGGCTCAAGCCCATTTGCTCCAGGACCGCATCCATCCGCCGGCGAGCTTCATCGCGGCGTAGGCCATTCAGCTTGGCTATGTAAGCTAGATTCTCTTGAGCCGTTAGATTATCATAAAACCCCACCTGGTCGGGCAGGTAGCCCACCCGGGCTTTAACGCTTAACGGCCGGTGCGATGGGTCAAAGCCTAATACCTCGACCGTACCTGCCGTCGGCTCGGTCAGCCCTAAAAGCATCAGGATCGTGGTGGTCTTCCCGGCCCCGTTGGGACCGAGCAGCCCAAAGACCTCACCGCGCCGTACGGTCAGATTCAGGGCGTCTACGGCCACAAAGTCGCCGTACTTCTTGGTTAGCTCTTTACTTTGGAGGACGACTTCACTCATACTCTCCTCCTCTGTTAGCGGCGACCAAAGCGCACCACTGCCAGGCCAACGGTAGCCACCGCTATGGCAATCAGGCCAACCCCGACTATACCCCACATCGTCGAAGTCAGCACCGTGATACGGAATTCAGCCGACTTGGTCGGACCGTCTTCCGGCTGGGCGCGTACGCTAACCACGTAATCACCGGCCACGGCTTGCTCGGCCGGCTGAATGTTGGCCGTCACCTCAACCTGCTCGCCGCTGGGGACTTCGGCAAGCTGCTGCGGGTCGAACTCGACTTTCCAACCGGCGGGCTGCGACGCGCTGAGCTGAATATTTTGCGCCGGCGCGCTGCCGGTATTTTGCACTACCAGCTTGATCGGTGTTGTCTGACCCACATAAGCCTGGGCCGAGAGACGCCCATCCGGCGCAGTGACGGCCAACTCAGGCTGGCCGGTCACCTCGGCAGTGAGCGTGGTCGTGGCTTGAGCTTCACCACCCTGGGCCGATACCTTCACCGGATAGCTGCCGGCCGGCAGATCGGGAAAGGGTTTCACTTCGATACTCAGCCGTTTCGACTCGTTAGCCGCCAGGGGAACGCTGGTCACATCCTGGCCGGTTAACTGGAAGTTAACTTGAAGACCCTTAGGCGCTTCACCCGCCAAATTGACCGTCATATCTTCGTCGCCCTCATTTTTCAGGGTAACGTTATAGCGGAAGGTCGTACTGGGCGTGCCCCTGAGGGTGGGCAACTCGGCCTCTAAACTTAAGCTGGGCGGCAGCTTCTCTTTGATGATTAATTGAATGGGCAATTCGACTTCGTTTTCGCCGCGAGCCACCACCGTAAACTGATAAGAACCCGCCGCCACATCTTTGGGTGGATCAAGCCTGAAGTCAGCCTGAGTGTCAGCGCCGGGTTCAACATAGGCCGACTGAACAATCTTCCCACCGCCGCGGAAGGTAACCGTCCAGCCAGTGGGCAAATCTTTCGCTTCGAGTTGGACAATTTGGGGCGCTGTCCCGGTTCGCAGAACTAACGGAAAGGTGACATTCTCGCCGATAGCCGCCTCCTGGGACGGGTAACGGGTAAAAAGAACCAATGGGTCGGTTATTGCCGGCGGGTCGTTCTGGGGTGGGTCGCCTCCTTGAGCTAAAGCAGGCACAGCGCCGGCGGTGAGTATCATTAGGATTAAGATGAAAAATGGAATGAAAATACGCCGTATCATAAATCTCCTCCTGATGAGTTAAAATAGTTTAGAGAATTTACTGCTCAACTTAACCAATTATAGTAAAAGTAGGTTTCCGCTGTCTTTAAGGCAGGTTTAAGTCGAGCTTAAGA